>NZ_JBLWIT010000103.1:0-51585 GCF_048381435.1 Rhodococcus mengyinensis | reverse complement strand
GGCGTATTCAGTCGGTCGACGCAACATCCCTGGTAAGGAAGGGTGTTGTGGATGGTGTTCAAGGGGCGGCCGCCGATCGAGCGGCGAGTGCGGGAGCAGTTCTGGGAGTGTTTGCGGGCGGGGCAGGACACGGTCAGCGCGGCGTGTGAGGTGCAGGTCTCGCTGACCCAGATGCGGCGGTGGCTGGTGCAGGTCGGTGGAGTGCGTCCCCGCCGACCTGTTCCCCCGTCGGGGCGGTATCTGTCGCTGTCCGAGCGGGAGCAGATCGACGAATTCCGCCGGGACGGGTGGACGATCCGGGCGATCGCCCACGCACTGGGCCGCAGCCCGTCCACGATCAGCCGGGAACTGCGGCGGGCGTTGTCCTCTCGCGGGAAGTATCTGGCCTCACGGGCCCAACGGGACGCCGAGGCCCGCGCCCGGCGCCCCAAGACCGCCAAGCTCGCCGCCCACGCCGAGTTGCGGGAGCAGGTGCAGGGGTGGCTGGGTGAGGACTTGTCACCGCAGCAGATCTCGCACAAGCTCAGGCGGGAGTATCCGAGCCGGCCGGAGATGTGGGTGTCACACGAATCGATCTATCAGGCGTTGTTCGTCCAGTCCCGGGGAGCGTTGACGCGGGAGCTGACCGCCCATCTGCGGACCGGCCGCTACCTGCGTAAACACCGAAGCACGGTCGGTGAGCGGCGGGGGAAGTTCCCGGACATGGTGATGATTTCCGAGCGTCCCGCCGAGGTCGAGGACCGGGCGGTGCCCGGGCACTGGGAGGGCGATCTGATCATCGGGGCGAACAACAAGTCGGCGATCGGGACGTTGGTGGAGCGGTCGACCCGGTTCGTGATGCTGTTGCACCTGCCGGATGGGCATTCCGCCGAGCAGGTGCGGTCGGCGATGACCCGCAAGATCACCGAGCTTCCCCAGCACCTTGCCAAGTCGATCACCTGGGATCAGGGTGCGGAGATGAGTCAGCACGCCCGGTTCACTGTCGAGACGGGGGTGCCGGTGTATTTCTGTGATCCGCGTTCGCCGTGGCAGCGCGGGACGAACGAGAACACAAACGGCTTGCTGCGCCAGTACTTCCCCAAGGGGATCGCGTTGGACGGGTTCGAAGAGGTCTACCTCGACGTGGTGGCCGATAAACTCAATCGTCGTCCCCGTATGACGCTCGACTGGGACAGTCCAGCCGAGCGTCTCGGGAAACTCGTTGTTGCGACGGCCGCTTGAAAACGCCGTAGCTGTAACTACCAAAAAGGCGCACGGGCGGCGGAGCCGCCTCACCGGAGGGTGAGGACACTCTTCCCGACGGTTCGGCGATGTTCGAGATCGAGCAGGGCCTCGGCTGCCGCGTCGAACGGGTACCGGGTCGGCTCCGAAATCGTCAACGCGCCCGACGCGAGCAAGGGACACAATTCGCTCCACTGCGCCGACAGTCGTCCGGGGTCCTCGGCCCACCACGAGCCCCACGCGACTCCGACTACGGACGCGTTCTTCAGGAGCAGCCGGTTCACCTTCACCGAGGGGATGTCCCGGCCGGTGAAGCCCATCACGAGAATCCTCCCGCCCGTCGCCAGCGATCGGACGCTGTCGGTGAAGCGGTCGCCCCCGACGGGATCGACCACGACGTCCACCCCGCGGCCGTCGGTGATCGCGAGGACCTCGTCCCGCCAGGTCCCGGTGGCCACGACGTCGGAGGCGCCGAGACTCCGCACGTACTCCGCCTTCTCCTCACTGCTGACGACCGCGATGGTCCGCGACGCGCCGAGGTGAGGCGCCAGTGTCGTCGCGGCGGTGCCGATGCCTCCCGCCGCGCCCTGGACGAGCACCGACTCCCCCGCCTCGAGGCGTCCACGACGTGCCAGCGCGAAATGCACGGTGAGGTAGTTGAACAGCAGGGCGGCGCCTGCGGCCATCGAAATCGTTTCGGGGAGGAGGAAAGTCGTCTCCGGCGGCAGTGCAACCACTTCGGCCATCGCGCCGCCCACACCGGTCAATCCGACGACCCGGTCGCCCGGAGAGTATCCGCTGCCGCCAGGCGCTGACCGTACGATCCCGGCGACCTCTCCGCCGGGGACGAAGGGCAGTTCCGGCTTGTACTGGTACCTGCCCTGGGTGAGAAGCAGATCCGGGAACGACACCCCGACCGCATGAACCTCGACGAGGATCGCGGATTCGTCCGCGACGGGTTCGTCGACCTCGACCGGGGCGAGCGCCCGGGGACCGTCGAGCGCGGTGACCATCAGGGCGCGCATGCGGTTGTGCCCGTTCATGTGATCGGGAGTTCGCGGACGGCCGCCCGGCGCAGCTTGCCGACTTCGGTGCGCGGGAGGTCGGGCCGGAAGTCGACGACTTTCGGTGCCGCATAGGGGCCGACGCGCTGCGCGACCAGGTGTGCGAGTTGCGTGACGAGGTCGCTGTCGTCGGCCCGGTCGTCCGCGCGGACGACGACGGCCCGGACCACTCCGCCGCGGATCGGATCGTCGTACGCGACTGCCGCGGCGTCGGCGACCGCCGGGTGCTGCAACAGCGCGTTCTCGACCTCGACCGGGCTGATGTTGTGCCCCGACGCGATGATCATGTCGTCGTCCCGGCCCAGTATCTGCCACCGCCCCTGGGGGTCTGTGACGGCTCGGTCCTCGGTGAGGAATACGTCGCCGCGCCAGCGGTCGGCCCACAGGTCGGGGGTGTTCTCGTAGCCGCTGGACATCTGGTACCGGGGCTGCCGTACCGCGATCAATCCCGGTTGGCCGTCGGCCACCGGTTGCCCGTCCCGGTCGGCGAGGAAGGTGTCGAACCCGGGAATCGTGGCGGACATCCAGCCCGGGCCGGACCTCGTTTCGGTGCCCTGGGTGTCGCCCAGGAGCATGCCGACCTCGGACAGTCCGTACCCGTTGCGCACGGCGGGTGCACCGGTGCCGGCCCAGGCCGCGGCGACCACTGCGGTGAGCGGTTCGCCGGCAGCGGCGACGGTGCGGAGCGTCGGCGGGACCCCGTCCTGCGCGAACGTCGCCGTCAGTCGCCGCAGGGCGGCCGGCGCGGTGGTGAGGATCGTGGCCTTCTCTTCCCGGATGACGCGATGCCAGGCCTCGGGGACGAACTTCCCGGAGTACATGACGCGTGGCACGCCCAGCGCCATGACGGCGGCACCGGTGCTGTACAGCCCGAACGCCCACGCCGGGTCCGACGTCGAGAAGACGACGCTGTCGCGGGTCGTCCCGAGAACGGCCTTCGCGTAGGGCATGACGGAGACGAAGGTGGCGTGGGTCATGGTGCACGCCTTCGGTGTTCCGGATGTTCCGCTGGTGAACAGCAGGGTGGCGGTGTCCCCGAGCGCCGTGGTCGCGAGCGGGCCGTCGGCGTCGGCCCGGTCGACCTCGGTCCAGAAGGACCTGTCGTCCGTGCCGGCCGCGACGTCGCCGACGACGAACACCGCGGGATCGAGTCCGTGGGTCGCCTGCGCTTCCGCGAGGACCGGCCGGTACCGCTGATCGACCACGACCGCGCGGACTCCCGCCGCGTCGAGGCGCAGGCCGATCGCATCCGGGGCGAACCCGCCGAACAGCGGCACGTACACCAGCCCGGAGCGCCACGCCGCCAGTGCGGTGATCCAACTCTCGACCTGTCGCGAGAGCAGTCCGCCGACGCGATCTCCCCGCGTCAGTCCCGCGCGTGCGAACACCCGTGCCGCCTTCGCGGCGAGCCTGTCGAGTTCGCGGTACGTCCAGCGGTCGGCCGAGCCGTCCTCGTGCCGGACGGTCAGCGCCACCCGATTCGGGTCGGCCGCATAACGGGTGCAGATTTCGTGGGCGGTGTTGAAGTCGCCACCGAACGGGTCGCGGTCCAGCAGGGATTCGATGTCCTGCCAGGCACCGGCGAGTGCGGACGTTGCGAGTCTGTCGGGAGACATCAGTGATTCACCTTTGCAGTTTTCGTCAGGGTCAGGACCAGGACCGTGATGGCGCACGCCGCTGCGATGTACGCAGCCAGTGCCCACGAACCGTCCGTCTCGGCAGCGATCGCCACCGCGATGAACGGAGCGGGAGCACTGAACACGACACCACCGAACTGGTAGGCGACGGACGCGCCGGTGTATCGGACTTCGGCCGGGAACAGACCGGTGACGTAGCCGGCCACCGCGGAATAGGTGACGGCGTGACCGATAGTGATGATCAGAATCATCGCCAGAAGGACGGCGACACCCACTCCGGTCGACAGCAACCAGAAGAACGGATACGCGATCGCGGCCATGTAGAGGGACCCGTAGATCAACATCTTCCGTGCTCCGATCCGGTCCGCGATCATCGACGTGTAGGGCACCGTCAGGATGTCGAGGACGCACGCGACGAGGATGCTCAACAGAATCGTCTGCCGCGAGATGCCGAGTTCCTTCGGACCGTACGACAGGACGAAGACGGTGACAAGGTAGAACGGCACGAGGGAGGCGGCCTGGGTGAGAATCCCGACGCCCAGCGCCCGCTTCTCACCCCGCAGGACCGCGAGGATCGGGAAGTCGGCAATCTTCTTGTTGCGCTTGACGTTCTCGAACTCCGGCGATTCGACGACCTTCAGTCGCACGTACATGCCGACCGCGACCAACCCGGCACTGGCGAGGAACGGAAGCCGCCATCCCCATGCCTGTACCAGGTCATCCGGAAGATGCTCGACCAGGAGGAATGCGAGCGTTGCGAGAACGAGTCCGGCGGGCACGCCGGCCTGCGGCCAGCTGCCGTAGAACGCCCGCTTCTCGCGCGGTGCGTGTTCGACTGCCATCAGCACCGCGCCGCCCCATTCTCCGCCGACCGCGAAGCCCTGTGCCAGGCGCGCGAGGACGAGCAGCACGGGCGCGGCGAGACCGATCGCTCCGTAGGTGGGGATGAGTCCGATCGCGACCGTCGACGACCCCATCAGCACCAGGGAGAACACCAGCATCTTCTTGCGGCCGATCCGGTCTCCGAAGTGCCCGAAGACGATCGCGCCTGCGGGACGCGACACGAACGCGACACCGAACGTCGCGAACGCGGCCAGCGTTCCCGACAGCGGACTCAACGACGGGAAGAACGCCTTCCCGAATACCAGTGCGGCCGCGGTCCCGAAGATGAAGAAGTCGTACCACTCGATTGCCGTTCCGACGAAGGACGCGAAGGCAACCTTCCGGGGTTTGACCCGAGTGACCTCCAGGTCGTCGATGACTCTCATATCGAATCTCCCATCGCTGCTGATGTGGGGCGGTGCGGCTGCCGCGTGTCGATCCGGTGCCACCGCGGTTATGAGCGGGCCGTCGGGCCTCGTCCGGGGTTCGCCGATCGGACATCGTCCGCGCCGTCGCCCCGTGTGGCCACGGTCACAGGTCTAGCACATCCCGGACGTCGACCGCAAGCATTCTTGTACCGATCGATCCATGTCGCGAACCGCTTCAAATCTCCAGTTAATACAAGTTTCAGACCGACTTTCACGAACACTCTGGACTATTTTTGGATCGATCAGTACATTTCTGAACATGAACGAGAACGATCACGACGATCCCCGCGTCGCGCTGGTCTCCGGCGGTTCCCGCGGCATCGGAGCCGCCGTCACCACGGCCCTGACGCAGCGCGGCTGCCGGGTGGGATGCACGTACCGGACGAGACGTGACGACGCCGAGAAACTCGCCGCGGACGCTCCCGAGCAGGTACTTCCGATCCGCTTCGACCTGCACGACGACACCACGGCGCTCACGGCGGTGGAGCGCGTCGTCTCCCACTGGGGACACCTCGATTCGCTCGTCCTGAACGCGGGCCAGTGGTCGGGCGGGCGGCTCGTCGAGACGGACCCGGACGCCTGGTGGAGCGTGATCGAGACGAACCTCCGCGGCACCGTCGCTCTCGCGCGGGCAGCGCTGCCCCACCTCGTGCACGGCAGGTCACCGAGCATCGTGCTGGTGTCGTCGGTCGTCGGCCTGATCGGTCACGCCGGCGACACCGCGTACGCGGGTGCGAAGTCCGCGATGATCGGCTTCGGTCGTTCACTCGCCAAGGAGGTCGCGCGGGACGGCATCCGGGTCAACGTGCTGGCCCCCGGCTTCGTCAGTACCGACATGACCGATGCAGTGCCCGACTCCGCGCGCAGGCGCATCGAACGAGAAACCGTCCTCGGCCGATTCGGCACCGTCGACGAAATCGCCAAGGCCGCAGTCTTCCTCAGCGAAGACGCCACATTCTGCACCGGCTCCGTCCTCACCGTCGACGGCGGCTGGGCGCTGTGACACACCACGACCGCAACGACCAACAACGAAGGGACACAACACCATGACCGCGACACTCACGCATTCGGTCGGCATTCCGGAGTCGGAGTACCTGGCGCTCCGGGACCGCATTTTCGAGGCGATCTGGTCCGAACTCGATCCACTCGAACAGCGGATCGAGAACGACGAGCAGGTTCCACACGACATCGTCATGCCCATCCTCGAGCGGATCGGCGCGCTCGGCCTGCTCGTCCCCCGCGAGTACGGCGGCAGCGGCCTGTCGATCGCCCAGTACCTGCCGGTCATCGCCGAGTTCGCCAAGGTGCAGGGCGGGCTCCGGGTCATCGTCCACGTGCACAACTCCTTCGCCCACGCGCTCTCCGAGATCGGCAGCGACCGACAGAAGGCGGACGTCCTCCCGGGCACGGCCACGGGCCGGAACTCGGTCGCGTTCGCGCTGACGGAACCGGGTTTCGGGACGGGCGCCGACCTCGGGTCGACCGCGGTGCGCGAGGGCGACGACTACGTCCTGAATGGCGAGAAGTGGTTGATCACCAACTCCGACATCGCGTCTCACTTCATCGTCTTCGCGAAGACGACCGCGACCGACGTCTCCGCGTTCCTCGTTCCCCGCGAGACCGACGGTCTCTCGATCGCAGCGCTTCCCGAGACGATGGGATGCAAGGGCACCGAGCACGGACGCGTCACCCTCGATTCCGTCCGGGTGCCCGCCGCCGCGCTCGTCGGCGTGGAGGGGCAGGGAAACGAGCACCTCGAACGCGCACTGGAGATCAGCCGGGTGTTCATCGCCGCTAGCTCCCTCGGCACGTCCGAGCGCGCCCTCGAACTGTCGATCGCCCACGCGAAGAGCCGTGTCACGTTCGGCAAGCCGATCGGCACACGGCAGGCCATCCAGCGCTACCTGGCGGAGATGGCCACCGACGTCTACGCCCTGCGCGGGATCCTCGCCGACGCAGCACAGAAGTGGGATGCCGGCGAACGGATTCCCGCCGAGGCCAGCATGTGCAAGCTGTTCGGCCTCGAGGCCGTCGGCCGGGTGACCGACCGGGCTCTGCTCATCCACGGCGGAATCGGATACACGCGCGCGCACCCGATCGAGCGCCTCTACCGGGATGCCCGCCTCAACTGGCTCGAGGAGGGCACCCCGACGATCCAGTACCTGGTCACGGCGGGACGCCTGCTCGACGGGTACGCGTTCTCCGACGCCTTCGAGACGTCGCGTACTGACTGACATCAGCCGCCCTGCGGCCGGGAACGGCCGCAGGGCGGCACCACGCTCGCGAAGGAGACGAACAATGACCGACCACCACGACCCCACCGTCCTCGTCGCGGGGGCACGAACCCCGTTCGGACGCTTCATGGGATCCCTGTCGAGCCTGAGCGCCCAGGTACTGGGTGGCCACGCGATCGGTGGTGCGCTGGAATCGGCCGGTGTCGACGCACGCGCCGTCGACCACGTCGTCATGGGCCAGGTGCTCACCGCGGGCAGCGGCCAACTGCCGGCGCGCGTCGCGGCGGCAGCCGCCGGAATCCCCATGACCACACCGGCACTGACCATCAACCGGATGTGCCTCTCGGGAATCGACGCGATAACGCTGGCGCACCAGATGATCTCCGCCGGCGACGCGGACATCATGGTCGCCGGCGGTCAGGAATCGATGAGCACGGCGCCGCACCTCCTGACGAACAGTCGGCGCGGGCACAAGTACGGCGACACGGTACTGATCGACCACCTCGCGTTCGACGGGCTCCAGGACGCCTTCACCGGGTCGTCGATGGGGGCGCTGACCGAGTCGAGGAATCCCGAGTACGGGATCACCCGGGACGCCCAGGACGAGTGGGCCGCTCGCTCGCACCGTGCGGCCGCACGCGCGCGCAAGGACGGCGTCTTCGCGGCCGAGATCGTTCCCGTTCCGATCAGGTCCGGGCGGGGTGAGTCAACCGATTTGAGCCACGACGAGGGCATCCGGGCCGACACCTCGGCAGCGGACCTCGCGGGTCTGCCCCCGGCTTTCGCCGCAGGGGGCTCGCTGACGGCCGGCAACTCGTCACCAATCTCCGACGGTGCCTGCGCCGTCGTGGTCACACGGAAGTCGACGGCCGTCCGGCTCGGACTGTCGTGGCTGGCCGAGATCGGATCACGTGCCGTGGTCGCCGGACCCGATTCGGGTCTGCACGAGCAGCCGTCCAACGCCATCCAGGCTGCATGCCGACGGGAGGGGATCGCACCTCGCGACCTCGATCTCGTCGAGATCAACGAGGCGTTCGCCGCGGTCACACTCGTTTCGTCCGAACGCCTCGGTCTCGACGCGGACCGGGTGAACGTCAACGGCGGCGCGATCGCGCTCGGCCACCCGATCGGTGTCTCGGGGGCACGGATCGTCCTGCACCTCGCGCTCGAACTGCGACGCCGCGGCGGTGGCGTCGGCGCAGCGGCGCTGTGCGGGGGCGGCGGCCAGGGGCAGGCCCTGATCGTGCACGTCGAACGGTGATTCGATGAGCACCAAATACGACCTCAACCGCGCCGAAATTCTGCGCGTGTCCGCCGAGTTGTTCGCGAGGTCGGGCTACCACGGCACCGGGATCGCCGACCTGGGCACGGCGGTGGGGCTCGGCCGCGGGGCCCTGTACCACTACATCGGCAGCAAGGAGGAGGTGCTGTTCGCGATCAGCAGCCGGCAACTCGCGCAGATGAACGACGTGGCCGACGAACTCGCCCTGACCGAACCGGATCCGGAGCGCCGCCTCCGCGGTCTGGCACGGGCCCTGCTCCGCAACATCGCCGAGTACCGCGCCGAGTGGACGGTGTTCTTCCGCGAGTACCACGCCCTGACCGGTGATCGGCGTGCGCGGGTCGTCGCGGCACGCGAACGGTACGAATCGCATTGGCGGCACGCGTTCGACGAAGGCGTCCGAGACGGGGTGTTCACCCTGTTGCCGCCGTTGATAATCAAGGGTGTGCTCGGCATGTTCAACTACAGCTACCTCTGGCTCACCGCCGACGGGGCCCGCACCCCCGAAGAGATCGCCGACGGCTTTCTCGACGCCCTGATCACCGGACTGGCCGCGCCGAACCCGTGATCTGGGCCGTCTAGACTCACATCTTCGACCGCCGGGAGACAAAGGGGCCCTTCGATGAGCGACAAGTACGACGCCAACCGGGACCGAGTCCTGCAGGTGGCCGCCGAATTGTTCGCGAAGTCGGGCTACCACGGCACCGGGGTCGCCGAGATCGGTGAGGCGACCGGGCTGGGCCGGGGAGCGCTGTACCACTACATCGGCAGCAAGGAGGCAATCCTCTACGAGATCAGCAGCCGGCAACTCGCGCAGATGAACACGGTGGCCGACGAACTCGCGCTGTCCGAGGCCGATCCGGAGAAACGGCTGCGCGGCCTCGCACGGGCGCTCATGCGGAACATCGCCGAGCACCGTGCCGAGTGGACGGTCTTCTTCCGTGAGTACCACGCCCTAACGGACGAGCGTCGTGATCGCATCATCGCCGAACGTGAACGCTACGAATCTCATTGGCGGAACGCGCTGGAGCAGGGTATCCGCGACGGACAGTTCCGTGCTCTGCCGCGGCTGATGGTCAAGGGCCTGCTTGGCATGTTCAACTACAGCTACCTCTGGATCACCCCCGCGGGCGCCGAGACACCCGAGGAGATCGCGGACGAGTTCCTCGACGCCGTCGTCACGGGGATGCGGGCGTGAGGCGCTTCGCGCCCGTGCGCGGTTAGCGAGTCTCTGCACTCGTTCGCCGCGCACGGGCGGCGGAGCCGCTGGCTTGGACGCACCAAGCCAGTACGGACTATCCTCGTTGCATGAGTCCGTCGTCGGCCACCCCTGCCCGTTGCTCCATCGCGCGCACCCTCGAACTCCTGGGCGACAAGTGGACGCTGCTCATCGTCCGCGACGCCTTCTGGGGCCACAGCCGGTTCTCGGAGTTCACCCGCAGCCTCGGGGTGGCGTCCGACGTGCTCACCGCACGGTTGGCATTGCTCGTCGACGAAGGGATCCTCGCACGTCGCGCCTATCGTCAGGAGGGGTCGCGGGAACGTCTGGAGTATGTGCTGACGGAGAAGGGCAAGCAGTTGCATGTCGTGATCGGGGCGCTGGGCCAGTTCGGTCGCGACCATCTGCCGCGTCCGGGTAGCACCTCCCCCGAGTACACCGACGAGACCACCGGCGAGGCCGTGTCCCTCGCCTTCGTCACCGACGACGGTCGCCGCGTCCCCGCATCGACTCTGCATGTACAGCAGGGTGCTCCGGCCCCGGCGGGCGATTCGCAGGGTTAACCCGAACTCGTGAAGAACGGGGCGCGACCTCGTCGTATCCATGCTAACTTGGAAATTCCAAGTTAGCGAGGGAGCAAGGAAACCATGTCTGTACAACACGGAGTTCACGCAGTCGAGAATTTCTGGGCCCGGGTGTGGCAGTCACCCCAGGACCCGCACGCGATCGACGAGCTCGTCGTCGACGACTTCGTCATCGTCACCGGCGGGGAGGCGATCCGCGGCCGGGACGCCTTCAAGGAATGGGTGCTGAAGTTTCAGTCGACCGTCGAGGATCTGGAGTTCATCCCCGTCGAAACGTTCCAGAACGAGGACGGTTCCCGCGTCGCGTCGCTGTGGGAAATGACCGGCCGCAACCGCGGATTCATGGGCACCGAACCCGACGGGCAACCCATTCACCTGACGGGAACCGCGGTGTGGAGCGTCCGCGCCGACGGGATGCTCGAATCCAATCGCGTCGAGCGCAATGCCTGGGAGCTGCACCTGCGGCTGACGGCCTAGGCGCTTCGCGCCCGTGCGCCTTTCTGGTTGCGGGAGCTACCAAAAAGGCGCACGGGCGGCGGAGCCGCCTACCTGGCTGCGGCGATGCGGGCCTCGGCGACGGCGTCGGCTGCGGCGCCGGCGAGGATGCCGTCCCGCTTCGCGACGTCGAGGATTTGGACGACGGTGGCGAAGATCTTCTCGACCTGCGCGCGGACGTCGTCGGCGGACGTGCCGAGCCGCTCGCCGGCGACCTGGATGAGTCCGCCGCCGTTGGCGACGTAGTCGGGAACCCAGGTGATGCCGCGTTCGCCGAGGTCGTGCTCGACCGCGGGGTGGGCGAGCTGGTTGTTCGCGGCCCCGCAGATCACCTGGGCGGTGATCGCGGCGACGGACTCGTCGGTGAGCGTGGCGCCCATCGCGCAGGGTGCGTAGACGTCGAGCTCCTGGTCGATGACGGTGGACGCGATCTTGACCTCGGGGAAGTCGCGGGCCACGCGGTCGAGTGCGGCGGCGTTGACGTCGGTGGCGACCACCGACGCGCCGTCGGCGAGCAGCAGCTTGATCAGCTGGTAGCCGACCTTGCCGGTGCCCTCGACGCCGACGGTGCGGCCGGCGAGGCTCGCGGTGCCCCACGTGGCCTGGGCGGCGGCGCGCATGCCCTGGAACACGCCGAGGGCGGTCATCGGGGCGCTGTCGCCGGACCCGCCGGCGGCCGTGTTGCGTCCGACGACGTAGTCGGTGGCGCGGCCCATCACGTCGAGGTCGTCGGAGTTGGTGCCCACGTCGCCGGCGGTGATGTACCGGCCGCCGAGCGTCTGAACGAACCGGGCGTACGCCTCGAGCAGCGCCTCCGACTTTCCGGTGGCCGGGTCGCCGATGATGACGGCCTTACCGCCGCCGAGGTCGACTCCGGCGATCGCCGACTTGTAGGTCATGCCCCGCGACAGGCGCAGGACGTCCTTGAGTGCGGCGGCCTCGTCGGCGTACGGGTAGAAGCGGGTTCCGCCGAGCGCCGGTCCGAGGGTGGTGTCGTGGATCGCGACGATCGCCTTGAGTCCGGTGGCGGGGTCCTGGAAGAACGTCACCTGCTCGTGGGCGGTGTCGGTGGGGAAATCGGTGCGCTCGAACACTCCAGCGTTTTCGGGCAGTGCGGTGTCGTGACGTTCCGCGGTGAGAGTCATGTCTTCTCAGGACCTTTCCGGAGTGGTGGCAATCGTGATGGTGGAGGTGTCGACGCCGAGTTCGGCGAGACGCTGGAGGTAGACGGTGACGTTGCGCAGCTTCACGTCCTCGTAGCCCCGGACGAGGTCGGGGGTCGCGGCGATCAGCGTTGCGGTGTCGTAGGTGTCGGCGGTGAGGTCGGCGACGAGGCGGGCCACCGTGGTCTCGTAGTGTGCGAGCAGCTGACGCTCGAGGCGACGGACCTTGGCGTAGCCGAACGGGTCGAACGCGGTGCCGCGCAGGAACTTCGCCTTGGCGAGGGTCTTGAGCGCGACGTGCGAGCGGGGGCCGAATCCGATCTTGGTCTTGCGGCCCATGGCCTTGAGGACGGGCGGGTGCAGCTTGTAGGTGAGCTTGCCCGCGCCGGGGACCTCGCCGGCGGCGGCGTCGAGGAACGCCTGGTCGGTGAGCATCCGGGCCACTTCGTATTCGTCCTTGTAGGCGGTGAGCTTGTGCAGGCCGGCGGCGACGGCCTCGCTGAACTCGGTCCGGCTGCCCAGTTCGCGCTCGGCGTCCCATGCCTGCTGCACCAGGGCGATGTAGCGGGCGGCAACGCGGTCGCCCTGGAAGGCAACGAGGTTCGCGGCGCGGCGTTCGGTGAGCTCGAGCGTCGTGCCGTCCAGGGTGGATCCGGCGAACAGGTGCGTCGGGACGACGCTGTCGCTGCGCTGGGGCACGGCGGCCGAGCTGGTGGCGGCGAGGAAGGCTTCCCGGTCGGCGACGGCGACGCGTCCCCAGTGGAATGCGGCCTTGTTGGACTCGACGGCCACCCCGTTGATCTCGAGGGCTTCCTCGATGAAGCGGGCGGGGACGGGCAGTCCGCCGGCCTGGTAGGCAGCGCCGACCAGCAGGAAGTTGGCGGCGGCCGTGCTGCCGAACAGTGCGGTGGCGGCGGCGAGCCCGTCGATCGCGGTCAGTTCGCGGGCCGAGACGTCGAGACGCTCGAGCAGCTTGTCCTCGTCCGGGTAGCGGACGGCGGGGTCGTAGACCATGTCGCCGGTCGGGGTCTGGCTGGTCGACGCGACGGTGATGGTCCGCTCGGAGCTGCCGAAGCCGGCGTACTTGGCGTCGGCCGCCGTCAGCAGGTCGAATGCGAGGACGCAGTCGGCGGTCGCGGGGCTGATTCGGTTGGACGGCGCCGAGCTTCCCGACCGTGTCTTCTGATCGCTGAGCCGCAGGTGCGAGGTTACGGGTCCGGCCTTCTGACTGAGTCCGGTCTGGTCGAGTCCCTCGACGTGCAGCCCGGCGCGCAGTGCGGCCATGCCGAGCACCTGGTTGACGGTGACGATGCCGGTACCACCGACACCGGCCATGAACAGGTTGTGCGTTCCGGTCCACACGGCGGGGTCGGGGTCGCCGACCTCCGGCGGAACCGGGATCTCGCGCAACGTCTTCGGTGCGCCTTCCTCGGGCAGCTCGACCGTCACGAACGACGGGCAGTCGCCCTCGAGGCAGGAGTAGTCGGTGTTGCAGCTGGTCTGGTCGATCTTGGTCTTGCGGCCGAATTCGGTGTCGACGGGCTGCACGGACAGGCAGTTGGACTTGACGCCGCAGTCGCCACAGCCCTCGCAGACGGCCTCGTTGATGACGACGCGGGTGCGGCGGGCGGGCAGCTTGCCGCGCTTGCGCTTGCGGCGGGCCTCGGCGGCGCACTGCTGATCGAAGATCAGCACGGTGACACCCTCGACGTCGCGCAGGACGCGCTGCGCCTCGTCGAGCCGGGTCCGGTCCCACAGCAGTGTGTTGGCGGCGAAGTGGGCACCCTTGTGCCGCTTGGGGTCCTCGGCGCACACGATGATCTGCTTGACGCCCTCGGACGCCAGCTTGTGGGTCAACTGCGGCACGGTCAGCCCGGCCTCGGCGTCCTGCGCCCCGGTCATCGCGACGGCGGAGTTGTAGAGCACCTTGTACGTGATGTTGACGCCTGCGGCGACGCACGCCTGCACGGCGAGCTGGCCGGAGTGGAAGTAGGTGCCGTCGCCGACGTTCTGGAACATGTGCTTGACGTCGCTGAACGGGGCCTGCCCGATCCACTGCGCGCCCTCGCCGCCCATCTGGGTGAGCATCGTGACGGCGCTGTCGGTGCGGCCGGACATCGTGACCAGGGTGTGGCAGCCGATGCCGCCGCCCGCGATCGATCCCTCGGGCACCGCGGTGGAGCGGTTGTGCGGGCAGCCGGAGCAGAAGTACGGGGTGCGCGACGTCGGGAGGACGGTCAGCTCGAGGCGCGGCGGCGGGGCCGGCGTCAGCGCGACCCGGTCCTTGAGGACGCGGCGCAGCGGTCCGGTGAGACGGGCGGCGGTCAGTTCACCGTCGACGGGAATCAGGTTCTTGCCCTGCGCGTTCTTCTTCCCCAGCACTGCCGGTGCGCTGGCGCCGCCGTAGAGGATGTCCTTGAGCTGCGACTCGACGAACGGCATCTTCTCCTCGACGACGAGGACCTGCTCGACGCCGTCGGCGAGTTCGCGAACCTTGTCGGCGCCCAGCGGGTAGGGCATGCCGACGCGGAGGATGCGGATGCCGGCGTCCTCGAGCTGGGAGTCGCCGAGCCCGAGGTCGAGCAGGGCCTGGCGCAGCGAGTCGTAGGCGGTGCCGACGGCGGCGATGCCCAGCCACGCGCTGCGCGGGTTCACCTCGATCTTGTCGATCTCGTTGGCGGCGTTGAACGCCTCGACCATCGCCCAGCGCGGCCCGTACAGGTCGGCCTCGGCATAGACGCTGTCGGGCGGGGACGCGAGCACGCGCTGCCGGTACGACCACGGCTTGCCGTTCCACTCGATCTCGGGGAGCACGATGTCGAGGTCGGCGAAGTTGCGGTCGAGGGTCCAGAGTCCGTCGGCCACGTCGGCGACGATCTTCATGCCCGACCAGCAGCCGGAGATCCGCGACAGCGCCACACCGTAGAGGCCGAACGTGATGACCTCCTCGGCGTTGCGCGGGAAGAACACGGGCATGCCCATCGCGGCCATGGACCGCTCACTGGCGCAGGGGATGGTGGAGGACTTGGCGTTGGGGTCGTCGCCGACGAGGACGAGGACGCCGCCGCGGGCGTTCGCGCCGTACATGGCGGCGTGCCGGATGGAGTCGCTGGCGCGGTCGAGGCCGGGACCCTTGCCGTACCAGACGCCGACGACGCCGTCGTGGGTGCGCTCGCCCTGCGGGAGGTCGACCTGGCTGCCCCAGACGGACGTCGCGGCGAGTTCCTCGTTCATGCCGGGCACGAACTTCACGTCGTGGTCGGTGCTCAACGTGGGGATGGCGGTGATGGTGCGGTCGAGTCCGGCGAGGGGGCTGCCCTGGTAGCCGGAGACGAACGTCGCGACGTTCAGTCCCGCGCGGCGGTCGCGTTCGTGCTGCTCCACCAGCTGGCGGGCGATGGCCTGCACACCGGTCATCAACACCGGGCCCGAGTCGGCCCGGTATCGGTCGGCGAGATCAAAGGATGCTGCACTGGTGCGAGCGTCGTCTAACTGAGTCATCTGCGATTCCCGATCCGTCGCGTTGAGCATTTCGTGAGCTTGATCCTGTATCTGGTCTAAGATTTGGTCAACGCAAATCGGATCAACTGATCAGTTCACGCAACAGGTGACGGTCGTCACTTCCCGGAGGTACCCAAAGTGCTCAGCATCGACAAGCTCGACGTGCAGTTGCTCGGACTGCTCGGCCAGGACTCACGCATGAGCGTGGCCGAACTCGCCAACTCGCTGGGCGTTGCCCGCAACACCGTCCAGTCCCGGATGAAGCGCATGGAGACCAGCGGACTGCTCACCGGCTTCCGCCCGAACCTCGACCTCGCCGAGGTCGGGATTCCCATCCAGGCGTTCGTCGGGCTCGAACTCGAACAGGGCAAGCTCACCGCCGTCGGCAATCGCCTCGTCGACCTGCCGGAGGTCATCGAGATCCACGCGACCACCGGCCGCGAAGATCTGCTGGTGCGGGTGGCCACGTCCACGCACGCGGAGCTGCAGAAGTTGCTGGAGAAGATCGCGAACCTGCCCGGCATCACGCATTCGACCACCACCATCGCGCTGACCAGCCCGCTGCCGTACCGGATTCAGCCCCTGCTCGAGCACCTCACCGACGACTCCGGGTGGGGCCGGTCCACGGCACTGCCCCGTTCACAGCGCTAGCTCCGGTGCAGTAGTTTCAGACCATGAGTGAGAGTCAGGGACGAATCGCGTTCATCCAGGCCACGTGGCACCGCAACATCGTCGACCGCGCGCGCGAGGGCTTCACCGACGAGGTGAACACGCTGGGGTATTCGAAGGACGAGCTGGACTTCTTCGAGGTGCCGGGCGCGTTCGAGATCCCGCTGCACGCGCGCCGCCTCGCCCTCACCGGGCGTTACGACGCCGTCGTCGCGGCCGCGCTCGTCGTGGACGGTGGCATCTACCGGCACGAGTTCGTCGCGACCGCGGTGATCGACGGCCTCATGCGCGTGCAACTCGACACGGACGTGCCGGTGTTCTCGGTTGTGCTGACGCCGCACCACTTCCACGAGCACGACGAGCACCTCAACTACTTCCACGACCACTTCGTGAAGAAGGGTGCCGAGGCCGCTCGTGCCTGCGTCGCCACCGTCACGTCGCTGAAGTCGCTGCCGACCGCGAACTGAGATTCGCCCACTCCGAACCGCAACGAGAAACCACCGTCAGTACGTACTGACGGTGGTTTCCTCGTATTGGAGGCTTGCTGCCGCTACACGGCGACGAAATGCGACAGAATCGCCTGTACCTCATAGATGTCCACGGACTTCGAGAACTGCTTTTGCAGCGGCACCGGATTGCCGGAGATCCAGATCTTCAGTTCGGCGTCGAGATCGAAGTTTCCGGCGGTCTCTACCGCGAAATGCGTAATCGATTTGTAGAGCACGCTGTGGTATTCGATCTTCTTGCCGGTGAATCCCTGCTTGTCGACGAGAATGAGTCGTCGGTTGGTAAACAGGAAAGCATCGCGTACCAGCAGATACGCAGCGTGGATCTGCTCACCGTTTCCGAGGAGTCTCGAGTACTCCGCGTGCGCAGCCGCCGGGTCGATCTTTCCCGCATTACCCATGAGGCCGTTCATCAAGCCCATTTTCATCTCCGCGATTCCACTCGAATGTCGACAGTCACGCTGGCTGTCGTCGGGACGAGCGAGATCGTTACGGGGCCGAACTATCGGTCCTTCGCGTGCCGGTGCTGGACGTAGAGGAGCCAGAACACGGGCGCGCCGACGACGGCGAGGATCGTCGCGAACACCCTCAGCCCGACGTTCCCTTCCCCGAAGGGGGCGATCATGAGGACAATCGTGCAGACGACGGCGCCGAGGAGTCGCCAGTGGGCGCCGAAGAAGCCTGCGACCATCGCCCATGCGTTGCGGGCGACGATGCGCGCCGGCGATTCGGGCTCCGGTGGGGGCGGCGGGGACGGGGCCACCGCAACCGTCGAGTTACGCGCGGCGGCCACCAGTTTCGGGGCGTGGACACCGACCGGCGGGGTTTCGCCGTCGGGCTCGCACCGGAACAGGGCGATGCCCACCGTGTCCGCGTAGTCGACGGCCTCGTCCGTGTATCCGGGGCCGGAGAAGTACAGGAGCTTCCGGGCGTGGCTGGTTCCGCGGGTGCCGTAGAGATTCGCGAGGTCCGACTTGCCCGCACTGCCGCCACGCCACTTCACCTGCGCGTACGCGCGTGACGAGTAGACGTCGATGCCGCCGTCCGCGCCTCCGAGTAGCGCTGTGGCGTCGCCGTAACCGAGCTTCTGCATCTGCTCGGCGGCGTTGATTTCGGCTTCAGCCGCCGTGCGTATGCGTGCCATGCCTCACTCCCCCAGATCGAACCAGTCTTTCCCCTCGAAGGTACCCGCAGATCCGGTCAAACCAGCTATCGGCCGGTGAACGTCACACCGGCGCCATCGAATGCAACACACTGCAACTCTTCCCGCCCCCGGCCGCGCGCCCGTACCGTTCCCCGAATCAGCACGTTCACAACGTAGTGAGGGCGGATTCATGAGGGCAGCACGCTTCCACGGCCGACGCGACATCCGGATCGACGACATCCCGGAGCCGGAATTGCGGCCGGGCGCGGTGAAACTCCGGGTCGCGTGGTGCGGAATCTGCGGCACCGACCTCCACGAGTACCTGGAGGGCCCGATCTTCATCTCCCCGCCGGGGCATCCGCATCCGCTGTCGCACGAGAATGCTCCGGTGACGATGGGCCACGAGTTCTCCGGGACGGTCGAGGAGATCGGTGAGGGCGTCACCGATGTCGCCGTGGGTGACAACGTGGTGGTGGAGCCGTACTTCGTGTGCAATGAGTGCGCGTCCTGCAAGGCAGGCAACTACCACCTGTGTACGAAGATGGGTTTCATCGGATTGGCCGGTGGCGGAGGCGGACTCAGCGAGAAGGTGGTGGTCGACCGCCGGTGGGTGCACAAGATCGGCGACATCCCGCTCGACGAGGCGGCCCTGATCGAACCGCTCAGCGTCGCGCACCATGCGGTCGTCCGCAGCGGGGCCAAGGCCGGCGACGTCGCGCTGGTCGGCGGCGCGGGGCCGATCGGACTCCTGGTGGCCGCGGTCCTGAAGGGCCTGGGTGTCACCACGATCGTCACGGAACTCAGCGACGCCCGGAAGCAGAAGGCGCTGTCCAGTGGGGTCGCGCATCACGTGATCGACCCGTCGTCGGAGGACGCGAAGACCCGGGTGCTCGAGCTGACCGACGGTGTCGGCGCCGACCTCGGGTTCGAGTGCGCCGGGGTCAACGCCGTCCTGGACACCATCCTCGACGCCGTCCGGCCCGCAGCCGTGGTGGTGAACGTGTCGATCTGGGGCAAGCCCGCGACGGTCGACATGCAGAAGCTCGTCCTCAAGGAGATCGACCTGCGCGGCACCATCGCCTACGTCCGCGATCACGAGGCGGTGATCGAGATGGTGCGCACCGGCGTGATCGACCTGGCCCCGTTCATCACCGGCCGGATCGAACTCGACAACCTGGTCTCCGAGGGCCTCACGACGTTGATCGAGCACAACGACACGGCGGTGAAGATCCTGGTCCGGGCGTGACCGTCAGTCGGGTTCGTCCGTCGACGGCGTCACCGCCCTGGCCTTGAGCGCCAGCCACAGCTCCATGCGGTCGTCGGCCTGGTCGAGGTTCCGCCCGGTCAGCGCCGCGATCTTGTCGATCCGGTTCCGGACGGTGTTGCGGTGCACGGAGAGGGCGGCCGCCGCCGGGTCCCAGGCCCCGTTGGCTCGCAGCCATTCCTCGAGCGTTCGCTGGAGTTCGACGCGTTCGCGCGGCTCGAGCTGATCGAGGGGTGCGAGGACGGCGGTCGAGAAGCCGCTGAGCACGTCGGCCGAGCCGAGTCGCAGCAGCAACTGCACGGTCTCCCCCTCCTTGGCGTCGACGGCGCGGCCCAGTCGGGCACTGACGGCGACGAGGGATCGCGCCTGCATCGCCGACACGGCCAGCGCGTCCACCGGAACCAGCGCACCGATCCCGATCGCGCATCCCTCTGCCACGCCCGACAGCAGGTCCGCCAGCCCGGCGACCTCGGGGTGCGCGATCTCGATGTCCGAATTGCGCTGTCTCAGGACGGATTCCGGAAGGACCGAACCGATCCGGACGGTCAGGTCGGCCACAGCCTCGGGAGTGGAGCGCACGACGGCGATCTGCAGGGGGTCCCGGGACAGCCCGATGCCGGCCGCGATCTGATGTGCGCGCTCCCGCCGGAGTCCGGGTCTGAGCAACTGCGCCAGCGCCGCCGCCCGCCGCTGCCGCTCCGGTTCGCCGGCCACGTGACGCCGTTCGAGTTCGAGCGACAACAGCGAGACGAGAACATTGGACGCGTGCCGCAGCGCGCTGTCCGCCGACCGCTCGAGCACGACGAACGCGAGCGGGTTGTCGATGCGAACGGGGTGCAGTTCGAGTTCCCGCCGACCGGCACCGCCGAACGCCGTCCAGCCCTTCGCCCGGGTGGTGTAGCGACCCACCTGGTCTTGGGCGTCCTGCAGGAACGCCGCATCGACTCCGTCGGAGAGTTGGACCACCCCGCCGGACGCGTCCAGCACCGCGCAGAGGGAGCCGCTGACGCACCGCCACTTGTCGAGCAGTCCGCTCAGGGGCGACGGTCCGGCCGCGACCGCGGTGAGCTGATAGCTGAGTTCGATGGCGTCCTCGAGCGCACGTTTCTCCTCCTCGGCGATCCGGGAGAAGATCCATTTGGTGATGGCGATGAACGGCACCGAGTCGGGGGCGATGAGCAGCGGGACGCCGAATTCGCGCGCCGCCGCAACGAGCGGCGCCGGTGGCGCCTGGTAGGGCAGCCCGTGCCCCAGACCGAGGCACAGTGCGGCGACCCCGCCCGCGACGCAGTCCCGCACGTAGTCGCGGCACCCGGATTCGGTGGTGGGAAGCATCAGGCCGACGGTCATCAGCAATTCGCCACCCTGCAGCCAGTCCCGCGGACGCGTCAGTTCGGACACGTGCGCTGCGGTGATGGGGTTGCCGACTCCCGCCGTCCCGCTCATCGACGTGAGCCGCAGCGTGGGAGCAGACAGGACGTCCTGGACGGTGATCACCGGCGACCTCTTGTACGAATTGCCCAACCGTAATAGACGAACTGTACATCTCGCCTCTGGTGCCGGGGCGGCGCAGTGCGCAGAGTGGTGATCAGAGCCACAGCACCTCCAAGGAGTTTCAGTGTCAGATCACTCCGGCGACACCGCCGCGACCCTCGGTGGCACCATCGAGACCCGCTCGATCGACTACGTCCCCGAGGACGAACGTCACGGGAAAGTCCGCGACCAGGGCCCCTTCTGGTTCGTCGGAAACTTCCAGCCCTTCACGGTGGCCATCGGCTTCGTCGGCCCCGCCCTCGGCCTGTCGCTGGGCTGGACGGTCGTCGCGGGCATTCTCGGCATCTTCTTCGGAACGCTGTTCATGGCGTTCCACGCGTCGCAGGGACCGGTGCTCGGACTCCCGCAGATGGTGCAGTCCCGCGCGCAGTTCGGCTATCACGGTGTCGTCCTCGCACTCATCGGGACGTTGTTCACGTACGTCGGGTTCAACGTCGTGGACGTCGTCATCATCAAAGCGGGCCTGCACAGCATCTTCGGGTGGAACGCGGCCGTCATCGCCGTCGTCATCACCGCGGTCGCCACGCTGCTCGCGATCTACGGTCACGATCTGCTGCACCTGTCGTTCCGTGTCCTGTTCTGGCTGTCGCTGCCGCTGTGGGCCATCCTCACGTGGGGCGTCGTATTCGGGCACGCCGGCGGCGACGCGGGCGCGGCGACGGGCGGGTTCACCCTACTGGCGTTCATCGCCCAGTTCAGTGTCGCGGCCTCCTACAACATCACCTACGCGCCGTACGTGTCGGACTACTCGCGGTACCTGCCGCGCAACACGCGCACGTCGGCCATCGTGTCGGCTGTGTTCCTCGGCGCCTCCGCGTCGCCGGTCTGGCTGATCCCGGTGGGTGCGTGGATGGCCACCCGGCTCGGAGCGACGGATGCGCTCGCCGGCATCCACGACGCCGGCAACTCGGTGGTCCCGTTCCTCGGCAGCGTGCTCGCCCTCGTCGCGACGCTCGTGCTGGTGGCCACCATGGGCCTGAACGCGTACAGCGGCATGCTCACCGTGATCACCGGCATCGACTCCTTCCGGAAGGTGACCCCGTCCCGCCGGATCCGGGTGGTGACCGTCCTCGCGCTGGCCGCGGTCTGGCTGGTACTGAGCCTGCTGTTCACCGATTCGACGACCGTCCTGAACACGACGCTGCTGATCATGCTGTACCTCCTCGTGCCGTGGACCGCCGTCAATCTCACCGACTTCTTCTTCGTGCGCCGCGGGCATTACGCCATCACCGACCTGTTCACGCCGGACGGGCTGTACGGAATGTGGTCGTGGCGGGGAATGACGGCCTTCTTCGCCGGCATCGTCGCCTCCGTTCCGTTCATGGTGCTGCCGTTCTACGTCGGGCCGATCGCCGCGGCCCTCGGTGACGTCGACGTCGCGTTCGCGGTCGGACTCGCCGTGTCGGGGATCGTGTACTGGGTCCTGTCCCGGTCGCTGGACCTCGACACCGAGGAACGGTTCATCGAAGACAGCGAAGCCGCGCTGGCAGTCGAGGAGACCCCGGCTCATGGCTGACACGAAATCGGCTGACGTCCAGCACGCGATCGACGCGCTGATCCGGGCATTCGGCGAGCACGACACGACCGCCTACTTCGAGGCGTTCAGCCCGGACGCGACGTTCGTCTTCTACACCCACCCGGTGCCGCTGCCCAGTCGCGAGGCCTACCGCGACCTCTGGTCCGAGTGGGAGTCGGACGGGTTCCGCGTTCTGGCGTGCCGTTCCAGCGAGCAGAACGTCACGTTTCCGGCCCCGGATGTCGCGGTGCTGACGCACCGGGTCGGCACCACCGTGCGGGATTCGACAGGAACGGTCGAGCTCGACGAACGGGAGACGATCCTGTTCCGGCGGCGTGAAGATTCAGGCTGGATCGCCGTCCACGAGCACTTGTCGCCCCAGTCGATCACAGCCTGATAGCTGACAGATAGCTGGCTCGACGTGGACCGCGTCACATCAGGACCCTGTCGAGTTGCGGACGCAGTCGCCCGACGGTGTACTGGTCAGTAAACCTGCCCGGCTCGGCCTATCGCGAAGGTGCACAGATGACGGACGAACGGCCCGGCAAGACTCAGACCCCACCGGACAAGGCGACGCGACCGACTCCGAAGGAGGCGACCCCGGACGTCTCCAAGACCGATCTCGCGGCCGTCGTCGACGCGCTCACCGCGACGAACGAGAAGAATTTCGACTTCTGACCTCGCTCCTCAGGCCCGTTCCCGGTGCGGCACGAACTCGAACGTCAGGCACGCGAACGCCACGGGCAGCAGGTAACGGAAACGCAGGAGGACGTAGCGCCGGTTCCCCGTGGAATGGAACTTGCCGAGGTAGCGGTACAGCGACTCGAGCGAGATCAGCACGTCGCCGAGGTGCAGGACACGGCGGAAGAGCCACGCTCCCGCGCCGGGTGCGTCGGGGTCGAGGAGTTCGGGGAACGCCGCGAACGACAGCGAGACGTATCGCGCACCGGTGTGCCCGGCGTACCGGATGACGTCGACGGTCATGCGTTCGTCGGTGCCGTTCGGCGCGCCGTCGCCGCGCCACGGAACGTCGAGGCTCAGTTCGCGGGCGGAATCGGCGGTGCCGTAACGCTGGAAGGCGACGGCGCGCCCGGTGCAGTCGCGGGCGATGACGAGCAGAACACCGGGGAGTGCGCCGTCCAGCAGGTGGTCGAGGATCATCGAGAACCCGCGGCGCTGATGTCCGGCGCGGGCGGCCTCGACGATGTCCGACAACTCCCGGCGCGTCGGTTCGTCGAGCGCGGCTTCCGGGACGATCTCGGTGGTGAGCCCGGCGTTGTGGGTGCGCTGCACGGCCTGCCGGAGGTTGCGGAACTTCCTGCCGTGCAGGGTGAAGTGTCCGACGTCGATCACCACGTCACGGCCGATCGGGACCGCCGACAACGGCTTTCGGGTGTCGCCGCCGATCTCCCACAGCCGGGCGACGCGCTCCCCCGCTCCAAGCACGGCGACGCGCCAACCGCGTTCGGCCGCGAACTCGGAGAACTCGTCGAGGAGGGCGCCGAATTCGAGCGCGTTGCCGATGGGATCGCCGGAGACGACCGCTATTCCGGATCGCGCCCGGTAGGCGATCGCCGCGGTGCCCGACGCGTTGAAGTAGTACGACTTCGCCGAATTGAGGGCGAACGGCGACAGCGGATCGTCCGTGGTCTGCTGGATCAGCGAGAAGACGCGGGCACGGTCCTCGGGCTGCGGAACACTGCGCACCGGCAGCATCAGGACGGGTCCGGTGGCCACGAGGAGGAGAAATCCCGGAGTCGAATGTGCGCTCGTGTACGCCACATCCGCGGCCGCAACGAACAGCACCGCCGCCACCGAATGTGTCATGGTGACGGGCCGCCGCAGATGCAGTCCCCGGGCCACCAGCAGGACGGCGATTCCGGCCGCCACCATCCACGTGCGAACGGGACCCGACCGCCCGGCCATCCACATGAGCACGAGGCCGACCACGACGGTTGCGCCGACGAGCGCCATCCGCGCCGCGGGCGATTCGGGCCGGTACACCCGCAGCCCCGGCACGGTCATCGGTGTCGACTTCGAATTCTGCATCCGCACCCCTGCCCCAGGTGACGACTGTTCCGGTGCCTCCAATCTAGCGGCTCCGCCACCCGTGAGTGGTTGACGAGTCTCTGGACTCGCTACGCACTCACGGGCGAAGCCTCGGCGGCGGTGCCCCGTGCGGCAGGGACGGCCCGACCGCCGTGAGCGAGCCTGCGGCACGCCCCTTCCCCCAGCCGAGCTTCTCGCGGTACCGGCCGATGTGGTCCTCCGGGATGTCCTGCCCGTCGACGAGTGGCGTGGACTGCGGATCCACGTACAGCGCATCGACCGGGCAGTACGCCTCGCACATGAAGCACGTCTGGCAGTCCGATTGCCGCGCGATCACGGGGATCCCGGTGTCGGTGCGGTCGAACACGTTGGTGGGGCATGCGTCGACGCACTTGTCGCAGCCGATGCACGCGTCGGCCAGCAGCACCTCGATCACGAGGCCACCCGCAACAGCCCACTGCGTGCCGCGCCGGTCGAGGTCCACACGTCGTCCAGCCCACCGGTGAGCACGTGGTGGTGCTGCGCGGGGTCGAGGTCCGGGTAGTCGGCACGCTTGCTCATTCCACGGGTTTCCGTCCGCGCGAGCGTCGAGTGGTACATCCACCGCCCCACCGCGGTGATCGCCGCGGCCTGACGGGCCCGGACACGTTCGTCGCCAGTGTCGCCGCCGAGCCCCAGCGACAACGCCGTCCACAACGACTCCAGCTCGTCGAGCGCACCCTGCACACGCACACCGTCCCGCAGGTAGTTCTTCTCGTACGGGATGAGTTCCGCCTGCGCGGCCGCGACAACGGCGGATGCCTCCAGCCCCGACCGCCCCGTGGGCCGCAGTCCGGCCCGGCCGGCGGGACGCAGTTCGCCCGCCCGGACCCGACGTTCGGTTCGCGCGAACCGCGCGGCCCCCGTGCCCGCCCAGCTGCCGGACGACATCGCCCACGCCGAGTTGTGGCTGCCGCCGCCGGTGAAGCCGCCGCAGATGCGTTCACGGGTCGCGGCGTCACCCGCCGCGAACAGGCCGGGGACGGACGTCGCGCAGGTGTCGTCGACGACGTCGATGCCGCCGGTTCCGCGCACCGTCCCCTCGGCGAGCATGCTGACCTCGAAGCGGTCGGTGAACGGGTTGATGCCGCGACGGTCGAATTGCAGGAAGAAGTTGGGCTGGCCGAGTCGCATCTGGCGCTGCACGTCGTCGTCCGCGCGGTCCAGTTGGGCGAACACCGGCTCGGACAGCAGCGTTTTCGCGATCACCGAACGCCCCTTGGTGGAGCCGGCGCCCTCGAGGACCCGTCCGTCGGCGTGGAAGAACGTGGCGTAGCCGTAATAGGCGGTCTTGGTGATGGTGGAGTTGGCGGGGACGATCGCGTACGCGTTGGAGAACTCCATGCCGGAGAACGTCGCACCCACCTCGGCGGCCATCAGCGCGCCGTCGCCGGTGTCGACGTTCGTGCCCAGGGCGCGGGACAGGAACGCGCAGCCGCCGCTCGCGATCACGACGGCGCCCGCGGTGATCCGGTAGTCGCGGTCGTCCTGGCGCTGGTAGCCCGCCGCGCCGCGCACCTGGCCGTCGGTGTCGACGAGCAGTTCGAGGGCCGGCGAGTGGTCGAGAATCCGGACGCCCGCCTTCTTCACCCACGCCCGCATCCGCCGCATGTATTCGGGCCCTTGGAGTCCGGTGCGGATCTGCCTGCCGGTGTCGGGGTCGACGGGGAACGGGTACCGGCCTTCCTCGGCGAGGAGGTTCATGTTCGCGTATGTCTGGTCGAGGACGCGGTCCATCCAGTGGTGGTCGGCGAGATGTCCGCCGAGCGTTTCGCGGCTGGCCTTGGCCTTCGCCCGCGCGGACGGGTCGGGGTCGACGTACCAGACACCGGTGCCCGAAGGCGCGGTGGCGCCGCTGGTTCCGCAGTACCCCTTGTCGACGAGGACGACGTCCGCCCCGGATTGCCGTGCGCGCAGCGCGGCCCACGTTCCGGCGGGGCCGCCGCCGATGACGAGGACATCGGTGCTCAGGTCGAGAAGTTCGGTCATGAAGGGCGCTCCTGTCGAGGCGGAACAACTGCCCATCAACGCTTCCGCACAGGACGCGTCACCGCCATCGTCAGAATCACCGTGAGCTGAACGCCCGTGCGCCTTTCTGGTTGTCCCAGCTACCAAAAAGGCGCACGGGCGCTACGCGCCTTTGCCGTAGTCGACGCTCAGCCAGTGCTCCGGCCGCATGCGGATGACGATTGCGCTGTCGTCGTACGCCTCCTCGACGAAACTGTCGACCTCCTCGGCGGGGAGGTAGCGGGTGGCGAGTTCGCGGACGACGTCGGCGGTGGGTGATTCGTCGAACTCCGCCGGACCTTCGACGCTGACGTACCGGTACGGCGGCTTCTCGTCCTGGGCGACGAGGCTGAAGCGGCCGGCGGCGCGGATCAGCCGCTCTTTCAGCGACCCGCGACCGGTCCAGACGTACACCTCGCCGCCGGGTTCGTAGCCGTACCAGATGGGCACGGCGAGCGGTGCCCGCCCGTCGCGGTCGACGGCGATCACCCCCACGTGTACGTCGGCGAGGAACTTCTCGCGCTGTTCACTGGTCATCGACAACTGCGACATGTCAGTCTCCGCTCTGGTGTTCGGTTTTCGACGATGGTGCGGGGTCGAGCAGCTGGGCGAGGTGTTGGGACGATCGGGTCGGGTCGAGTTGCCGCACCTGCATGTGGCAGCTGAAGCCGTCGGTCAGCACGACTGCGTCTTCGGGACTGTCGCGGAGGGCGGGGGCGAGTGCCTGTTCCGCGACCTGCATGCTGAGGTCGTAGTGGTCGGCCTCGAACCCGAAGTTTCCTGCGACGCCGCAGCATCCGGTGGCCTCGCGCACACGCTCCACTCCGATCGCTTGCAGCGCCTTCCGCTGACCGGCCGCGCCGAACACGGCGTATTCGTGGCAGTGGGTCTGCACGGTGACGTCGTCGGGCAGCGGCACGCTCGGGGTCCAGCCCGCCTGGGTGCGTTCGAGGACCGCGCCGGCGAAGCTCTGCACGCGGGCGGCGACGCGTCGGGCGGCGTCAGTGTGGACGAGTTCGGGCAGGTCCTTGCGGAACGCGGCGGCGCAGCTCGGTTCGAGGACGACGATGGGGCGGTCGGTGCCGTCGTCGAGGAGTTCCGCCGCCTTGGCGAGGGTCTTCTTCGCCTGCTTCAGCTGTCCGGTGGAGATCCAGGTGAGCCCGCAGCACACGTCGCTGCGGCACTGCGAGCTGAGGCCCGCCTCGGCGAGCACCCGCGACGCGGCGCCGACCACCTCGGGGCGAAACCCGCGGGTGAACGTGTCGGCGAGCACCACGACGTCCGCGGTGCCGTTCCGCGACGTCTCCCCGACCTCGCGTCGGATCTGCTTGCGGGACGCGAACTCCGGCATCGACCGGTGCGGGGTGAGCCCACCCAGTTTTGCCGCGACCTTCGCCAGCCTGCCTGCGGTGAGCCGATTCACCACAGGGGCGGACCGTTCTGCGATCTTCAGCCACACCGGCAGCCACCCGAGGGAGTAGTGCGACAGTGGACGCACCCGGCCGCGGTAGTGGTGGTCGAGGAATTCGGACTTGTACGTGGCCATGTCGACGCCCACCGGGCAGTCGGTGGAACAGGCCTTGCAGGACAGGCAGAGGTCGAGGGATTCCTTGACGTCCTCGGAGCGCCATCCGTCGGCGACGGTCGGCGAGTTGCGGACCATCTCCTGCAGGGCGCGGGCCCGGCCGCGGGTGGAGTCTTTCTCGTCTCCGGTCGCGCGGAAGCTGGGGCACATCACCCCGCCGGTCGAGGCGCGGCAACGGCCCACCCCGATGCACCCCTGGACGGCGTGGACGAACGGTGCGACGGGGACGTCGCTGGTGGGGGTGAGGTCGAAAGTCGTCTGCCACGACCGCGGGTTCACGCCGTCGAGGGCCAGGCTGCCCAGCAGCGGTTCGGGGTCGACGATGCTGCCGGGGTTCAGCACGGCCGCCGGATCCCAGAGCCGCTTGAACGTCGCGAACGCCGCCATCATGGTGGGCGTGTACATGATCGGCAGCAGAGCCGACCGTGCGCGACCGTCGCCGTGCTCCCCCGACATCGATCCCCCGAACCGCACGCACAGTTCCGCGGCGCGGTGGATGAACCGCGACATCACGTCCCGGCCCTCCTCGGTGCGCTGGTCGAAGTTGATGCGGATGTGCATGCAGCCGGCGCCGAAGTGCCCGTACATCACGCCGGTGAGGCCGAATTCGGCGAGCAGGGCCTTGATGTCGACGAGGTAGTCGGCGAGCTGGTCGGGTGCGACGGCGGAATCCTCCCAGCCCGTCCAGGATTCGCCGCCCTCGACGAGTCGGGCCGACAGTCCGGCGCCGTCCTCGCGTACCCGCCACAGCGACGCGCGTTCCGCCGGGTCCCCGACCACCCGCGAGTCGACGAGCCGTCCGGCCGCCCGCAGCTTCGAGACCAGTTCGGCCCCGCGCAGTTTCACCTCGCCGAGGTCCTCGCCGTCGAGGTCGACGTACAGCCAGGCCTCGCCGTCGGGCAGCCCGACCACGGAGTCGGCGCCGCGCAGGTGCCGCATGGTGTCGACGATCGCCGAGTCGATGCCTTCGATCGCGGCGGGTGAGTACGCGAGGATCAGCGCGTTGTCGCGGGCGGCGTCCACCAGGTCGCGGTATCCGAGGCACAGCAGCATGGCTGCGGGCGGCACCGGCACGAGCGCGACGGTCGCGGCCACGATCACCGCGCACGTCCCCTCGCTTCCCACCAGGGCGCGGGCCACGTCGAAGCCGTTCTCGGGCAACAGGTTCGCGAGGTGGAATCCCGATACCTGTCGCGGGATGCGGCCCAGCTCGAGGCGGAAGTCGCCGAGATGCTCCTGTGTCAGCGCGTCGAGTCCGGCGGCGATCCGTTCGGCCTCGCTCACTGCGGATGAGTCTTCCGGGTCGGTGGCCCGCAGCCCGTCGTGGGTGGCGGTCAGCCGGTGCCCGTTCGCCGTCACGAGGTCGAGTGCGACGACGTGATCGGACGTGCGGCCATACCGCACAGAGTGGTTGCCGCAGGCGTCGTTGCCGATCGCACCGCCGACGGTCGCGCGGGACTTGCTGGACGGGTCGGGGGCGAAGGTGAACGCGCCGTCCGTCGCCAGTTGCACGTCTTTCTGCAGGTCCGTGAGGACGATACCGGGTTCGACGACGGCAGTTCGGGTGGACGCGTCGACGGCCCGCACCTGATTCATGTGCCGGGAGAAGTCGAGCACCACTCCCCTGCCGATCGCGTTGCCCGCCAGTGACGTACCGCCACCCCGGCTGGTGATGGGGATGCCGCGGTCGGTGCAGGCCCGGACGATCGCCACCACGTCGCCGGCGCTGCGCGGAAATGCGACGGCCAGCGGCGGCACCCGGTAATTGGAGGCGTCGAAGGAGTATTCGGCGCGCCGCCGCGATCCGGTGTCGAGGTCGATGCCCAGCTCGGCGAGCTCGGCGTGCAGGTCGGCGGCGGGACGTGTCAGCTCAGCCACGCGTCGATCTGTCCCGTCTCGTCGGAGTCAGCTACCGGAATTCTCGTCAGCGGGGCCATGGCTACATGGTCGAGCCGCTCCCGAAGATTGTCAACAATCCTCTCGGTGAGCCGGGTACGGTTCGGAGGGGTGAGCGTCGTGCGAACGCCGTCACCCGCCCAGCGACTGTTGGCTGTGCGGGCCGGAGCCACGGCCTGGGTGCTCATCGCCCTGTATTTCCTCGCGGAGGTCGTGACCGCACGCGCCTGGCCGCGGCCGTACGAGGTGCGGACCAACTCGGTCAGCAACCTGGGTGTCACGGGCTGCGACGGTTCCGCGGCCCAGGTCGCGGCCGCCCGGCTCTGCTCACCGCTGCACACGGTGATCAACAGCGCTTTCGTGCTGACCGGGGTGCTCATTCTCGCGGGAGCGGTGGGCCTGCGCGAATTCCTGCCACCGGGACGCCTGCGCCGGGCCGCGTTGACGCTGCTCTGCCTGGCGGCCGTCAGTGCGGCCATGACGGGCGTCGTTCCGATCAACGTGGACGCCCACCTGCACCAACTGGTCGCGACCCCGACGTTCGTCGCCCGCAACGCCGCCATGATCGTCATCGCAATCGCGCTCTACGAGCGTTGGCGCATCTTCGCGCTCTGGACCGGTGTGTGCTGCCTCGTCGGTGTCGTCGGAATGGTGGCGATCCTCCTCCCCGGCGAACCATTCGGCATCACCGAACGCCTGGCCCTCTACCCGTTCACGGTGTGGGTCGTGACAGCCGGTGTCGCGGCGCTCCGCACCCGTGCGCCGTTCCGGTCGCCCTGACTACCAAAAAGGCGCACGGGCCGCCGAAGGCGCACCATGGAGTGATGTCCACAGCTCTCACGCACGCCGCCGACACTCAGCAGTTCGCGGAGAACGGCCGCATCTCGATCGAACCCAATCACAAGCGCATCCGGGTGTTCTTCGGCGGTCAGGTGGTCGCCGACACCACCCGTTCGGTGTACCTGTTCGAGAAGGGGCACCTGCCCGTCTATTACATTCCCCGCGACGACGTGAACTTCGACTTCCTCGAGCCGGTCGACGCGACCACGACCTGCCCGTGGAAGGGCAAGGCCCGGTACTGGGACCTCGTCGTCGGCGACCGTCGCGCGGAGCAATCCGTGTGGGGTTACGACGTGAAACTGGACGATTCCCTCGACCTCAGCCCGTACGTCGCGTTCTATTGGCACAGGATGGACGCCTGGTACGAGGAGGATCAGCAGGTGTTCGTCCATGCCCGCGACCCGTATGTCCGCGTCGACGTGCTGCCGTCGTCCCGGCACGTCGAGGTGTTCATCGGCGACACGCTCGTCGCCGACACCGTCCGCCCGCGACTGCTGTTCGAGACGTCACTGCCGGTGCGCTACTACGTTCCCCGCATCGACGTGCGGTCCGAGTTCTTCACCGCCTCCGACACCAGGACGTCCTGCCCGTACAAGGGGACGGCGTCGTATCTGTCGTTCACCGGGTCGGGCGGCTCCGACCCCGTCCAGGACGCCGCCTGGTACTACCCGTTCACCACCGCGGAGGCGTCGGGCATCGACGACCACGTGTCGTTCTACCCCGACCGCGTGCGGATCGTCGTGGACGGCACCGAGGTGGAGAACTGACGTCAGTCGCGAGGGGGCAACGGGGGTAGTTCCAGATTGTCCCGGAACGTGCCGCCCACGTAGTCGTTGCCGACGATTCCGCGACGCCGCAGTTCGGACAGCAGGCCGTTGACGACGAAGTCCCGGGTTCGTTCCTCGGCGAGCCCGCCGAGGGAGATGACGTCGAGGACACCGGCGTCGTAGCGTTCCTGGACGGCGTCGGCGAGTTGTTCGGGTGTTCCCGCGACCGCCCAGTGGCCGGTGTCCTTGGACGCGATGATCAGTTCGCGCAGGGTCCGCCCGGAGGCGGCGAGCCGGCTGAAGATTTCGACCCGGCCGCGGCGGCGGTTCACCGACCGGACGTCGGGCAGGACGTCGGCCGGGATCGGCTTGTCGAGCGGCAGCCCGGACAGGTCGATGTCGCCACCGAGCATGTCCTCCAGCCTGATCCGGCCGGCGTCGAGGTCCGTCGCCTCCTCCTGTTCCCGGACCAGCCGGCGCACTTCCTCCTCGGACGCGCCGTAGGTGGCGTGGAAGGAGCTCATGATCAGCGGCAGTCCGTCGGCGCGGCCCAGTTCGGTGGCCCGCGCCCGAATGCTCTTGGTGTAGGTGACGGCGTCCTCGAGGGTGGGCAGCGACGTGAACACGACCTCCGCGAACCGGGCACCGAGTTCCACGCCGGCCGCGGACTGGCCGGCCTGGAATTGCACGGGACGGCGCTGCGGCAGCGGCGGGATGTTCAACGGTCCCTTCACCGTGAAGTACGTGCCCGCGTGGTCGATCGGCCGCACCCGATCGGCGTCGAGTGTGGTTCCCCCGGCACCGTCGGACGTCAGTGCCCCGGGTTGCCAGCTGTCGAACAGCGCGTTGATCACCTCGAGGGATTCCGTGGCGCGGGCGTAACGCTCCTCGGGGCTCGGCAGGTCCCGGTCGCTGTAGTTCTCCTCGCCCAGTGACGACGTGACGGCGTTCCAGGCGGCGCGCCCGTTGCTGACGTGGTCGAGGGTGCCGAACAGCCGCGCGAGATTGTAGGGGTGGTGGAACGTGGTGGTCACCGTCGCGATCAGCCCGACATGCGAGGTCACGGCACTGAGCGCCGACAGGAAGATCAGCGGTTCCTGCGCGCCGATCGCGCCCTGCGCCCCGAAACTCAGCAGGTCGGCGGCGAACAGCGCGTCGAACTTGTTCGCCTCGGCGATCTTCGCGATCTCGATCGACGACGCGACGGTCGACTGCTGCGGATCGATGGCGGCGGCATAGGTGCTCACGGCGCCGCTGACTCCCGTGACCGTCTTCAGCGGCCGGCGACGTGGGGTGCTCATCGTCGATAGCCTAGGAACGACGGCCCGGTCGGCCCAGCGTTTCGATCAGGCGGATTCTGACCGCCCACGGGACGTTCCGGTTACCGTCGGGGTGTGCTGTTCTCGCAGATCGTCGCGACGTCCCGGGACGTGGGGGCCACGCGGTCGCGCAAGGTGAAGGTCGGGGCGCTGCGCGAGGTCCTCACCCAGCTGGAGCCGGCCGAGGTGGAACCGGTGGTGGCGTGGCTGTCCGGGGAGCTTCGGCAGGGCCGGATCGGGATCGGCTGGCGGACACTCGCCGACATTCCCGCCACCCCGGCCGACGTGCCGTCCGTGACGGTGTCGGAACTCGACGGGACCGTCACCGCCGTCGCCGCGATCTCCGGCTCCGGATCCGCCGCTCGCCGACGCGAACTGCTCGCGGACCTCTTCGCCCGCACCACCGCCGACGAGCGGGACTTCCTGCTGCGGCTGCTCACCGGCGACCTGCGCCAGGGCGCGCTGGAGGGGGTGATGACCGACGCGATCGCGGCGGCCGCCGACCTTCCCGTCGAACCGGTGCGCCGGGCGTTCATGCTGTCGGGACGGCTGCCGGCGACCGCGGTCGCGGCGTTCGACGGCGGGGTGGACGCCCTCACCGCGTTCCGGCTGGAGGTCGGTCGTCCGGTCCGGCCCATGCTGGCCTCCCCCGCCGAATCACTCACCGACGCGTGGACCGAACTCGGCGGCGACGTCAGCGTCGAATACAAACTCGACGGTGCACGGATCCAGGTGCACCGCAACGGCGACGAGGTGCGCATCTTCACCCGCACCCTGCGTGAGATCACCGGCAGCGTGCCGGAACTCGTCGAACTCGTCGCAGGCCTGCCCTGCACGTCGGCGGTGTTCGACGGGGAGACGCTGGCGCTCACCGACAGTGGCCGGCCCCGACCGTTCCAGGAGACGATGAGCCGCTTCGGCGCCGAGTCCGCCCGCGACCTGCTGCTGCACCCCTACTTCTTCGACTGCCTGCACCTCGACGGCGTCGACCTTCTGGACGCGCCGCTGGAGGAGCGGCTGGCGGCCCTGGAACGCGTTGCCCCGCAACATCGCATTCCCGGGCTGATCCGCCCCGACAGCGACGGCGCCGCCACCCATTTCGACGACGCCCTTGCCGCCGGCCACGAAGGTGTGATGGTCAAGTCGCTCACCGCGCCGTATGCGGCGGGTCGACGCGGCCGCGCGTGGCAGAAGGTGAAACCGGAGCACACGCTCGACCTGGTGGTGCTCGGCGCCGAATGGGGTTACGGGCGGCGCACCGGCTACCTGTCCAACCTGCACCTCGGTGCGCGCGACCCGGACGGCGGCGAACCGATCATGGTGGGCAAGACGTTCAAGGGTCTCACCGACGCGCTACTGCAGTGGCAGACGGACGAATTCCCGCGCCACGAACGCAGCCGCGACGATCACACCGTGTACTTGCACCCCGACCTCGTCGTGGAGATCGAACTCGACGGCGTCCAAGTCAGTACGCGTTACCCCGGCGGGCTCGCGCTGCGATTCGCGCGGGTCCTGCGCTACCGCCCCGACAAGACCGCCGCCGACGCCGACACCATCGACGCCGTGCGGGCCCTGCTGCCGGGCTGACGGCGCTCGCTCGTCCTGCGGGGCGAGCGTGTGCGCGGTAACCTCCCCGGCACTGATAGGACGCCGTGCTGTGAGGGGGTCGACTGGTGAACTTCGTTTTCCGTTTCGTGCCGTCCCCCGTCGAGCGCACCGTCCGGAGGGCGGCCTCGGCCGCCGAGGGACCGGTCCGGGTCGCCGTGTGCGCCGTGACCGTGCCGATCGAGGTCGCGAAGACGTCGTTCCACATCCTGCGGCTCACCGAGGAACTGCTCGAGGAGGTCGTCTTCCTGCTGCGGACGATGCGTCCGGTGGTCGAGGCGGTGAGCACCACCCAGCAGTCGGATAATTTCGACACGGTCTTCCGGACCCTCGAACAGATCCATCAGTCGGCCGACGCGATTGCCCGCACCCCGATCGGTGTCGTCCGGAGCGTGTTCGCGCCGGCCCGTCCGTCGCCCGAGCAGGTCGACTATCACCCCACGATCATCGACGCCGAGCCGCCGACGCCCTCGGGTCTGGTGGTCCGGATCGCGTCCGTCACGGTGACGGCGCCGAGCATCACGTTCGGCAGGCCGAATCGCTGACAGCGGTCAACGTCCGGGGAAGAAGTCCGCGCTCTGCACGTAGTCCATTGCGGCGGTGAATGTCGGGTCGCTCATGCGCCTGGTCATCTCGGCCTCGTCGACGTCCTCGATGTGGGTCTGGACCCACCAGAGGTTGCCGAACGGGTCGCGGACGCGGCCGACGACGTCGCCCCAGAACAGGTGCGTCGCCTGTGTGACCAGGGTGCCGCCGGCGGCGACGGCCTGCGCGAGCACGGCCTCCGCGTCCTCGACGTACAGGCGGAGGAACCCGGGCGTCGGCGGCCAGTCGGGTCGCGCGTCGAACATCATCACGATGCCGTTCCCGATCCTCACCTCGGCGTGCCCGATGGTGCCGTCCTCGCCCACCATCCGTCCGAGTTCCTCACCGTCGAACGCCGCCTTCACGTAGTCGATGAGCGCGGCGGTGTCGCGGGAGATGATCCACGGTGTGACGGTGGTGTAGCCCTCGGGAATCGGATCGACGGTCATGCGGTCCTCCTGCGTCGGCGAATCGGTTTCACTCACCGTAGAACCGATAGCGGTCAGCTTTGGTCCGCATTTGATCGCCCGGATACGCTCGTATCGTGTCCGAACACATCCTCGTCACCGGCGGATCCCGCGGCATCGGCGCAGCGGTGGTGCGCCTCGCCGTCCATCGCGGTTATCAGGTGACGTTCACGTTCCAGAACGACGACGAGGCCGCCGAGCAACTCGTCCACCACTGCGGTGTCCGCGCCACCGCCGTGCGGGCAGACGTCCGCGACGCGGATGAGGCTGTCGCCGTCGTCGATGCGGCCGACCAACGCGGTCAGCTGGTCGCGCTGGTCAACAACGCGGGGACCACCGGCGCGCTCGGCACGTTCCTCACCACCCCGGACGAGGTGGTGCGGGAGGTGTTCGACGTCAACGTCTTCGGGGCGATGGCCTACGCCCGCGCGGCCGCCGAGCACTGGATCCGAACAGGGCGCCCCGGCGTCATCGTCAATCTCAGTTCGATCGCGGCCCGCACCGGCGCACCGGGCGAATACGTCGGGTACGCGGCCTCCAAGGCGGCCGTCGACAGTTTCACGACGGGACTCGGGCGGGAACTGGCGAGCGCGAACATCCGCGTCGTCGGCGTCGCTCCCGGTACGACGGACACCGACATCCACGCCGCTGCCGGCGATCCGGAACGACCCGGGCGAGTGGCCGGGAAGGCGCCACTCGGCCGGGTCGCGGAGCCCGAGGAGATCGCCGAAGCGGTGCTGTGGGCGCTGTCGCACCAGGCGTCCTACGTCACCGCCACGACCATCGACGTCGCCGGGGGTCTGTGACGCTAGCGCCCTCGCGAGCCGACCCTCGGGACGAGCATCGGCACCCGCGAGCGGTAGGTGCGGTAGTCGTCGCCGAACGTGTCGACCAGGTCGTGCTCCTCGAAACGCACCGCCACCAGGATGAAGCCGGTGGTCCCGACGGCGAACAGCAACCGGCCCCAGGTCATCGTCGGCGCCACCCAGAACGCGATGATGAAACCGGCATACAGCGGGTGCCGGATCACCCGGTACATTACAGGTGTCCGAAAGTGACTGGGCAGAGCCGACTTTCCACTCTGGTTCCGCAGCACCTGACGCAGCCCGAACAGGTCGAAGTGGTCGATGGCGAACGTCGCCGCCAGCACGAGGGCCCACCCGCCGAGCGACACGACGTAGATCACGACGCGGACCCAGTCGGTCTCCACGTCCCAGATCTGGTCGGGTAGCGGACGCCATTGCCACATCAGCAGCGCCAGCGCGGCCGTGGCGAACAGGACGTATGTCGAGCGCTCCATCGGTTGCGGGACGATCCTGGTCCAGCGTTTCTTGAACCAGGGCCTGGCCATCACCGAATGCTGCATGGCGAAGACCGTCAGCAGCGCCACGTCGATGACCACGGCGACAGCGACGGGGGCGTCGGGGCCGTCGTTGATCGTGTGGGGCACCACGAGCCCCTCGACCCATCCGATCGCGTACAGGAACACGATCAGGAACGTCGCGTAGACGACCATTCCGTACACGGTGATCAGTGTTCGGGCGACACCACCTGTGCGGTGCGCCTGGGGTGATTCGACCATCTCGGCCATGCTGTTCTCTCCGATCGCTGGATTCCCCCGACGCTCCGAAGTCTCCGATCGGGCGAGGTGCGGAACAAGGAACCCTGGGGTGGGAGTCACCGCACCCCGGCGACCGTGTCGGATCGGTTGGCTACTCTGTGGCCATGCTTCCCGGGGACTTGCGCGACATCGACGTGGCGTCGATCAAGGCGGTCCTCGGCACCACCACCTACACCCGCGGCGAGCAGTACGCCCGCGACAACGCGGTAATCCAAATGTCGTGGGATCCGGCGGCCAAGGAGCTGTGGGGTGAGGTGGCAGGAACGGCGAGGGAGCCGTACTCCGCGTCGGCGTTCATCGTCTCCAGCAGCGGCCGCACCGTGTACCGGTACGGGATCTGCACGTGTCCGGTCGGCATGAACTGCAAGCACGTCGCCGCCCTGCTGATCACCGCGATGAAACAGGCGAGGTCCCAGGCGCAGGCGGCGGTCGCGCCCACCTGGGAACGCTCGCTCGGCTCCCTGCTCACCGCCGATCCCTTCGGCGACTCCGGCCGCCGTTCGCCGCTCGCCATCCAGTTCCGGGTCCAGGCGTCGGCCGCCGACGCGGCACCTCAGTTGCTGGTGCGGCCCGTCCAACCGGGCAGCAAGGGCTGGATCGTCGGCGGGCTGGCGTGGAACAAGTTGGGCAGCCAGTTCCAGCATCCCGCCGAGCAGATCCGGGTGTTGCACGAGATCCACCTGCTGTCCGTCGGGGGTCTGACGTACCGCCGCCAGAACCACACCGATCTCGATCTCGGCGTCTTCCCCAGCCGCCAGCTGTGGTCGCTGCTCGACGAGGCTGCCCGGGTCGGTGTCGAGCTCATCCACTCCTCCAAGCGTCTGGGCGCACTCGCCCCCTACCGCTCGGCCGAGGTCTGCCTCGACGCCACCCGCGACGACGCCACCGGCGCTCTCGTCGTACGGCCGGTGGTCCGCGTCGACGGCGAACCCGTCGACGCAGTGACCGTCGGCTTCATCGGAGTCCGGGCCCACGGCCTGTTCTACGTCGACGCAGACGACCGCATACACCTCGCGCGCCTCGACTCCGTCGTGCCCGGCCCCTTGCAGGATCTGGTACGCCGCCGCACGCCCATCGAGGTTCCCGCCGCCGAAGAGTCCCGTTTCCTGACGGACTTCCTGCCGAAGCTGCGCAACCTGGCCACCGTGATCTCCTCCGACGGCTCGTTCGTCCCACCCGCGATCTCCGAGCCCACCCTGGTGATGCGGGCGGAGTATCTCCCCGACCACGAGGTCACCGTCGACTGGGAATGGCTGTACACCGTCGGGGACGACGAGCACCGTGCGCCGCTGACTGCCCGGACCCCCGGCGACGAGTACCGGGACGACGCCCGCGAGCGCGCGCTGCTCGACGAGCTCGACATCGCCTGGGACAGATACAGGTTGGGGTCGGGCGGTCCGGAAGCGACGGCGCTGCGCGGACTCGACACGATGCGGTTCACCACCGAGGTCCTGCCCCTGCTCCACGGCAAGTCCGACGTGTCGATCGACGTTTCGGGCGAACCCGCCGACTACCGGGAGGCCGGCGACTCCCTGGCCATCGGGGTGTCCGTCACCGCATCCGAGGGCGGCACCGACTGGTTCGACCTCGGCGTCACCCTCACAGTGGAGGGCCGGGACGTGCCGTTCGACCAGGTCTTCTCGGCGCTGGCCGCGGGGAAGACCGAGTTGCTGCTGCCCGACGGCGCCTACTTCTCCCTCGACAAACCCGAACTCCACACGCTGCGGAAGCTGATCGACGAGGCGCGGGCCCTCCGCGACCGCGCGGACGGGACGTTGCGGCTGAGCCGTTTCCAGGCGAGCCTGTGGGACGAGTTCGCCGCGCTCGGCACCGTCGAACGTCAGGCGACGCAGTGGCGGCAGCAGGTGGACGGCCTGCTCGCGCCCACCAACATCGGGCCCGCGGAAGCCCCGAGCACGCTGGACGCCCAGCTGCGTCCGTATCAGCTGGAGGGATTCCGCTGGCTGGCCTTCCTGTGGGAGCACGGGCTGGGCGGCATCCTCGCCGACGACATGGGGCTCGGCAAGACGCTGCAGGCGCTGGCACTGATCTGCCATGCGCGGCAGTCGAATCCGGACGCGCCGCCGTTCCTCATCATCGCGCCGACCAGTGTTGTGTCGAACTGGGAGTCCGAATCGGCCCGCTTCGCTCCGGACGCGACCGTCGTCGCGATCTCCGACACCCGATCCCGCAGGCGCGTTCCGTTCGACGAACTGGTCGAAGGCGCCGACATCGTCGTCACCTCGTACACCCTGTTCCGGTTGGAGTTCGAGGCCTACGCGGAGTCCGCGTGGTCGGGGTTGATCCTCGACGAGGCCCAGTTCACCAAGAACCATCAGTCCAAGATCTACCAGTGCGTCCGACGGCTGGAGACTCCGTTCAAGCTGGCGATCACCGGCACGCCGATGGAGAACAACCTGATGGAGCTGTGGTCGCTGCTGTCGATCACCGCCCCGGGACTGTTCCCGAATCCGGCCCGGTTCACCGACTACTACCGCAAGCCGATCGAGAAGCAGGGCGACACTGAACTTCTGGCGCAGCTGCGCCGCCGGGTGAAGCCGCTGATGCTGCGCCGCACCAAAGAGCAAGTGGTGAAGGATCTTCCGGCCAAGCAGGAGCAGGTCCTCGACGTCGAACTGCACCCCCGGCACCGCAAGGTCTACGACACCCACCTGCAGCGTGAGCGGCAGAAGATCCTCGGCCTGCTCGCCGACGTAGACAAGAACCGCTTCACGATCCTGCAGTCGCTCACCCTGCTGCGGCAGCTGAGCCTCGACGCCGGTCTGGTGGACGCCGAGTACCACGACGTCCCGTCCGCGAAGGTGGACGCCCTGCTCGAGCAGCTCGCCGACGTCGTCGCGGGCGGTCACCGGGCACTCGTGTTCAGCCAGTTCACCGGGTTCCTCGGCAAGATCCGCGACCGGCTCGCGGACGCCGGGATCGCGCACAGCTACCTCGACGGCAGCACCCGTCGTCGCGGCGACGTGCTCCGCGAGTTCAAGGAGGGCGCCGCCCCGGTGTTCCTGATCAGCCTCAAGGCCGGCGGCTTCGGGCTGAACCTCACCGAGGCCGATTACTGCTTCATCCTCGACCCATGGTGGAACCCGGCCACCGAGGCTCAGGCCGTGGACCGGGCGCATCGCATCGGGCAGACGCGGAACGTGATGGTCTATCGGCTGATCGCGAAGGACACGATCGAAGACAAGGTGATGACGCTGAAGGCGAAGAAGTCGGCGCTGTTCGCGAGCGTGATGGACGCCGACTCCCTGCTCAGCTCCAGCCTCGACGCCGACGACCTCCGCGGGTTGTTCGAATAGTCCCCTGAGAATGCCGGTGTGTCGGCATCTGGGTAATGTCCGATCCATGCCTCGTTACACGATTGCCCTGCGGAACAACGCCACGCCTGATGCGCCGGCGTCCGTGAGCCGCCATGTGCCGTTCTACTGCGCGCACGAGGCGGCGGGCACGGCGTGGAGTCGGGCGCTCGTCGAGGCGTGCGGCGACCTGCTCGACCCGGTCACGCAGACCGCCGTGGTGAACGTCGTCAGCAACTTCGGACGCGAACTGTTCACCGGCGACGCGGACGTCGTCATCGCCCTGGACCGGATCGGCACCACCTCGCTGACCTTCCTGATCACCCTCCACCAGGACGGCGTGCCAGCCGCGGAGCTGACCGTCGTACTCGTGCACCTCGATTCGAGCCGGGTGAACTCGGCGCCGTGGTCGCCGGCGCAGATCGCGGCGCTCGAGGCGTTGCGGAGCGCTCCGGCCGTCGCCTGACCTCGATCGATCGAAGTTTCAACGAAGCCTGATCTGGGCATGTGATGCGTATGAGTATCGAAGACGGGCCCGGTGACACGCTGAGCCCCAGCGAGAGCCTGGACTCCGACGACGTGCGCAACAACGACGGCGACGACGTCGTCGATCCGCCCGACGGGTGGAGTGAGGCCGACAAGTTCGGCACCACGGCGCGCGAGGAGCGGGAGGGTGAGTCCCTCGACGAGAAGTTGTCGGAGGAAGAGCCCGACGTGATGCTCGAGGAGCAGAGCGAGGTGTCGTTGGCGGATCTCCCCGACGACCAGCTGAGCGAGGACGTCGACCGTGTCATCGACGAGGAGGACATCGACATTCCGGTGTTCGGAAACAAGCACGCCGACGTGGTCGAGGGCGTCATCGTGCAGGACTCGCGCACCGACCGGGGGCAGATCGACGGGTCCGCGGAGGACGGCGATTCGTTCTTCACGGTCCTGGACTGACGGCAGCAGCGTCAGCCGCGCTGCGTTTCCCGGCCGTAGCGCAGGTAGAGAAAGTCGTCGTTGATCAGAGCATGCTCGAGTGAAAGTGTGCGCGGCGCTTGCACTGTCGGGCCAGACGATGCGGGCAGTGTTTGCGGACCGGCCAATCGCGGGGCGAGGGTCAAGCACATCTCGTCCACCAGATCGTGCGTGACGAGATCGTGGAGGAGGGTGGGGCCGCCCTCGCACAGGATGCGGCCGAACCCGCGGTCCCGCAGAGCGGCCATGAGGGCAGGCATCTCGACGCTGTCGTCACCCGCCACGACGATGTCCGCCGACTCCCCGAGTGCTGCCCCGCGCGTTTCTGCCACCCGTCGGGTGGTGACGATGATCGGCCTGACACCACCCGCGAACAATGGCGAATCCGGCGGAACGTTGCCCGTTCGTGTGACGACAGCAATCGGCGGTGGTGCGTCGAGTCCCCACCGTTCGAGTCGATACCGAGCCTGTTCCTCCGTCAGCTGCACCGGTCCGTACGTTTCGGCGCGGACGGTGCCGGCCCCGACGAGCACTACGTCGGCATACGCACGCATCGCGCGGAGGAGTTGGTGATCCACCGGGTCGGACAGGGGCCGGACGCGTCCGCCGAACGCCGCCGCACCGTCCAGGCTGGCAACCATGTTCACCCGTACCCCGTCCGGCGGGTCGCGGTAGAACTCTTCCGCCGACACCTCGTCGGCACCGCTGCTCAGCTTGCGCATCTGCGGCATCACGCCTCGTGCCCGGGTTCGAGGTCGCGCACGTCGGAGAAGGTGACCAGCTGACCGAGGTCGTCCGGGGGCGGATCCGGTCTCCGGGGCGAGGAGGAACGCGACGTGGTCACCCAGTTCGAGTCGTTCGAGGATTCGGCCGCTGAACCATGCAGGTGAATCGTCCAGGATCGGCAGCCCGTGCGGGCCGGGATGCCAGTCGCATCGGGCGAACTTGTCGATCTCGTCCCCGGTTTGCGCGCCGAAGAGCGTCGCGAGCGCGACGTGGTCACGGGTCAGGAGATGCACCGCCAGACGCTCCGCGTGCGAGGCCACCGAGAAGGTGTGATTCTTGTTGGACAGTCCGACCAGGAAGCGCGGCGGGTTGATGCTGACCTGCGACGCGAACCCGACGAGGCACCCCGACATCTCGTCTTCCGACCGTGTGGTCACCACGAACATCGGATAGTTCAGGAGCGCGACGACGTCCTCGAAAGCCTGACAGGCATCCCGATCAGTTGCGTCGATGTCCCCGGTGCGATCGGCCATGGGTCCTTCCTAACGGATTCCGGCCGGGAAGCGTCCGACGTGGTACTTCGCGTCCGACGCTTACTCCAAGGCGGTAGCCGCACCGCAGCGCCTAGACTGGGCAGGATCGCACTCGCGACAGCCACCGAAAGGCCCGACATTACTCAATCCTCCGCTCCGCATGACGTCTACTTCGTACCCCCGGAGCAGGAGACCGCGGACGCCGTTGCCCATGCCTCCGCCGCCGCGGCGTCGAGATTGCGCGACCGCGCCGACGTGGTCCGGTTCAAGGGCCGCTTCGCGCTGCCGATCACGCACACCACGCCGCACGAGGCGATGGTCGAGGACCTGCTGTTCGTCCGCGACGTCCTGGACGGCGCCGGGATCGAGTACCTGCTGGTGCGGGGCAACGACGAACGCCCGGTCATCGCAGTCAACTGGGCGCAGCGGAAGGCGTTGCGGGCGGCCCTGGTCGCCGCGTGTGAGGACCGTCCGTTCTACTCCAAGACCGTCGACGCCAAGGGCCCCGCGGTCCTCGTCTCCGACGGCAGCCTGTCCGCGACGTCGAAGGCCCGCATCTTCCGGCTGTTCCGTCCGCGCGTGCACCTGGCGAGCGGCCTGAGTTACGGGGCGTCGACGGGTGTGCAGATCGAGCTGTGGTCGATCAGCGACGACGAGATCGTGCTGCCGATGGAGAACTCCCTGACCCGGCGTGTGGTGCGCTCGGAGGAGGCCGTCCGCGGCACCGTCGAGCGGTTCGGACGGGTGTGGCCCACCATCGAGAACATGTTCGCCGACCATGCGTCGGACATCAACTTCGACGTCGACCTGGTGTTCTCCTGGGTGGACGGCTCGTCCGCGGAGTTCCAGGCGCAGCGCGCCAAGCGGATGCAGAGCTACGTCGTCGGCGAGGGTGACGATTCCGCCGCCCGGTTCCGGCAGATCGACGAGCTCAAGTACGCGCTGCGCTCGGTGCACATGTACGCGCCGTGGATCCGCCGCATCTTCGTCGCCACCGACTCCGACCGTCCCGCGTGGCTCGCCGACGACCCGCGGGTCACGTTCATGCCGAGCGAGGAGTTCTTCGCCGACCCGTCAGTGCTGCCCACTCACAACTCGCAGGCCGTCGAGAGCCAGCTGCACCACATTCCCGGTCTCGCCGAGCATTTCCTGTATTCCAACGACGACATGTTCTTCGGCCGTTCGGTGGGTCCGCAGATGTTCTTCTCCCCCGGCGGCATCACGATGTTCATCGAGGCGACCACCCGAATTGGATTGGGCCACAACGACGACGAGCGCAGCGGTTTCGAGAACGCGGCCCGCGTGAATCGCCGGCTGTTGCAGGACCGCTTCGGTCTGATGACCACCCGGCACCTCGAACATGCCGCCACCCCACTCCGCAAGAGCGTGATGGAGGAGATGGAGAAAGAGTTCCCCGACGAGTTCGCCGCCACGGCCGCAAGCACTTTCCGGGCGAGTTCCAACATTTCGGTGACGAACTCGCTGTATCACTACTACGCGTTGATGAGTGGCCGCGCGGTGGTGCAGACGGCGGCGCGGGTGAAGTACGTCGACACCACGATGAAGTCGGGGCTCCGCGACATGGACTCGTTGCTCGCGAAGCGGTCGATGGACTTCTTCTGTCTCAACGACGGCAGCGCACCCGAGATCGACCTGGAGTTGCGGACCAGGAAGGTGACGCAGTTCCTGGAGAACTACTTCCCCATCCCGGCGCCGTGGGAGACCGGCGTCTGATCAGACGGCGGGAAACGCGTCTTCCGGGCGCTCGCCCTCGTCGTAGACCGTTGAGGGAGGACCGATGAGGAGCGGGTCGGGGGTGCCGACCACCTTCGGGTCCTTACCGGTGTAGTCGAATTTGTGGAGCACCCAGCGGATCGCCTCGATCCGGGCGCGCTTCTTGTCGTTCGATTTCACGACGGTCCACGGCGCCTGCGGGGTGTCGGTGTAGAAGAGCATCGCCTCTTTGGCCTCGGTGTAGGCGTCCCACTTGTCGAGGCTCGCGAGGTCGGTGGGTGACAGTTTCCACTGCTTGACGGGGTCGGTGCTGCGGGAGACGAACCGGGCGTGCTGCTCCTCGCGGCCCACCGAGAACCAGAACTTGACGATGTGGATGCCCGACTGCACGAGCATCCGCTCGAACTCCGGCGCAGACCGGGTGAACTCCAGGTACTCGTTGGGGGTGCAGTAGCCCATGACGCGTTCGACGCCGGCCCGGTTGTACCAGGAGCGGTCCATCATCACGATCTCCCCGCCTGCGGGCAGGTGCTGGACGTACCGCTGGAAGTACCACTGGGTGCGTTCGCGTTCGGTGGGCTTCTCCAGCGCCACCACCCGTGCGCCACGAGGGTTGAGGTGTTCGGTGAACCGCTTGATCGCGCCACCCTTGCCGGCCGCGTCCCTGCCTTCGAAGATGATGACGAGCTTCTCGCCGTTCTCCTTCACCCAGGCCTGGAACTTGAGCAGCTCGATCTGCAGTTTGCGCTTGCGGTTCTCGTACTGCCGCCGCGTCATCTTCTCGTCGTACGGATAGCCGTGCCGCCACGGCGCGTCGCTGTCGTCGATGGCGTGTTTCCGCTTGGACTTGCGCAGCAACTCCCCGATCTCGTCTATCTCCGGTGTCACGTCGATCTGGCCGGCACGCGCGAGTTCGAAGGCGTCGGGATCGTGCAATTCATCCACACAGCAAGGCTACCGCCAGAAGGCCGCGCCGTCCGGGCTCGTGAGATCGTGGACCCATGAGCATCGACCACATCGTTTCCGCGCTCGACTCGACGGTCGCGGCCGAGCTCCGGACCGCCCTCGACGCGTCGCCGATCGTCACCCTCGACGGAACGGTGCTGTCTGACCAAGCGCGCGACGCGGTGCTCGAACTGCTCACGCTGCTCGCGGACGGGCAGAGTGTGGCGCTCGGTGCGGTCGCGGACCTGCTCACCACGTCGCAGGCCGCGGAGATCCTCGGCGTCTCCGACACCTATGTGCGCCGGCTCGCCGATTCCGGCGCGCTGCCCATCGAGATGCGCGGCACCCACCGCCGGTTCCGGCTCTCCGACGTCATGGCGTACCGGGAGAAGTTCCCGCGCAGGGGCTGACTACACCCGCACCCGCGTGACGGCGTGCTCCCCGGTGTCCGGGATCCGCACGCCCTCGGCCGCGAGCCGCTGCTCGGTTTCCTCGGCGGTGACGTATTCGCCGACGGTGTCGTAGCTGCCCATCGGGACCACCGAATGCACGATCGTCTCCGGGTACACGTGCACCAGGTTGTAGCCCTGCGCGCCGTCCCGTCCGCGCAGCGCCCCGGCCGGGACGTTGAGGTCCTGGGTGTAGCAGGTCGCCGACGCGACGGAGACGGGGATGCCCGCGAACGTCGCCGTCGTCGAGTAGTGCAGATGTCCCGCGAGGATCGACCGGACGTCGCTGCCGCGGAGCACGTCGGCGAGGCGCGGCTGATCACGCAACTCCACCAGCACCGCCAGGTCGAGCACGCACGGCACCGGCGGGTGATGCAGCGCCAGGATGGTCCCGTGCGGCGCCGGAACCGCGAGCTGCTGTGCCAGCCAGATCAATTGGCTCTCGGAGATCTCCCCGTGGTGATGTCCCGGCACGGTCGTGTCGAGGGTGACGATGCGCAGTCCGTCGACGTCGTAGACGTGATCGATCGGCTCGTACGACGGTTCCTGCCCGAGCAGTTCCGTCCGGAAGTGGCCGCGGTCGTCGTGGTTGCCCATCGCCCAGATCACCTGCGCACCGAGCGACGCCGCCACCGGTTCGACGATCGCCCGCAGCTTCTCGTAGGCGCCCGGCTGACCGCGGTCGGTGAGGTCGCCGGTGAACACGAGGGCATCTGGGCGGGCGTGCGACGACTCGATCTCGGTGAAGATCTGCCGCAGGGTGGCCTCGCTGTCGACGGCCCCGTACAGCAGGTCGTCGTCGACGAGATGGGTGTCGCTGAGGTGCAGCACGAAATGTGACGGTCGCGGATACTCGGCCGTCCGTATGTCGGCTGCCTCTGTGCCGCTCATCGGTCTCTCGCTTCCGCTCGCCCCGACGGGGGCAGGTGCCCGGGTGGACGCCACTGTTTGTCCACCCTAGCCAAGCGCACTCCGGTCACCTCCCGGGGCACGCGCGGTGGCCGGACGGTGAACGGTGGGGCACGACGTCAGTTTCGTGCGTGGTGCGGTGCGCGCGCCTCCGGACCGGCGGGCGGGATCATCGCGGCCAGGTTGGCCTGGGCCTCGAACCGGGCCCGTTCGTCGCCGTCGTCCGCCGCTGCCGCGTCCTTGGCCGCGGTGAGGAACGGGCGGACCAGGTCGAGGGGCATCGGGAAGACGACGGTGGAGTTGTTTTCGCCGCCCATGGCGCTGAGGGTCTGCAGGTAGCGCAGCTGCAGAGTCGTCGGGTTGCGGCTGATGACGTCGGCGGCCTCGACGAGTTTCGCGGAGGCCTGGAACTCGGCTTCGGCGTTGATGATCTTGGCGCGGCGCTCGCGTTCGGCCTCGGCCTGCCGGGCGATGGCCCGTTGCATGTTGGCGGGGATCTCGACGTCCTTGATCTCGACGGTGGTGACCTTCACACCCCACGGCTCGGTCTGCTGGTCGATGACCTTCTGGAGGTCCTCGTTGAGGCGTTCCCGCTCGCCCAGCAGGGCGTCGAGGTCGGCCTTGCCGAGGATCGAGCGCAGGGTGGTCTGGGCGATCTGCAGGGTGGCGGCCAGGAAGTCCTCGACCTCGACGATCGCCCGGTCGGCGTCGACCACCCGGAAGTAGGCGACGGCGGTGACCTTGGCAGGCACGTTGTCGTGGGTGATCACTTCCTGAACGGGGATCTTCAGGGTCACGGTCCGCAGGCTGACCCGCTCCATCCGGTCGATCGCCGGGATCAGCAGCACCAGTCCCGGGCCCTTCAGGTCGACCAGCCGGCCCAGCCGGAACACGACGGCCCGCTCGTACTCGCGCAGTACCCGGATCGAGCTGCTCGCGACGACGGCGAGGAGGGTGATGACGACGCACAGGATGACGATGATGGTGGTCATAGTTGCAGCTCCCAGGGTTCGCGGCGGCGCACGGTGAGGGTGAGTCCGCGGATCTGCTCGACGATGACGGAGTCGCCGGCGGTCGGCGTCTCGTCGTCCCCGAACAGTGTTTGCGCCTTCCACAGGCTTCCGGCGGCCTCGACCTGACCTTGCCGTCCCTTCCAGTTGCGGACGGTGGCGTCGGATCCGATGAGGGATTGCATTCCGGTGCGCACGGGCGCGTGCCCGGCGGCGAGCGCCTTCCGGCCGCCCACCACGGCGAGACCCACTCCCACCACCGCGACTCCGGCGGCCGCCGGGATGGCGATCATCTGTGCGGTGTCGCTGGACGTGAACAGCAGCCACACCCCGGCCCCGACGAACAGTGCCCCGAGCCCGCCGAGCACACCCGCGGTCGGTGCGTGTGCCTCGACGACGATCAACAGCACACCCAGCACCAGCGCCAGCACGCCCAACGCGGTCATCTCGCATCACCCACGATCACGCTTTGCGAGGACCCGGTCGCACTCGCATAGCCTCTTCGCGATCGAGCCCTCAGTTCAACGGTAAGCGCAGGTCGACGGCAATGCCACCGGCAATTTCCGGCGGGGTACCGTTCAACGAATGACCAACCTTGATCACGGAGATCCCGGTGACGCCCCGACCGTGCCGCCGCCGCTGGAGGAGGTCGCCAACCCGGCCCGCCCGTCCGCGGCCGAGGAGGCCCGGACGGTCGCGGCCACGACGAACGTAGGCACCCTCGCGAGCCTGACCAGGGACGGCGACCCGTGGGCGTCGTTCGTCACCTACGGTCTGCTCGACGGCTCGCCCGTGCTGTGTGTGTCGCAGATGGCCGAGCACGGCCGCAACCTCGCGCACGATCCCCGCGCCAGCATCGCGATCGTCGCGCCGAACCCGCCCGCCGATCCGCTGGCCAGCACCCGCATCACCCTCGCCGGGTACGTCTACCGCCCGGAAGGCGACGAGCTCGCCGCCGCGCGCGAGGCACACCTGGCGGCCGTCCCGGCGGCGCACGTCTACATCGACTTCAGCGACTTCTCCCTCTGGGTGCTGCGGGTGCAGCGTGTGCGATGGGTCGGCGGCTACGGGCGAATGGACTCCGCGAGCGAAGAGTCCTACGCCGCCGCGACAGCAGACCCCATCACCCCGCATGCCGGCCCGGCGATCGAGCACCTCAACGCCGACCACGCCGACGCCCTCCGCGCGATGGCCCAGGCGCTCGGCGGCTTCCCCGACGCGAAGACGGTCACCTGCGAAGGAGCCGACCGCTACGGACTGGACCTGCGGGTCACCACCCCCCGCGGCGTGGCCGTGACTCGCGTCGGATACGCGGAGCCACTCGACTCGATCGACCAGTTGCGCGCGGCGACAGTCGCATTGACAGATCAGGCCCGGGCGCTCACCGGTCGGTGAGCACGTGACACCTGGAGTGTCCCCCTCCCCGACCGACCAGCCCGGATGAGAGCGGCGAGCTTCGCGCTCGCCGCTCTCGCGCATTACCCGACTGGGTGACCACGTAGCGGACCACGTGGTCACCCGCCTGTGTGCAGCCCGCGGACAGACCATTGCGATTCAGGTCATACCGCGATCTCGCCCCCGCCGACACGTGCGGTGGACGAGGAGCCGAGTTGCATACCAGGAAGGTCATTTCCATGACGCAAATCCGCACGATCCGGCTCGACAGCTCAGCGATATCGGACTATGCGGTGCCGGGTCGCGACGTCGGGGTGCTCGGGCGACAAAACTCCACCCAAGTCATCATGCCGCACGGGAACTTAGAATCTTCAGGAACTTCGGGCGTTATCGAATCGGCGATATCCGCATACTTCTTCGATAACCCTTCAAAACGCGCCGCGGATCGCTCGAAGAACCACCCCAATAGTGCCAACCCAAGCAGGGCGACCGGGAGCATCACGACAAACGGCGGTCGATCTTCACGAACCACCCAAATGAATGCTGTCAATGAAATCGGGCCGAACAGCCACGCGAGTGCCCGCCCTGTGAAGTACAAGGTTTGCGACCGCGAGAGTGCCGCCTTCGCGAACTTGCGGGCGGCGTCGGGATCGACGAGAAGCGGCGGGTACACCCACTCACTCCCGAAGTCAGCCCGAAATCGGATCGCCTCCTCGCTCTCTACGTATCCTCCCGGCTGCAGAAAGAGGGGCGTCGTTGCATTAAGCCTGGATACACCGATCCGGATGAGTCCTTGGGTGGGTCGTAACGGCGAAATGCCCTGCCGTGGTGGAAGAATTGAACTTCTCACAGAAACAATTCGGCCACGACGAAGGGCATCTCGTAGGTGCAACTATCTCACACTCGACCCGTCTCGGCGGCGAGGTTCGACGACCCCAATCTGGTGGCGACCGCGGGGCTGGTCCCGGTGATGGCATTGGCGCAGGCCAGCGGCCTGCTCACCCTCGCCGACGAACACCTGAGCGTCCCGACCGACAAAGGCGCCCACCCGGGCCGCAAGATCGGATCCCTGATCGGTGGGATGGTCGCCGGCGCCGACAGCATCGCCGACCTGGCCATTGTGCGACACGGGGCGATGGGAACGCTCTTCGACCGACCCTATGCCCCGTCGACGCTGGGATCGTTCCTCCGCCAGTTCACCTTCGGACACGTCCGGCAACTCGACGCCGTCGCCTCACGGTTCCTGGGCAACCTCGCCGAGAAGACCCCGCTGGTCACCGGGATCGACACCGGGCGGGTCTTGGTCGATATCGACGATTCGATCATCGAGGTCCACGGCCACGGAAAGCAAGGGTCCGGATACGGCTACTCCGGCGTGCGCGGGCTGAACGCACTGCTCGCCACCGTCACCACGGAGACCGGTACGCCGGTGATCCTCACCCAACGCCTGCGCCGCGGAGCCTGCGGCTCCCCGCGCGGGGCCGCCCGGCTGGTCGCCGACGCCCTGGCCACCGTCGACCGGCTGCGCACCCAGGCCGGCGGACCGAGCGGTGGCGGCCCGCTGAAACCGCTGGTCCGGTGCGATTCGGCGTTCTACGGATATCCCACCGTCGGTGCGGCGATCCGCGCGGGCGCCGACGTCTCGGTCACGGTGCGCCTGACCGCCACCATCAAACAGGCGATCGCCTCGATCGACGTGGACGAGTCCGCGTGGACGCCGATCGAGTACACCGACGCCGTCTACGACGAGGGCGCCGACACCTGGATCTCGCGGGCGGAGGTCGCAGAGATTCCGTTCACCGCGTTCACCTCCCAGAAGAAGGCCCACCAGATCCCCGGGCGGCTGGTCGTGCGCCGCATCCCCGACCTGCGACCACCCAAAGACCAGGGACAGGGCACATTGTTCGACATCTGGCGGTTCCACGCCTTCTTCACCACCACCGACCCCGACCATGTAGACACCGTCGCCGCCGACAAAACCCACCGTCAGCACGCGATCATCGAACAGGTGCACGCGGACCTGAAGAACTCCGCCCTCGCGCACCTGCCTTCGGGCCGGTTCACCGCGAACGCCGCCTGGCTCGTCTGCGCGGTAATGGCGTTCAACCTCACCCGAGCCGCCGGCACCCTCACCGGCGATCCGAAGCTGACGCGGGCGACCACCGGCACCCTCCGGCGCACCCTCGTCTCGGTCCCCGCACGCATCGCCTCCTCGGCGAGGCGACTGACCCTGCACCTCCCTCAGGATTGGCCGTGGGAAACGGCGTGGCACACGCTGTTTGACAAAACCTTCGGCCGCAATCACCCGGCCATCGTCTAACACCCGCGACTCCTGCCCGACCTCGACGCGAAAGCCCCAGTGGAACAACCCGACACGAGAGGTCGGACGCTCAACCACGCCCACACACCGCCCACTGCTGCACACTGAAACTCACCCCGACTGGATCAACGAATCGGTGCATTCGGG
>NZ_JBLWIT010000102.1:109864-134613 GCF_048381435.1 Rhodococcus mengyinensis | reverse complement strand
ATCGAGGTCACCTTCGACATCGACGCCAACGGCATCGTGCACGTGACCGCCAAGGACAAGGGCACGGGCAAGGAGAACACGATCAAGATCCAGGACGGCTCCGGTCTGTCCAAGGAAGAGATCGAGCGGATGGTCAAGGACGCCGAGGCTCACGCCGAGGAAGACAAGGCCCGCCGCGAGGAGGCCGAGGTGCGCAACCAGGCCGAGTCGCTGGTGCACCAGACCGAGAAGTTCATCAAGGACAACGAGGACAAGGTGCCCGCCGACGTCAAGGAGAAGGTCGAGGCTGCCATCAAGGAGGCCAACGACGCTCTCGCAGGCACCGACATCGCGGCCGTCAAGACCGCGGTCGAGAAGCTGGCCACCGAGTCGCAGGCCCTCGGCCAGGCGATCTACGAGGCCAGCGCCGCTGAGGAAGCCGCCAACACCGACGGCTCCGGCGCGAATGGTGCCGACGACGTCGTCGACGCCGAGGTCGTGGACGAGCCGTCCGACTCGGAGAAGAAGTGACGTCCGACAACACCGAGCAGGAACCGGTCACTTTCGTGGACAAGCGGAAGATCGACCCCGAGACCGGTCGGACACGGGACGCGGAGCCGGTAGTGGAGCCCCTCGCGGGCACCGCTGCCGCACCGCAGCCCGGCTCGGTGGACGAAGGGGCCCTGCCGGAGACGGCAGCTCCGGAGACGGACGAGTTGGCGGAGCGCACCGCCGACCTGCAGCGACTGCAGGCGGAGTACGCCAACTACCGCCGCCGCGTCCAGCGCGACAAGCAGGCCGACATCGCGAACGCCAAAGCGTCCGTCGTCGGTGAGCTCATCGCGGTGCTGGACGACCTCGACCGTGCACGCAGCCACGGCGACCTCGACTCGGGGCCGCTGAAGGGTGTGGCGGACAAGCTCACCGGCACCCTCACGTCGCTCGGCCTGAGCGAGTTCGGCGCCGAGGGCGACGCATTCGATCCGGCGCTGCACGAGGCAGTGCAGCACGAGGGCGAGGGTCACGACCCCGTTCTCGGCACAGTGATGCGAAAGGGCTACAAATTCGGTGATCGCGTCCTGCGGCATGCGATGGTAGCTGTGATCGATCGCGCAGGCGATGCCGGCGCGAACACCTTCGACGAGGCGGCGAAGCCCGCCGAGTCGGAACAAGAGTAAGAGCGAGAGGAGGAGACGCCCAGTGAGCCAACGGGAGTGGATCGAAAAGGACTTCTACAAGGAGCTGGGCGTCTCGTCCCACGCATCCGCGGACGAGATCAAGAAGGCGTACCGCAAGCTCGCCCGCGACCTTCATCCCGACGCGAACCCCGGCGACACGAAGGCCGAGGAGCGTTTCAAGTCCGTCAGCGAAGCACACGCCGTGCTCTCGGACCCTGCCAAGCGCAAGGAATACGACGAGGCCCGGCGACTGTTCGCGAGCGGCGGTTTCGGACAGGGCGGCGGCGGATTCAACCCCGGAGCCGGCGGTTTCGGCCAGGGCGGATTCGACATCAACGACCTGTTCGGTGGCGGCGGCGCGGCGGCCGGTGACGGCGGCCTCGGCGACATCTTCGGTGGCCTGTTCAATCGCGGCGCCGGTGGCGGCGGCGCGACCCGCACGACCAACCGTCCCCGTCGCGGCAGCGACGTCGAGACGGAGACGACCCTCGAATTCCGTGAAGCCACGCTGGGCGTCACGGTTCCGCTGCGGCTGACCAGTCCGTCGCCGTGCACCACCTGCCACGGCAGCGGTGCCAAGCCGGGAACCAGCCCGCGAGTCTGCCCGCGCTGCAACGGGACCGGAATCGTCAGCCGCAACCAGGGCGCGTTCGGGTTCAGTGAGCCGTGCGACGACTGCCGCGGTACCGGCTCCATCATCGACTCGCCGTGCGAGGTGTGCCACGGCAACGGCGTCACCAACCGGACCCGCACCATCACCGTCCGCGTCCCCGCGGGTGTCAGTGACGGACAGAAGATCCGGCTGGCAGGCCAGGGTGAGGCGGGCCTGCGCGGCGCACCGTCCGGCGACCTGTTCGTCACGGTCCGGGTGCGTCCCGACAAGGTGTTCGGCCGCAACGGCGACGACCTCACCCTCGTCGTCCCCGTCAGTTACGGTGAGCTCGTGCTCGGAACCACCGTCTCCGTCCCCACCTTGGAGGGGCGTGTCGGTGTGAAGATTCCGGCGGGCACCGCCGACGGCCGGGTTCTGCGGGTGCGCGGCCGAGGCGTCCCCAAGCGTGCCGGTGGCGCCGGTGACCTACTGGTCACGGTCAAGGTCGCCGTTCCGCAGAAGCTCGACGACCCGGCCACCGAAGCATTGAAGACCTATCTGGAAGCAGAGAAGGCCAGCGGATTCGATCCGAGGGCCGGGTGGGCGGGTGCTTGATGAGCGATACGACCCAGGATCCACGCGAGAGCGCCGTTGATCCGGACGCCCAGATCTTCGTGATCTCGGTGGCCGCGGAACTCGCCGGCATGCATGCGCAGACGTTGCGCAACTACGACCGGCTCGGTCTCGTCACCCCGCACCGCACGTCCGGTGGCGGGCGACGGTACTCGCCGCGGGATGTGGCGTTGCTCCGCGAGGTGCAACGCCTCTCGCAGGACGAGGGCGTCAACCTCGCCGGGATCAAGCGGATCATCGAACTCACCAACCAGGTGGAGGCTCTGCAGCACCGGGTTCGCGAGCTGGCCGAGGAGATCGCGAAGATTCACGCCGGGTACCGGCGCGACCTCGTTCCGATCCCGCGGAGCAACGCCCTCGTCGTGTGGAAGCCGCGGCACCAGCGCTGACCCGGCGATCTCTCGGGTGAACCGAACCGATGTCGCGCTGGTCCTGTCGGAGTGAACCAGTGCGACATCGGGCCCCAACCCCCGGCTTATCGGTCGCGGTTGCCCCAGCGGGGCCCGCGGCGGGTGCGTGATCGCGGAATGTTCATCTCCTCGAGGCGTGCCTTGATCTCCTCGGTGGTCCACATGGTGCGGGAGACGGTGGGGGTGGGGGTCTCGGTGACGTGCATGATCATGTTCTCCGGCTTTCGTCGAGTGTTCGGTGGATGGTCGGGATCGTCTGTCAGGGGTGCCCGTACAGGTGGTAGCCGGCGTTCATGTTCGGGTAGCCCGAGTCGATCCAGCTGCTGATGCCGTAGGCGTGGCCGTAGTTGGCGTCGACGCGAGTTCCGTCCACGTCGGTCGTGTTGCTGTAGTTGTCGGCGCGGAACACCGCCTGGGCACCGCCGGGGAGCGAGTACGTGGCGTCCACCTCGACGCCGTTCGGGTCGGTGGAGAATGCCTTCACGATCTGGCTGCTGTGCGGGGCGAGGTAGTCCGACGGCGCCTGAATCCACTGCCCGTAGGGGTTCGACGAGCCCGCGAGGACCATCGGCAGATCGGTGTCGTTGCTGATCGTCATCGCGATCGTGGGTCCCGACGTCGGCATCGTGCCCGCGGTGGCAACCCCGGCGGCGGCGATGGCGAATCCGGTGACGGCCACTGCGGTGGCGGGCAGTGCGATGAAGAGTGCGACGCGGCGGCGGGCGGTGGTGCGCATGATGGCTTCTCCTGGGTTCTGGAACTTCGGGGGTCTGACGCTTCGGGGGGAACGTCTGGGGCCGTGGGGGTTTCGGTTTCCGATCTCCCCGTTTTCCGGTGTGCATCAACTATGTCGCGGATGCGCGCCGTCGTCTGTCCACCGACAGGACGGAGGGCGGGATGAATCCGGTGTCCACCGATCGGGGGACAGCGGGGTCGCGAAGTGCTCCGCGCGGGCCTGCTCTCGTGAGAAAGTGAGCAATGGACTTCGCCGGAGTCGCTTCGCCTCGGACCGCGCCGTGAGCGCCGTGCGTGTGGTGGTGGGCGACGACCACCCGATCTTTCGGGACGGTGTCGTCCGTGCGCTCCTCGCGAGTGGCGACATCGAGGTGGTCGGCGAGGCGGACGACGGTGCGGCGGCGCTCGCCCTGATCCGCGAACTCGCCCCCGACGTCGCACTGCTCGACTATCGGATGCCGGAGCTGGACGGTTCCCAGGTGGCGGCGGCCGTCCGACGAGCCGAACTCGCCACGCGGGTGCTGCTGCTGTCGGCGCACGACGAGTCCGCGATCGTCTACCACGCGTTACAGGAGGGGGCAGCGGGGTTTCTGCCCAAGGAATCGACCCGGGCGGAGATCGTGAAAGCCGTCCTGGACTGCGCTCAGGGCCGCGACGTCCTTCCCGCCTCCCTCGCCGTCGGACTGGCCGGCGAGGTGCGTCGTCGCAGTGAACCGGTCGGGCCGGCGCTGAGCGGCCGGGAGAAGGAAGTGCTGGCGCTCATTGCGCGCGGCCAGAGCATTCCCACGATCGCCGGTGAGCTGTATCTGGCGCCGTCGACGGTCAAGACCCATGTCCAGCGCCTCTACGAGAAGCTCGGGGTGAGCGACCGCGCGGCCGCGGTGGCCGAGGCGATGCGACGCGGCTTGCTGGAGTGACGTGCCGCTTCCGTCCCAGAGTCGCGTAGTTCGTCGTTACAGCACCGAGGCGGTCCGGGTGACCGCCATACTCCGGTTACCGCTGATCGGTCTGATGGCGCTGCTCGGGCCGGTGATCCGCGTGACGCACTGGCAACCCGACGTCTTCGCGGGTCTGCTGATCGGGTATGCGGCGGTCGCTCTCGGCTGGCTGATCTTCGTCCTGGTGCGGGACGTCGGACCCTGGGCGGGCTGGGTGTCCACGGCCGCGGACGTCACCGCGGTAGTGGCGTTGTGCGTCGTCTCCGGCGGCGCGACGTCGGTGCTGCTGCCGGTGTTCTTCCTGTTGCCGATCTCGGTGGCGTTCCAGTACCGGCCGCGTCTGACGGCGATCGTCGGCGTCTGCACCGCCGTCGGGTACCAGGTGGTGTGGATCGTCTACTCCAAGCGCGACGACGCAGTCGGCTTCCCCGACGAGGTGTACCTCTACTTCGGGTTCCTGTTGTGGCTCGCGGCCGCGACGACGGCGTTGTCGTACGTGCTGGTCCGGCGCTCTGCGACGGTTATCTCGCTGATGGATGTGCGCAGGCAGCTGATCGCCGAATCGATGGGCGCCGAGGAACGCGAGCGACGGCAACTGGCCGAGGACCTCCACGACGGGCCCCTGCAGAATGTCCTGGCCGCCCGGCTGGACGTGGAGGAGGCCCTGGAGCGGAACCCGGACGCCATGCTCGTCGCCGCCGAGTCCGCCCTCCGCGAGACGGCGGCGCAACTGCGGTCCACGGTCACCACACTGCATCCGCAGGTCCTCGCGCAGCTGGGCCTCACCGCGGCGCTGCGCGAGCTCACGGATCTCTACGCCCGACGGGGGTTCGAGATGTCGGTGAGCCTCGACGACGTCGGTCACCCCGACTGCCAGGAGCTGCTCTACCGGGTGGCGCGGGAACTGCTCACCAACGTGACCAGACATGCCCGCGCCACGACGATCGAATTCGCACTCACCCGCGCCGACGGGCGGACCACGCTGACGGTCGCCGACGACGGCGCCGGTTTCGATCCGGCCGTCGTCCCGGAACGGGTGGCGCAGGGGCACATCGGGCTGGCGTCGCACATCGTGCGGGTCGAAAGCGTCGGCGGCACCTTCGACGTCACGTCCTCACCCGGATCGGGCACCCGCGTGGTGGTGACGGTGCCGGACTCGCGCTGACGGCGCTGGGCGGTTGACGTGTTCGCTGACGGGTAATCGGGGACCAGTCGATCGCGAAGGAAGGGCAGAGCAATGGGTACGCGCGAGTCGTCCCGGACGAAGTCGCCGGTTCAGATCGCCGCGCTCGTCGTGGGTGCGGTATTCCTCCTGGTCGGGATCCTGGGTTTCGTTCCCGGCATCACGACCGACTACGACCTGCTCGGCGGCGCCGGGCACCATTCGGGCGCGAAACTGCTGGGGATATTCCAGGTTTCGGTGCTGCACAACGTCGTTCACCTGATTTTCGGCGTCGCCGGCATCGCATTCGCCAGGACAGTGCAGACTGCGCGCCTGTACCTGATCGTCGGCGGTGTGGTCTATCTCGTGCTGTGGATTTACGGACTGGTGATCGACCAGGCCAGTGCGGCGAACTTCGTGCCGGTCAACACGGCAGACAATTGGCTGCACTTCGCACTCGGCGCCGGAATGGTCGCGCTCGGATTCTTCACGGCGCGGGTCGGGTCGTCGCCCGCAACGGACCCGACCCGACCGCACTCGCCGATGGACTAGTCACTGCGGGTGGCGGCCCTCGGCGAATTCCTCGACGATCTTCGCGCAGAACGCGGGCAGGTCGTCGGGGTTGCGGCTCGACACCAACCCGTTGTCGACCACCACTTCCTCGTCGACCACGGTTCCGCCCGCGTTGCGGATATCCGTGCGCACGCTCGGATACGACGTGAGAGTGCGGCCGCGGACGACGTCGGCCTCGACCAACGTCCACGGTCCGTGGCAGATCACGCCCACCGGTTTGCCCGAAGCGACGAAGTCGCGGACGAAGGCGACGGCGAACGCGTCCATCCGGAGGTGGTCGGGGTTCGTGGTGCCGCCGGGCAGGATCAATGCGTCGAAGTCGGCGACCGACACGTCGCCGACGACGGCGTCGACGGCGTAGGTGCCTGCCGCGTTCACGTCCGAGTTCATGGCCTGGATCTTGCCGGGGGACAACGAGATCAGCCGGACCTCCGCGCCGGCGTCCTCCACGGCCTTCCGGGGTTCGACGAGTTCGACTTCCTCGACGCCGTGGGTGGCCAGGATCGCGACCTTCCGGCCGCGAAGTGTCTCTGCCGATGTCATGGGCACTTCCTTCCTTTCGTGAGAACAAGCGACGGGTACCCAGATGGCCCGCGGCCAATCGGGTGGGAATCAGAGTCGTCGGAGATCGGTGGTTGCGGGGCCCTCGAGAAGTGTTCCGCCGGCAGTGAATCGGGACCCGTGCAGCGGGCAGTCCCACGACGCCTCCGCATCGTTCCAGCGGAGCACACCACCGAGGTGCGGGCAGACGGCGCAGACGCGCTCGGTGTGACCGTTCGAGGTGTACTCGCCGACGGGCAGCAGACCCTCTCGCACGATGCGTGCCCGGCCCTTCCCGCGTTGCCGCCCCACGAGTGCGTCGCCCCAGCCCGCAGCCATCTCCCTCGCCACCTCGCCGTTCGCCTTCACTACCGCGGGAAGGTCGAAAAGCTGCGTCGGCGAATAGCTCTGGAAGGCCTCCGCCCACCGCATGTGGCCACCGAGAATGCGTCCGGCGAGCGCAAGAGCGGCGGCGACGCCGTTCGAGAGTCCCCACTTTCCGTAGCCGGTCGCGACGAGAATGCCGTCGCTGCCCGGAACCAGTGGGCCGACATAGGGAAGCGCGTTCAGCGAGGAGTAGTCCTGCGCCGACCAGCGGTGGGTCGGCGTCGCCCCGGGAAAGTGGCGGCCGGTCCAGGCCAGCAGATCGTCGACCGCGGCCTGCGGCGACGTGCTGCGGCCCACGTCGTGACCGTTGCCGCCGACGACCAGAACACGACCGTCGTCGGCCGGGCGCAACGACCGGGTGGGCTGATCGGCGGTCAGGTACATGCCGCCGGGAGCACCGCCCGGCACCCGGAACGCCGCCGCATACGATCGTTCCGCCTTCAGCCGGGCGAAGAATCCTCCGCGATCGAGGATCGGAGTTCCCGTCGCGAGAACCACGCGTCGGGCTTCGATCTCGCCGTCCGGCGTCGACAGGACGTGGAATCGCACCAGCGTCCGGACCGCCGTCACACGACGGTGCTCGAACACGTCGCCGCCGTGCGTGATCACGTCGCGGGCCACCGTGTGGAGAACGGGCATCGGGTCCAGGAACGCCTGGTCGTCGATTGTGACGGCGTCGACGTGGGGCACCGGGATGTCGAGTTCCGGCACCAGTCGGACGGGCAGGCCCGCTGATCGGGCGGCCGTGTACTGAGCGCGCACCGCGTCGGTGCCGGACTCGGTCTGCGCGAACGTGAAATCCGATGCCGTGCCCACGGGAATCTCGCGATCGCGACAGTACCGGAGCAGCCACTGCTGGCCCTCCAGATTTCCCTCGACGTACGAGCGCAGGATGTGCACCGCGTGGCGTCGGCCGATCTCGGCGAGCCGGGTCCCCTGCAGCACACTGACCTTGCCTGTGGTGTTCCCCGTCGTGACGGCGCCGATGGTCCGCGCTTCCACGACGGCGACGTGTTGTCCCGCGCGGGCGAGCAGCAACCCGAGGATCAGTCCGGTCACCCCCGCGCCCACCACCACGGTGTCGTACCGTCCGCGTTCGTCCCACGACCGCCCGGTGACCGCACCGCGGTGCCCGGCGACGTGATCGAGCCACAGAGAAGGCATTACGGCTTCAGGAGAATCTTCACAGCGCCGTCTTCCTTCTTCTGGAAGATCTCGTACGCGTGCGGGGCGTGGTCCAGTGGCAGTTCGTGAGTGGCGAACGTGTCGACGCCCAAGGGGTCGGCGTCGGTGAGCAACGGCAGGATGTCCGGGACCCACCGCTTCACGTTGGCCTGGCCCATCCGCAGCTGAATCTGTTTGTCGAACAGGGTGAGCATAGGTATCGGGTCGGCCATTCCGCCGTACACCCCGATGAGCGAGAGGGTGCCGCCGCGGCGCACGATGTCGATGGCCGCGTACAGCGCGTGCAGCCGGTCGATTCCCGCCGTCGACATCAGCGGGCCCGCGATGGCGTCGGGCAGGAGAGACGTGACCTGCTGCAGGAGTTTCGCGCCGGGGGAGCCGTGCGCTTCCATGCCGACGGCGTCGATGACGGAATCGGGGCCGCGGCCGCCGGTCATCTCCCGGATCACGTCGCCGAGTTCGCCCTCGGTCTCGGTCAGGTCGACCGTCTCGATGTGCCGCGCCTGCGCGCGGGCGAGACGCTCAGGCACGAGATCCACGCCGATGACACGAAAACCCTTGTGCGCAGCGATGCGTGCCGCCATGTCACCGATCGGCCCGAGCCCGAGAACGACGACGGAACCGCCGTCGGGGATGTCCGCGTACTCGACGGCCTGCCACGCCGTCGGCAGCACGTCGGACAGATACACGAAGCGCGAATCCGGTGGACCTTCGGGAACCGTGATGTGCGTGTTCTTCACGTGCGGCACCCGAAGATACTCGGCCTGGCCGCCGGGAACGCTCCCGTACAGTTTCGAATACCCGAACAGCGCCGCACCCATACCCTCGTCCCGGATCTGGGTGATCTCGCACTGGGTGAACAGCTTCCGATCGCACATGTGGCAACTGCCGCAGGATATCTGGAACGGGATCACCACCCGGTCGCCGACCTTCACCTCGGTCACCTCGGAGCCCACCTCGCGCACGATGCCCATCGGTTCGTGGCCGAGGATGTCGCCCTCGCTCATGAACGCGCCGAGCACCTCGTACAGGTGGAGGTCGGAGCCGCAGATGTTGGTGGTGGTGATCTCGACGATCGCGTCAGTCTTCTGTTCGATCACGGGGTCGGGGACGGTGTCGACGCTGACCTTCCGCTTGCCCTGCCACGTCACGGCTCTCATCGGGCTCTCCGGTTCGCCTTCTCGATCGCGTCGACGAGTTCGTCCTTGGTCATGGTGGACCGGCCGTGTATGTCGAGCCGCTGAGCGATGTGCAGGAGGTGGTCCTTGCTCGCGTTGGCGTCGACGCCCTCGGCCGTCTCACCGGACGCGTTCGGGCCGCCGCTCTTCGCGCGCTCGTCCGAGGGGCCCTTCTCGTCCTTGGCCTCCCAGTGGTCCCCGACCTTCTCGTAGCTGTGTTTGAGGGCGTCGTACGCGACGCGATGCGCCCGTTCCTCGTCCCCGTACTGATCCATTGCGGAGTCGTACACCTTGGCGAACGTGCGCTGCGCCTTCTCGGACGACTTCTTCAGCGTCTCGGGGAGCTCGCTCTTCTTCGGCTTGCCGCGGTCGGTGGTCTTCGGCACGGAAATCCTCCTCGGGTGTAGAGGTGCCCGTTCGGACGATTACCCGACTCTCGGAGATCTATGCGAGCGGGGGAGGAACTCGACCGGGCGCGGAGACCAACGCCTGCTCGAGCAGTTCCAGGGCACGGTCGGTCGTTGCGGTCACGACGTCCTGCGGTTCACCGGCGAATCGGTGCATCTCGGTGTCGATACGGCCGTGGGTGAAGAGTCCGAACCAGACGGTCCCCGGCGGTTGCCCGTCCTGAGGGTCGGGGCCGCCCGCACCGGTCACCGCGACGGCGATGTCGGCTCCGAGCAGTTCCGCGACCGCTCCGGCCATCGCGCGGGCACTGGCCTCACTGACGACGGGACCGTCCGGCACCTTCAGCACCCGGTGCTTCACTTCGCTGGAATACGCGACCACGCTGCCCCGATACCAGTCGGAGGAGGCGGGCGCCGCGCCGAGAATGGACGAGATCTGTCCGCCGGTGAGCGATTCCGCCGTTGCGAGGAAGACGTGCGCGCTCTGGGCAGCGGTCGAGATCCGTTCTGCGATTCGGTCCTGCGGACTCATGGACCTCACGTTATCGGACGCGTTCCGGCGCGGAGTTTGCCGTCGGCACCGCGCGCCAGGTGGAACAGGTTTCAGTTTTTCCGGTTTCCGGTTAGGGTGTCGGTGACCCAGGACACAGAAAATCCAGGCCGCCGGACCACGCGCCTCGGCGTCGCGGGAGTAGAAGGATTACAGATGACCGACGAGTTCGCAGATCTGCATCGACCCGCCTTCGCTGCAGACCTCCTCATCACTGCACTGGAACGCAACTCCGACAAGCCGGCGCTCTACCTCGGCGACGTCGTCCTCACCGGCGGTGAGATGCGCGATCAGATCAGTTGCTTTGCGCAGGCACTGGCTTCACTCGGAATCGGTAAGGGCACGAGCACCGCCATGCTGTCCAAGAACAGGCCCGAAGTGCTCATCAGCATGGGCGCCACCATGATCTCCGGATGCCGCGCCAGCGCGCTGAACCCGATGGGCTCGCTCGACGACCATCTGTACATCGTCGGCGACGCCGAGATCCAGACGTTGATCTTCGATCCCACCGCCTTCGAGGAGCGCGCCGCCGAACTGGTGGCGCAGTCGCCGTCGATCGAGAACGTGTTGTCGTTGGGGCCGTCCGAAGTGGGCACCGACATTCTCGCACTCGCCGAGACGTTCACCCCGCAGCGCCTGCGGGCGGCGGACGTGGCCGCCGACGACAACAGCAGCATGGTCTACACCGGCGGCACCACCGGCAAGCCGAAGGGCGTCGTCGGCTCCTACCAGTCCGGCGCGACGCTCAATCAGATCCAGATGGCCGAATGGCAGTGGCCCGACGAACCGCGTTTCCTCATCTGCACGCCGCTGTCGCACGCCGGCGCCGCCTTCTTCATCCCGACCCTGCTGCGTGGTGGCGCGCTGATCGTGCTGCCCGCGTTCGAGCCCGGTGCCGTCCTCGAGGCGATCGAGAAGCACAAGATCTCGGCCACGATGCTCGTCCCCACCATGATCTACCTGCTGATGGATCACCCCGACCTGCCGAAGCGGGACGTGTCCAGCCTGCAGACGCTGTTCTACGGCGCCTCGGCGATGTCGCCGGCCCGGTTGAAGGAGGGCATAGAGAAGTTCGGCCAGATCTTCTTCCAGTTCTACGGCCAGACCGAATGCGGAATGACCATCGCGGTGCTGCGGAAGGAAGAGCACCTCGCGGACGATCCCAGCAGGCTCGCGACGTGCGGGCGTCCCGTGCCCTGGTTGAACGTCGCCCTGCTCGACGACGACCTGAACGAGGTGCCGCAGGGTGAGCTCGGCGAGATCTGCGTCCGCGGCCCGCTGGTCATGAAGGGGTACTGGAAGAAGCCCGACGAGACCGCCGAGGCGTTCCGCGGTGGCTGGCTGCACACGGGCGACGTCGCGCGCAAGGACAAAGACGGATTCATGACGATCGTCGACCGCAAGAAGGACATGATCGTCACCGGCGGCTTCAACGTGTTTCCCCGGGAGATCGAGGACGTCATCTCGGCGCATCCTGCCGTCGGCTCGGTCGCGGTGGTCGGCGTTCCGGACGAGAAGTGGGGCGAGGCCGTCAAGGCGTGCGTGGTGTTGCGGGCCGGGCAGACGGTCGACGACGCCGAACTCGTCGAACGGGTGCGAGCCGCGAAGGGATCGGTGCACGCCCCCAAATCGATCGACTTCGTCGACGCACTGCCGCTGACCCCGCTCGGCAAACTGGACAAGAAGGCGCTGCGCTCCCGGTACTGGGAAAGTGCAGACCGAGCGGTCGGATAGCACGACCAGGGCCCGAAACAAGGGACCTGGTCTGCGGCGTGGCGCACGCGCCTATAGTCTGCCCAAGTACTTCGCGGCGGGGCCGCGTTCAGTCGGTGACGAGGATGCGCGGTGGATTCACAGGCAATATCGCTGGTCCGGTCGAGTTTCAAGGCTATCGCGGCGGTGCCGGACGGGCCTCAGACTCTGTCGCGGTCCTTCTATGCCCTGCTGTTCGCGCGGTATCCCGATGCCCGGGACTTCTTCCCCGCGGCCATGGACGAGCAGCGCGACCGGTTGATCTCCGCCGTCCAATACGTGATCGAACGGCTCGAGGAGGAATCCGGGCAGATCCTCGCCTACCTCGCCCAGCTCGGCCGGGACCACCGCAAGTACGGAATCGAGGACGCGCACTACGTCGCCGTCGGCAACTCCCTGATCGCCGCGGTCGAACAGTTCCCCTCGACCGAGCCGTGGACCGACGAACTCGAGCAGGCGTGGCGCGACGTCCTCTCCGTCGTCGCCGCCACCATGATGGATGCGGCCAATGCCGAGAGCGGCCCGCCGGCGTGGGGTGCGACCGTGGTCGAGCACCTTCAGGTTCGCAAGGACGTGTCGATCGTCCGCCTGCAACTCGACGAGCCGATGACCTACACCGCCGGCCAGTACGTGAGCGTGCAGGTGCCGTCGCGTCCCCGGATGTGGCGGTACCTGTCGCCGGCGAACCCCGCCAACGACCAGGGCATCATCGAGTTCCACGTCCGCCGGGTGTCGGGCGGCTGGGTCAGCCCCGCCATCGTCAGCCAGACCCTCGTGGGCGAGCGCTGGGTGATCGGATCCCCGCTCGGCGACCTGGGAGTCCGCTACGACAACGGTCGCGACATCCTCATGATCGGATCGGGGACGGGCATCGCCCCGCTGCGCGCGCAGATCCTCCAGATGTCGCAACGCGGCCAAGACCGCCGCGTCCACCTCTTCTTCGCCGGCCGGTACCCCTGCGACCTCTACGACCTGGGCACCCTGTGGGCGCTCGCGGAGCAGAACCCGTGGCTGACCGTCGTCCCGGTCACCGAGGAGGACGAGGACCCCTGGTGGTACACCGGTCCGAGCAGCGCCGCGTTGCCCGGCATGCACCGCCGGCTGACCGGCAAAGTGGGGCAGGTCGTCGCCGACTTCGGGACGTGGGCCGAGCGCGACATCCAGCTCGTCGGCTCCGAGGCGATGATCAACACCACCAAGTTCCGGCTGCACGCCGCGGGCACTCCGCCGGAAAACATCCGGCACGACCCGTCCTACTGACCCGAACGCCTCAGTACGGGTCGAACTGAATGTTCTCCGTGGGGGTCCCGGTGTCGCGGAGACGGTCGAGGGTGGCACGCACCATTGCCGCCGAACCGCACACCAGCACCTGGTGCTCGGTGAACGCGCCGTAGGACGTCACGACGTCGGGCAGTGAGCCCTCGATGAGATCGTCCTCGGTGAACCCCACATCCACTCTGGTGCGCTCGTACCATTCGTCGGTCCAGTCCGGATTCACGACGTTCTCCACCACCGGAATGACGGTGAGCCACGGCAGATCCTGCAGCAGCAGGTAGAGCATGTCCGACGCGTACAGATCGCGCGGCGTCCGATCGCCCGTGAACAGGAACACCCGCGGCGGATTCGGCTTGCGCGACAGGTCCAGCAGGATCGACCGGAACGGGGCCAGGCCGGTGCCGCCGGCGATCATGATGACGTCCGGCCCGTCCTCGTCGACGGACATCGTGCCGCGCGGCTCGAGGATCTGCCACTGGTCGCCGGGCGAGGTTCCCGTGACGATGTCGCCGCTGACCCAGCCGCCGGGAACCGTCCGGACGTGGAATTCGAGCTTGCCGTCCAACGACGGCGGCAGGGCGGGGGAGAGTCTGCGCAGCAGCCGCGGGTTCTGGGGCACGCTCACGTCCACGTACTGCCCCGGCACGAACGGGACGTAGTCACCGACGAGGCGGATCACGGCGAGGTCGTGCCGCAGACGGTGATGCTCGACGACGGTGCTGGTCCAGGTGGTCTGCGTGGCTTGCATGGCGTGATGCTCTCCCGACGGTCGAACCGGATGGCGGATGGGCGGGGACGGGCTGCGGAACTAGATCAGGGGGTCGTGCCGGATCAGTTCGGGCGGCGTACCGCCGCCCTGCAACGCGTACACGGTGGTCTTGATCATCGCCGGCGAACCGGAGATCTGGATCTGCCGGTCCGCCCACGACCCGAACCGGGCGACGACGCGGCCGAGCTGCCCCTGAAGTCGTTGATGCAACCCCGGCGGCGCCTCCGGCGCGGGAGTCGTGTGCCACCACGGGTCCTCGTCCTCCTCGGACACGGGAACCACGGTCAACCACGGATTGCTCAGCGACAGATGCCACAGGGTCTCGATGTCGTACAGATCGCACGGGTACTTGCCGCCCACGAACATGTGGACCCGCGGATTGTTCGACCGCATCGCCATTTCCATCACCTGCGCGCGCAGCGGCGCGATGCCCGTCCCCGAACCGATCATCAGGACGTCCTGCCCGCTGTCACGGTCGACCTCGAGCCCACCGAGCGGGGAGCTGAGCAGCCACCGGTCGCCCACCTGCGTCTCGTTCACGATGGCGGGGCTCACCCACCCACCCGACACGCGGCGCACGTGGAACTCGAGCTGTCCGTACGGGTTGGCGGGAATGGCCGCCGACAGATATCGCCACATCCGGGGCCGTTGCGGGATCTGAACGCTGAGGTACTGGCCCGCACCGTAGGGGATGGGGGAGTCGGTCTCGAGACGGACGATCGCGAGGTCGTCGAGGCGGCGTTCGTGATCGACCACGGTGGCGCCCCACGCGGCGGGCAGGTCGTCGGTGTCCGCGGCGTCGGCCATCGTGTGGAGGAGGAGGTCGAGCAGTTCCGTCCAGGCCGCGGTCAGCGAGGGCGTCCAGATGGCCTGGGTGAAGGAGCTTTGCACCGCGACCAGCAGCGCATTGCCCGACGCGAAGTAGTGCCTGCCCTCGACGCCGTACTTGCGGTGGTCACGGCCGAGCTGGCTCAGGAAACCGAGGACCCGGCCCTCGTCGTCGAGGTTGTCGATGACGAACTGCAGCGCCTGGAACAGGCGGTGGCCCTGCTGATCCAGCGCAGGCGGGAAGAGCGCGCGGAACTCGGGGTGTTCGGCGAACAGGGTGGCGTAGAACGTGGTGGTGAGCCGGTTGCGTCCGTGTTCGGTGGACACGATCGACGAAAAGCTGGCGCGTAGACGCGAAATCACGAGCGGATCGAGGCAATCTCGTGTCAAGCCGTCCCCTGCCTCCGTGCCTGCTGATTCGAACACCCGCATTCTAGCCGTCCCGCGCGCGGGCCCGGGGTTACGGCAACGGCCGGCTGGGCGTTCGCCCCCGGTATTTCGGTGGGTCGCCATTGAGCTGTGACCACCGGCAAGGCACGATGCATCCAGTAAACAGGCGGCGTTACCGAGGGGGGCCCATGAGAGTTGGCTGTGCGCGGGATCGGGGTCGGTTTCGTCCGGGGATGGCCAGTTCGGTTCGGATTCGTCGGACCGCCGCGGTCGTGGCGGCCGTGACGCTGACGGTGATCAGCGGCGGAAGCGTCGTCTCGGCGGAACCACGGACGACGATCGAGTCGATCTCGGCCGACGAGGCGCCCGACGGTTCGCGGTTGGTCGAGGTCACCCCGGTGGGCGAATCGCAGATGAACTTCACCGTCCACTCGACCGCCATGGACAAGGACATCACCGTCCGGGTCATCCGGGCCGCGTCGGAGAAGCGTCCCACCGTCTACATGCTCGGCGGCGTCGAGGGGAACTCCGAGCAGTTCGGCTGGGAGCAGAAGGCGGACGTCGAGAAGTTCTTCTCCGACAAGGACGTCAACGTGGTCATCCCGTTCGGTGGCCAGTCCAGTTATTACGCGGACTGGAAGCAGGACGATCCCGAGCTCGGGCGGAACAAGTGGCAGACGTTCCTGACGAAGGAACTACCGCCCATCGTCGACTCGGCGCTCGAGACGACCGGGAAGGACGCCATCGCCGGGCTGTCCATGTCGGCCACCAGCGTCCTCAACCTCGCGATCTCCAAGCCGGGGCTGTATCAAAGCGTCGGGGCGTACAGCGGGTGCGCGATGACGAGCGACCCGGTGGCGCGCCGGTTCGTCGAGATCACGGTGTCGGACTTCGGCGGCAACCCCGAGAACATGTGGGGAGCGGCCAACGATCCGCTGTGGGCCGCGAACGATCCGTACGTCAACGCCGAGAAGCTCCGGGGGACCACCCTCTACATCTCCAACGGCAGCGGGCTGCCGGGACCGTACGACACCCTCGACGCCCGGACCGTCGGCGGCGACCGTCGCAACCTCGCGACGCAGGTCGTGGTGGGTGGTGTCATCGAGGCCGTCACCAACGACTGCACGATGCGGCTGGCCGAGAAACTCCGCGCCCTGGACATTCCGGCCACGGTCGACCTCCGGCCGGTCGGAACGCACTCGTGGGGGTACTGGCGCGACGACCTGTCCGCGTCCTGGCCGACTATGGCGACCGCGATCGGGGCCTGACATCCCGCCCCGCGAAGCGTCGCGGCGCGACAGAATGGGTGTAGCGGAAAATTTTCAAAGTTGAGCGGAACAGACTCAACCCTTCGCGCGTTAAGAAGATGACAGCGTCGCCACGTGCCACTCGGCCCCGGGCGGCGGACCGCTCTACAACGCCAGAAGAGGTGAACAGTGGACTCGTTCAATCCGACCACCAAGACCCAGGCCGCGATGACCGCTGCGCTCCAGTCGGCGTCGTCGGCCGGTAATCCCGACATCAGGCCCGCGCATCTGCTCGTGGCCCTGCTCGACCAGACCGACGGCATCGCCGCCCCGCTGCTCAAGGCGGTCGGCGTCGATCCCACCGTGGTCCATCGTGAAGGGCAGGATCTCGTCGACCGGCTGCCCAAGACGACGGGCGCCACAACCACACCGCAGCTCGGCCGCGAGGCCCTCGCCGCACTCACCGCAGCACAGCACCTCGCCACCGAACTCGACGACGAGTACGTGTCGACGGAACACCTGATGGTCGGTCTCGCCTCGGGTGAGTCGGACGTGGCCGGACTGCTGAAGCGGCACGGCGCCACCCCTGAGGCGCTGCGTGATGCGTTCACCACCGTCCGCGGCAGTGCGCGCGTCACCAGCCCGGATCCGGAAGGGACGTACCAGGCGCTCGAGAAGTACTCCACCGACCTCACCGCCCTGGCCCGCAACGGCAAGCTCGACCCGGTGATCGGCCGCGACAACGAGATCCGCCGCGTCGTGCAGGTACTCAGCCGCCGGACCAAGAACAACCCGGTGCTGATCGGCGAACCCGGTGTCGGCAAGACCGCCATCGTCGAGGGACTCGCCCAGCGCATCGTCGCCGGCGACGTTCCCGAATCGCTGCGCGGCAAGTCCGTGATCTCCCTCGACCTCGGATCGATGGTCGCGGGCGCCAAGTACCGCGGCGAGTTCGAGGAGCGGCTCAAGGCCGTCCTCGACGACATCAAGAACTCGGCCGGACAGGTCATCACGTTCATCGACGAGCTCCACACCATCGTCGGTGCGGGTGCCACCGGTGAGTCCGCGATGGACGCGGGCAACATGATCAAGCCGATGCTCGCCCGCGGTGAGCTGCGGCTCGTCGGCGCGACCACGCTCGAGGAATACCGCAAGTACATCGAGAAGGACGCCGCCCTCGAACGTCGCTTCCAGCAGGTGCTGGTGGGTGAACCCTCCGTCGAGGACACCGTCGGCATCCTGCGCGGGCTCAAGGAGCGGTACGAGGTGCACCACGGTGTGCGCATCACCGACTCCGCGCTCGTCGCCGCCGCCACGCTCAGCGACCGCTACATCACGTCCCGGTTCCTGCCGGACAAGGCGATCGACCTCGTCGACGAGGCCGCGTCCCGGCTGCGGATGGAGATCGACTCGCGACCCGAGGAGATCGACACCGTCGAACGCATTGTCCGCCGCCTCGAGATCGAGGAGATGGCGCTGCAGAAGGAATCCGACGCGGCGTCGAAGGACCGGCTCGAGAAGCTGCGGCAGGAACTCGCCGACGAACGGGAGAAGCTCAACCAGCTGACCACCCGCTGGCAGAACGAGAAGCAGGCCATCGACTCCGTGCGCGGGGTCAAGGAGCAGCTCGAGACGCTGCGCGGCGAGGAAGAACGCGCCGAACGCGACGGCGACCTCGGCCGGGCCGCGGAGCTGCGGTACGGCCGCATCCCGCAGCTCGAGAAGGAACTCGAGCAGGCAGCCCGCGAGTCCGGTGCCGCCGCCGACGGCGACGTCATGCTCAAGGAGGAAGTGGGTCCCGACGACGTCGCAGACGTGGTCGCGGCATGGACCGGCATCCCGGCCGGCCGCATGATGGAGGGCGAGACCGCCAAGCTGCTGCGGATGGAATCCGAACTCGGCAAGCGGGTCGTCGGCCAGGAAGAGGCCGTCGTCGCCGTGTCGGATGCGGTGCGCCGCGCCCGCGCCGGAGTCGCCGACCCCAACCGGCCCACCGGTTCGTTCCTGTTCCTCGGGCCCACCGGCGTCGGCAAGACGGAGCTCGCGAAATCCCTCGCCGACTTCCTGTTCGACGACGAGCGCGCCATGGTCCGCATCGACATGTCCGAGTACAGCGAGAAGCATTCGGTGGCCCGGCTCGTCGGCGCCCCGCCCGGATACGTCGGGTACGAGGCGGGCGGCCAGCTCACCGAGGCCGTGCGACGGCGTCCGTACACGGTGGTGCTGTTCGACGAGGTGGAGAAGGCGCACCCCGACGTGTTCGACATCCTGCTCGCCGTCCTCGACGAAGGCCGGCTGACGGACGGTCAGGGACGCACCGTCGACTTCCGCAACACCATCTTGATCCTCACGTCCAACCTCGGTGCGGGTGGATCGCGGGAGCAGGTGATGGATGCGGTGCGGCACGCGTTCAAGCCGGAGTTCATCAACCGGCTCGACGACGTCGTGATCTTCGAGTCGCTCACGGAAGAGCAGCTCGAATCCATCGTCGACATCCAGCTCGATCAGCTGTCCCGCCGGCTCGCGGCCCGGCGGCTGACGCTGGACGTGTCCGACTCGGCCCGCTTCTGGCTGGCGGTCCGCGGCTACGACCCGATGTACGGGGCCAGGCCGCTGCGCCGGCTGATTCAGCAGGCGATCGGCGACCAGCTCGCGAAGCTGCTGCTCGCCGGTGACGTCAAGGACGGTGACACCGTCCCCGTGAAGGTGTCCGAGACCGGGGACGCGCTCGTCCTCGGCTGATCCGTACGTGAGTGGCACGGTGTGCTCCCGCACGCCGTGCCACTCACCTGTGTTTTCACAGCGACGTCTTAAGTTTCGCCGTTACCCTGGACCGTCCGTAGCCGCAGGACACCGGCCGGACGAACCCGAGGGAGGGGCCGATCATGACGAACCCCGACGACCCGCGCACCCCGCAGGAACGCGCGTACGACGGAACGGAGTCGTGGACCACCGCCGATTCCGCGTCGAGGGCCGGTGACGAGGACCCCACCCAGGCGTGGTCGCGGCAGGACCAGCCGACCGAGCACCTCGGATCGGCTGAGCAGCGCACCGAGCACCTGGGCCCCGCAGGCAGGCCGACCGAGCAGTTCTACACGTCCGATCCGACCGCCGCGTACGGGCAGAACCAGCCCAATCCCACCCAGGCCTACCCGACCTACGATCCGCGGTACGACCCGCAGGCTCCGCCACCGAACGCCACGCAGGCGTATCCGCCGTACGACGCCCAGCAGTACCAGGGCGGGTATCCGACGGGGCAGTACCCGAACGCCCACTACCCGCCGGGGCAGTACCCCGGCTCGCAGTACCAGGCGCCGGTCACCGAGAGTCCCGAGGAGAAGAAGCCCCGGCGGATCGGCACGTGGATCGCCGCCACGGCGGCCGCGCTGCTGCTGATCGCCGTCATCGGTTTCGGTGTCGCCCTCTTCACGTCCGCGCCGAACAATTCCTCGAGCACCACGGCGGCGGGCCCGACCACGTCCCGTCCGCCCGCCACGACCGCGCCGCCGAAGACGACACCGCCGCCGTCGACCACGTCGGAGTCGCCGCTCGATCAACTCCCCGGCGGAATCGGCGAGGCCATCGGCGCTGCGGGCGCCGCGTTCGGAACGATCAGCGCCAACGACGGCTCCACACTCACCCTCGACGCCCTCGGCGGATCCCGGCTGACGGTTCAGACCAACGCGCAGACCAACGTGATCGCACTCGACGGCACCACGGTCGCCGATCTGAAGCCCGGGTTCACCGTGATGGTGCAGGGGACGAAGGTCGAGAACGGCACGATGATGGCCGAGACGATCATCAGCACCGAGCTGCCGAAGCTCGGCGGTAACTGAGACGATGGGTCCGGGCAAAACCGACACGGGGTGTCCGGGTACCGCTTCGCCTCGTAACGGCGTCGACTCGCTAGGCTGATCACCGATGACGGGAATGTGGTTCGTACTGGCGTTGATCGCACTCGCAGGCGCGTGCGCGCTGCTCTATTTCGATCGCTCGCGTCGTGATCAGACAGGTCGGGTGCGGCAGATCTGGGCCAAGGCCCAGGGCTACACGTACGACAACGTCGAAGAGAAGCTGCCTGGCCAATTCCATCGCGCCGCGCTGGCCAAGCAGGAGTACCTCAGCGCCATCGACGTGGTGAAGGGCGAACGCCGGGGCGAGTCGTTCATCCTGTTCGACCTCGAGGAGACCGCGACCATCGTCGCCGTGCGCCGCCGGGTGGGCTCGGACGTCGACATCGACCTGCGCCTCAAGTCGACCCCGCCGCCGAAGGACTCGGATCTCGAACTCCTCGGTGCCATCGGACCGCGAGTCGTGTTCGCCACCGACCTCGAAATCGCCCGCAGGGTCTGCGATCAGCGCATGGTGGCGTTCACCGAGTCGGTGCCGCCGCACGTGAACATGCTGTGGAGCGAGGGCGAATGGACCCTCGGTTCGCTGCCCATCGGCAGCAGCGGACGCGAGTGGGATTCGGCCATCGAGGCCGTCGCCCGACTGTCCGGCATTCTGCACGTCCTGCCCCCGGTCACCGAACCGCGGGGACTCGACCGTGGCCACCACGACCCGAGCAGGCCGCGAGTGCGGGAAGACGCCCCCGCCGAGGCGCGTCCCGCGCGTCCGACATCTCCCCGCCCGCCGGCCCCCGGCGCTCCACGCCAGCAGGCCCCCGGCGCTTCCCGTCCGCCGGCCCCCGGCGCTCCCCGCCCGCCGGCCCCCGGCGCTCCCCGCCAGCAGACCCCCGGCGCTCCTCGCCCGCCGGGCCCCGGAGCTCCGCGCCCGTGAGTGCCTGACGAGTCCTGGGACTCGTTAACCGCGCACAGGCGCGCAGCGCCTTGCTACCGTCACCGGTATGTCGACGCCCCCCAGTTCCGCCCGACCCGTTGCCCTCGTCACCGGCCCGACGTCGGGGCTCGGTGCCGGTTTCGCGAGGAAGTTCGCGTCTCTCGGTTACGACCTCGTGCTCGTCGCGCGTGACGAAACCCGCTTGCAGGCCCTCGCCGACGAGATGAAGGCGTTGTTCGACACCGAGTCCGAGATCCTGCAGGCCGATCTGGCCACGGCGTCCGGGCGTGAGGAAGTGGCGCAGCGCCTCGGGAAGGGTGTCGAGGTGCTGGTCAACAACGCCGGATTCGGCACGTCGGGCGAGTTCTGGACGGCGACGCCGGAATTGTTGCAGTCCCAGCTGGACGTGAACGTCACCGCCGTCATGCAGCTGACCCGCGCGGCGTTGCCCACCATGATCGCGTCGGCGAACGGCACCGTCATCAACGTGGCGAGCGTCGCCGGCCTGCTGTCCGGGCGGGGATCGACCTATTCGGCGAGCAAGGCGTACGTGATCTCGTTCTCCGAGGGACTGGCGAACGGGCTGGGCGGCACGGGTGTGCGGATTCAGGCGCTGTGCCCGGGATTCATTCGCACCGAGTTCCACGAGCGCGCGGGCATCGAGATGAGTTCGATTCCGAAGCCGATGTGGCTGAGCGTCGACCAGGTGGTCGCGGCGTCGCTGGCCGACCTCGAGGACGGCAAGGTCGTGAGCATTCCCGGCCTCCAGTACAAGGTGCTGACCACTGCCGGTCGACTCGTCCCGAAGAGTCTGGTCCGGCGGCTGACCAACGTGTTCGGCCGGGGGCGTGCCCGCACATAGAGGTGGGTAGGGTTTCGGGCATGAGTGATCGCGAGGATCTGGCCGCGTTGGTGCGTGAGCTGGCTGTTGTGCACGGCAAGGTGACGTTGTCTTCGGGCAAGGAAGCCGACTACTACGTGGACCTTCGCCGCGCCACGCTGCATCACGAGGCTGGCCCGCTGATCGGGAAGCTGCTGCGTGAACTGGTGGCGGACTGGGATTTCGACGCCGTCGGCGGACTGACGATGGGCGCCGACCCGGTGGCGATGGCCGTGATGCACGCCCCGGGCAGACCGATCGATTCGTTCGTGGTGCGCAAGGCCGCGAAGGCGCACGGCATGCAGCGGCAGATCGAGGGGCCGGACGTCGTCGGCAAGCGTGTCCTCGTCGTCGAGGACACCACGACCACGGGCAACTCTCCGCTCACCGCGGTGAAGGCGTTGCGCGACGTCGGGGCGATCGTCGTCGGTGTCGCGACCGTCGTCGACCGCGCGACCGGTGCCGACGAGGTGATCGCGGCCGAGGGTCTCGAGTACCGTTCGCTCCTCGGCCTCCCCGACCTGAACCTCTGACCGCACATGTGAGTGGCGNNNCGCCACTCACATGGGGGTGGTCAGTCGGCGTCGGCGACCGTGACGGCCAGTGCTTCCTCGACGCTGTGCGGTTCGGGATCGTGCTCGTCGACGTGGGCGAGGACCTTGCGTCCGGTCGCGAGCACGATGATCGCGGCGGCGGTGCACACGGCGCCGACCCAGAACGGCATGTGGATGTTGCTCTCACCGAGCTTGCCCGCGACCCACGGTGCTGCGGCGCCGCCGACGAAGCGAACGAAGCTGTACGCCGCGGACGCCGTCGACCGCTCGACGGGTGCGGAGATCATCACGGTCTCGGTGATGAGCGTGTTGTTGACACCGAGGAACAGCCCGGCGAGCACGACACCGACGACGAGCACGGTCTTGTTGTCGGTGAATGCGGCCATCATGGCGAGGTCGAGGGCGAACAGTGCGAGGGCCAGCATCATCATCGGCAGCGTGCCGAAGCGCCGCTGTAGCCGCGGGGCGAGGAACACCGACGCGACGGCCAGTGCGAGGCCCCACCCGAAGAAGATGAATCCGATCGAGTACGTGCCCATGTCGAGCGGGAACGGTGTGTACGCGAGCAGTGTGAAGAAGCCGTAGTTGTAGAGCAGCGCGGTGATCGCGACGGTGAGCAGGCCGCGGTGGCGCAGGGCGAGGAACGGCGCGGCGATCGACGTGCGGTGCTCCGGCTTGGGCGCGGACGGCAGCATCACGACGATGAGGATGAACGCGACGGCCATCAGGGCTGCGACGCCGAAGAACGGTGCGCGCCAGCTGATGTTGCCGAGGACACCACCGACCAGCGGGCCGACGGCGATGCCGATGCCCAGCGCGGCCTCGTAGAGGATGATGGCCCGCGCGACGCCGCCGCTGGCCGCGCCGACGATGGCGGCGAGCGCGGTGGCGATGAACAGGGCGTTGCCCAGTCCCCAGCCGGCGCGGAAGCCGACGATCTGCCCGATGGTGCCGGAGCTGCCTGCCAGCGCCGCGAACACGACGATGACGGCGAGTCCGGTGAGGAGGGTCTTCTTGGCGCCGATCCGGCTCGACACGACGCCGGTGATGAGCATCGCGACACCGGTGACCAGCATGTAGCTGGTGAACAGCAGCGACACCTGGGACGGCGTCGCGTCGAGTTGTTCGCCGATCGGCTTGAGGATGGGGTCGACGAGCCCGATGCCCATGAACGCGATGACGCTGGCGAAGGCGACGGCCCACACCGACTTCGGCTGGTGGAGGAGGCTCGGTGGAGCCTCGCTGGATGTGCTGTTCGTGACGGTTGCGGTCGTGGTGCTCACGGCCACCTCCTTCGATGTATGTCGGGGTGTGGATGGGTGGTCAGGCGCGCGCCGACGACTTGACGATCGAGCGCAGTTCCGACAGGCCCTGAGTCAGTCGTTCGAGTTGCTCGGGTTCGAGGTCCGCGAAGTGCGGGGCGAGTGCACCCGCGATCTCGTTGCGGGCCACGGTCAGCCATTCGCGGCCCAGGTCCGTGATGGACACCCGGACTGCCCGGGCGTCCTCTGGATCGGGTCGGCGGGCGACGTATCCGCGATCGGCCAGCTTCTGCAGGAGGGCGGTGGCGGACGGTTGCGAGCATCGGTCGATGCGGGCGAACTCGCTGATCCGAATCTCGCCCTGGTCGTCGAGCAGGGCGAGGGCACGTGTCCACGGCCGGGGGTGAGCCTCGGATCCGAAGGAGCTCGCGAGCCTGGTGAATCGGTGAGAATTCGTGACCAGGTCGACGAGCAGGCTCTGCAGCCGTGTGTCGTCGTCCATGCCAAACACATTACATAGGCTAACTAACTATGTAAACCCGACAAAGAGCCGCGCGGCCCGC
>NZ_JBLWIT010000102.1:0-109846 GCF_048381435.1 Rhodococcus mengyinensis | reverse complement strand
GCGGGCCGCGACGCTCAGGACGAGTGCTTCGCGCCCTGCTCGACCTGACGCCGCAGGGTGGCGTCGGTGTGGCGGATCGCCTGTGCGACGAACGGCTCGATGATCTTGCCGAGCGCCTTACCCGCGAGTCCACCGGGCAGGTCGTAGCGGAAGTCGACCGTCAGGCGGGTCTCGGTCTCGCCGACCGCCTCGAACTGCCACCGCGACTGGGTGTACAGGCCGTCGATCGATTCGAGCTCGATCACCGAATTGCGTTCCCACCCGGTGACCTTCACCACGGAGCCGAGAGTCTTGGGGCCGACCTTCATCGCGGCGTCGTAGACCGCGCCGAGGCCCCGGTCCTGGTCGCCGATCGGATCGAACTTCGTGATTCCGAACATCCAGGACGGGACGTGGCGGTAGTCGTCCACGTAGTCGAACGTGGCCGCGACCGGTGCGACGGCGACGGCAGTGTGATGGATCTCGATCATCGTGACTTTCCTGACGGGTGGAGGGCGGGGGGCTGCTCTGTCCGGTACGGCCGGATGGCGTAGTTCTCGAGGTCGAACCGGGCGAGGCGACGGCGCAGGGACCCGGTGGACCAGGGCCATGCGGCGAAGTTCCTGCCGTCGGCGTCGAGGTAGTAGCTACTGCAACCGCCGTTGTTGAAGACGGTGGGCTCCAGACCCTTCTGCACGGCGTCGTTGAACCGGCGGAACGGCTGATCGCGCACCTCGAGCACTTCGATGCCCTGCCGCTCCGCCTTGGTGAGTCCGTCGATCACGTAGTCGAGCTGGGTCTCGGCCAGTCCGAGAAACGAGTTGTACACCAAGATGTTCGGGCCCAGCATGATGTACGCGTTCGGTGCGCCGGGCGTCGTGGTGGCCAGGTAGGCCTCGGGGCTCGTCGACCACTTCTCCGACAGCAGCGTTCCGTCCCGGCCGCGGATCCGGCTCGCGATCGGTGGATGGCTCACGTCGAAGCCGGTGCCGAAAATGATGACGTCGACCTCGCGGCGGGTGCCGTCGGCTCCGACGACCACGCGTCCGTCGACCTGGGCGAGGGCGTGCGGAATCAGCTCGACGTTGCTTTTCGTCAGCGCCGGAAGATACGTGTTGGACAGCAGGAGGCGTTTGCACCCGAGCGTGAAGTTCGGTGTCAGGGCCGCGCGAAGTGCCGGGTCCGGTACCTGTCTGGCCAGCCAGCGGGTACCGATGGGGTTGAGGAGCCGGGCGGTACGTTCGCGGCGCATCACCGAAGTAAGCGTCCGCAGGATGACGTCGAGGAGCCGCCGGAACGCGCGCTGCACCGCGGGCACCCGCGCGAACACCCGCTGGGCGATGCGGGGGAACGGAAAGTCCAGGCGCGGCACCACCCAGGCCGGGGTGCGCTGGAAGACGTACAACTCCTCGACATCCGGCTGGATCTCCGGGATGAACTGCACCGCGGACGCGCCGGTGCCCACGACGGCGACCCTCTTCCCGGTGAGGTCGACGTCGTGGTTCCAGCGGGCGGAGTGGAAGATGTCGCCGTCGAAGGCGTCGATTCCAGGTACGGCGGGAGTGCTCGGTTCGGTGATGGGGCCCGCCGCGAAGATCACGTGCTGGGCGACGATCGTGCCGCGGCTGGTGTCGAGGATCCAGCGTCGGCGCTCGTCGGACCATGCGGCTTCGCGAACTTCGGTCTGCATCGAGATCCTGGACTGCAGACCGAACGTGTCGACGGTGTCCTCGATGTAGGCCAGCAGTTCCGGTTGCAGGGCGAAGTTGCTGCGCCACCGCGGATTGGGGTGGAAGGAGAACGAGTACACGGGGGCGGGGATGTCGACACCGCACCCGGGGTACGTGTTCTCGCGCCACACGCCCCCGACGCGATCGGACTTCTCCAGGACGACGAAGTCCGTGATGCCGGCGCGTTCGAGCTTGACCGCGGCGGCGATCCCGGACAGTCCGGCGCCGACCACGACGACGCGCAGGTGCCGCTCGTCTCCGCTGCCGTCGGGTGCGGCGGCGTGCTGAGTGGTTGTCGCTGTCATGGCTTCTTCCCTGGGGTGGATGCGGAACCGCCAACGCCGGTCCAGTTAACTGAGACGCCGTGTCACAGTAAAAGGAAGTATGTGCCTTGGCAAGTGCCATCGGCAACCGCGGGTGGGCGGGTCCTGGAAGAATGTCCTCCGTGACCGAGCGCAAACCTCCCGGGGTGAGCTTCGAGAGCTGGATCGACAAACAGATCCGGCTGGCTCAGGAGCGCGGCGACTTCGACGATCTCCCCGGCTCGGGTAAACCGATTCCGGCGGGCGATGTCGACGACGAACTGTGGTGGGTGAAGAACTACCTCCGGCGCGAGAATCTGCCCGCCGATTCGCTGCTTCCCACACCGCTGCAGCTGCGGAAGGAGATCGAGCGGTTGCCCGACACGATCCGCGGTCTGCCGTCCGAGCGGGCGGTGCGGGACGTGGTGGCCCAGCTCAACCTGCAGATCGTCGCCTGGTTACGGGCCCCCTCCGGCCCACGGATCCCGGTCGGTCCGGTCGACGCGGACGAGGTCGTCGCGACCTGGCGCCAGCAGAACCGGCCGGCGCGGAAGCCGAAGGTGACGGCGTCGCCGGAACCCGAGCCGGATCCGCCCCGAACGGGCACGCGGTGGTGGCGGCGGAGACGGTGACGGATCACTCCTTCCGGAAATCACCCGATTCCATCACCCGGGACACGAGCAGTCCGGCGATCAGCCCCCAGAACGCGGCCCCGATGTTGAGGAACTGCATGTTCGACACGGTCACGAGGAAGGTCACGAGCGCGCCGAGCGTGTGCCGGGAGCTGAACGCGGCGACGAACGAACCCTGCAGCGCCCGGAGCATCGCGAGCCCGCCGAGCGTCGCGACGAACGCGACCGGGGTGGCCAGCATCAGCTGCACGAACAGCGGCGCGAACAGGCCGACGACCATGGCGAGCAGCCCGCATGCGACGGCCGCCGTGTACTGCCTGGTGCGCTGCCCGGACGCCACCAGCAGGGCGTTGGTCGGACCCGTCAGGCATGTCGAGACGGCTCCGACGGCGGAGGTGGCGAGGGACCAGACCCCGCACAGGACGGTGCCGACGTTCATCGGCGGCTTGTGGCCGGCGGACGTCAACACGGCCGCGCCCTGACCGTTCTGCACGACGATGACCGTGATCGCCAGCGGCACGACCAGTTCGGTGATCGCCTGCCAGGTGAACTGCGGAGCCTGGAACATCGGCGCCGCGATCCACGGTGTACCCGAGCCGGTCGGGTGGAAGCGGCCCGTGACCGCCACCGCGGCTGCCCCGACGAGCAGTGCGCCGAGGATCGGTGGCATCCACCGGCCGAGCGCGGCGCGCGATGCCAGGGCGACGAAGGCGACGACCATCGGAACGGCCACGGCCGCATCGGTTCCCACGGCACGGACCAGGTCGGTGCCGAACTTCAGGAAGACGCCGGCCACCATGGCCATGACGATCGGCATGGGGAGCATCGCCATGACCTGACGCACCCGCCCGGTCAGTCCGAGGGCGAGGATCAGGAGCCCGGTCACCAGAAACGCGCCGAGCACTTCCGGCCACGACAGGTGGGTGAGCGAGCCGCCGACGATGATCGTGCCGGGAATCGTCCAGAAGAACGCGAGCGGCTGACGGTACAGCCAGCTGGCGAGGGCGGTCAGGATGCCGTTGAGGAAGAAGACGCCGGAGATCCACGACGCCATCTGCTGGGGCGACAGTCCGCCCGCGGAGCCGGCGGCCAGGATCACGGCCACGGGACCCGTCGCGGAGAAGATCAGCCCGATCAGCCCGTTGGCGGCGTAGGTGGCACCGAGGTCGCCGAGCAGGCGGCGCGGGCCCGCGGGCGGCCACGGCGGTCGCTCGAAGCGAGGGGGACGGGTCTGCACGTCGTCGCTGCGAGTCGGTTCCTCGGTGGTCGTCATGAGGCCTTCCTGCTCGGGCGAAACTCGCAATGTACGCAGAGCGGTCATGTCATCCGCAGTGCGTACATGCTGAGTGTGGTCTGGATCATAACCACCCGCGTCCCGGGGCCCCACGCCGGGCCGCCGAACCCTGGGTGGGGCGCTTTCCATCCCTGGGGTGAACGACACCCGGGCGGCATCACGACAGACTCGAAAGCGTCGACCCGACACCACCCGCACCGACGAACCATGCGAAGAAGGGCCACATGGCTGAACTCACCCGAATTCCCCGAGAGCGACGTGCCGTGTACGTGCGGCGCACCACGGTGACAGCGGAACGCGAACCGCGTTCCGCCGTCGAACGGACGTCGACGTTCCTGGCCTACGGACTGTTGGCGTTGTTCGGCGGGCTCGGCATCTTCGGAACGATCTGCTCGGTCGACGCCATCCCGGACGGCGCCCGGATCGCCGTCGTCCAGACGGTGCCGACGCAGACGCAACCGCTCGATCTGCCGCATCCGGCGCCGGACACTCCCGCGCCCACACCCGGCGGGGTCTGAGCCCTCAGGACGCGACGTCGTCGCGCAGTGCCGCGAGTTCGAGCAGGCGGGGCAACATGTCCGGCGACGCGATCGAGGGCAGGAGCAGCGCCCACATGTCGGCCAACCGCTCGTACAGGTCGGAACGTCCGGTCAGTGCCTCGGACACCAACTGCATACCCGTGAACGAACTGACCAGGAACCGGGCCAGTGCGGCAGGGTCGACGGTCCCGCGCAGTTCTCCCGCCTCCCGCGCCTTGCCCGCGAGCGCGACGAGGGTGTCGGTCCAGTCGATGTAGGGATCGGTGGCCGGGCCGCGGGACGTACCGAGTTCCAGGGTGAGTCGCACCCCCGCGCGCACGATGGGCTCGGTCAGCAGCTGGCGCGCCATCTCCTTGGCGCACAACAGGATCGCCTCCATCGGTGACTGCGCCGTCGCGAGCACTCGCTGCGCCGCCAGCATCGCCATGGCGTGCTGTTCCTTGATCACGGCCCAGGCGAGTGCTTCCTTGGACTCGAAATGAAAGTACAAGGCGCCCTTCGTCACGTCGGCGTAGGAGAGGATCCCGCTCAGGCTCGCGCCGCCGTACCCGAGCTTCTCGAAGCTCAGTGCCGCGCCCTCGAGTACCTGATGGCGGGTGGCTGCCGCGCGCGCCTGTTTTGCCATCACCTGTGCCTCACAATCGCGGATTGTCCGTCGCGTCCACTCTCAAGTCAACCACTCTTCGGGCCGGTAACCTCGGCACGTCCGCGAGTGTGGGAGGAAGACGTGAAGTCGAAGAACAACTGGGGTGTCGAGCACGCGGTGTTCGCCGGTGCGACACTGGCCACCGTCGTCGGGGCCGTCACCGGACGTGAACGGTGGCAGCAGGTCGCGAAACCACTGATCGCGCCCGCGCTCGCCGCCCGCGTGCTGCGGCGGCGCGCCGACACGGACCCCGCCGACGTCGTGCTCCTCCTCGCCGGTCTCACGGCCGCGACCGTGGGCGACGTCTTCATGATCGATCCCGACGACGACGCCCGCCTGGTGCGTGGCGCGTCCTCGTTCGCCGCCATGCAGGTCGGCTATTCCGCGTTGTTGCTGCGCCGAGGCGCCCGGCCCACCGCGCCCGCACTGCTTCCCCGGTTCGCCGGCTGGGCAGGCGCGGTGGCGCTGCTCCGCGGGCGGGCGAAGGAGGTCGCCGTGCCGCTGACCGCGTACGGGTCGCTGCTCGGTACCACGTCGACCCTGTCGGCCGATCCGTCCCTCGCGCCCGGCGCGGACGTCGTCGCGAATGTAGCCGTGCCGGGAACCGACCGTCGTAGCTGGCTCGGCGCGGGCGGGATGCTGTTCACCGCCTCCGACGGTCTGATCGTGGTGCGGCGCTTGTTCATCCGGGGTGAGCGGGGGAGGGCTGTGGCGGAAGGTGTGATCCTCGCCAGCTACGCTGCGGCCCAATTGCTGCTCGTCGAGGGGATGCTCGTGCTCGGGCGTCGCCGGGTCACGGGCAGAGCATGATGTGGTCCCGGTCCTTCGGGTCCACGAGAATGGTGATCGTCTCGCCGGGCACGAAGCGTGTCGCGTTCTCCCGCCGCACCTCGTAGACGACGCGTCCGACGTAACTCTCGGAACCGGGCACGGTCAGCCGCAGATCCAATTCGGTGAGTTCGCCGTTGTCGGGGGTGCGGCGAAGCGGAGTGACGTGCTCGATCCGGGCCCAGCCTTCGAGCCCGTGTCGTTCGAGTAGGCGGTCGGCGCGGCTGGGCCGTTCGGCCGCCATCATCCCGAATCCCAGCGCCGAACCGAAGGCGGCGACCAATCCCATGATCTGGTACGGGATGGTGGCGGGAGGGGTGTGTTCGATCAACCATCCCAGCCAGACGGCGAGGACGATGACGTAGCCGACCGTGACGAAGCAGACCGTCCGCACGATGCGCTGATGATTCATCGATTGCCTCCACCTCCAGGTTAGCCCGTCCCGGCGTCGCCGAGGCGGCCCCACCGCCGCACTGCCGTTAGAGTGCAGTGTCGGCAGCAGGTAAGCGTGTGTGGAGGTGGCCGTATGGCGTGGCGTCGGGTGTCGTTGGTGTGTCTGAGCATTGGCTCGGCCATGATGCTCGCAGGGTGTGGTGGGTCCTCGGACGCGGTGGCACCGCCGCCGTCCACGACGACTGTCGCGGCTCCTGTGACCACCACCACGACCACGGTTCCGCCGACGACCACCACCACGACCGTTGCGCCGCCGCCCACGACGACGGAGGCGCCGACCACGACGCTCGTCGACGTCCCCTACGAGCACAACGAGTCGTACTTCTTCACGTCCCCGGACGGCGGGTTCCAGTGCGGCATCATCAAGCTGCCGAACCGCACCGAGGCCGGATGTCAGGGGTCGACGAGCCCGGTGCCGCCGCGCCCGGCCGACTGCATGGTCGACTGGGGTCACGGGATCCGCGTCGAGAACGACGGCGAGGCGTCGTTCATGTGCGCGGGTGGCCTCGTCTACACGTCGGGCGGCGACGAACCGGACGCGGCCCTGCCCGCCGGGGCGAAACTGACCAAGCTCGGCTACACGTGCAGCACCACTGCCACGGCCGTCACGTGCACCAACGACGAGACGTCGCACGGGTTCACCGTCGCCCCCGATTCGAACGAGACGTTCTGACATCGTGAGCGGAGTCGAGACCGGCCAGGTCGAAGTCGGCGAGGCGGGGCCCACCGAATGGGGGGACAACCCGAACGGTGTGGGCCCGTGGACCGAGGAGCACGACACCCCGGTCCCTGCCGACCCGCGCTACGACCCCGAACTGCTGGCCGGCGGCGATCGCCGCAACGTGGTCGACGCCTACCGGTACTGGACGCGGGAAGCGATCGTCGCGGACATCGACAGCCGCCGCCACCCGCTGCACGTGGCCATCGAGAATTTCGGCCACGACGCGAACATCGGGACGGTGGTGCGCACCGCCAACGCGTTCGCCGCCGCCGCGGTCCACATCGTGGGACGTCGACGCTGGAACCGGCGCGGGGCCATGGTCACCGATCGGTACCAGCACGTCCTCCACCACTCGGACGTCGACGGCCTCGTCGAGTTCGCACGTGAGCGCGGTCTCACCATCGTGGCCGTCGACAACACGCCCGGGTCCGTCCCGATCGAGACGGCGAGTCTGCCCCGCGACTGCGTGCTCCTGTTCGGCCAGGAGGGGCCGGGAGTCACGGACCAGGCGAAAGAGGTTGCGGCGATGACGGTGTCGATCGCCCAGTTCGGTTCCACCCGCAGCATCAACGCGGGCGTCGCCGCAGGAATCGCCATGCATGCGTGGGTGCGTCAGCACGCCGACCTCGACCGTGCCTGGTAGCGGAACCCCCGGCGAATAGGCAAGATCAACTCTCATGCAGGACTCGTGGTCGGCGCGCGCGGACGCCGCTGAAGAAGCGGTGGTGAGCAGGCACCTTCGCCGGCTGTGGGCGCTTCCGGGCACCACGCTGGGCGTCGTCGCCTGGCCGGCGGTGCGGCGCGAGCGGCTGTTCCTCAGCTGGCACTACTGGTGGCAGGCCCACCTGCTCGACTGCGCCGTGGACGCGCTCGAACGGGACCCCACGCCGCGCCGTCGTCGGCGCATCGTGAAATTGGCGCGTAGCCATCGTTTGCGGAACCTGTCGGGCTGGACCAACAACTATTACGACGACATGGCCTGGCTGGGTATCGCCCTCGAGCGTGCCCAGCGAATGCACTTCATAGACAACAGAAGTGCGGTGCAGGCGCTCGAATCCCAGTTGTTCGACGCCTGGGCGCCCGAGGCCGGGGGCGGCATCCCGTGGCGGAAGGGCTCTGACTTCTACAACGCACCGGCCAACGGGCCCGCCGGGATCATGCTGGCCCGCACCGGAAAGCTGTGGCGCGCCCAGGCCACGGCCGACTGGATCGACGACACGCTGCGGGACGTGCACACCAACCTGATCGTCGACGGCATCCACCCGGGTGGTGAAATCGAAAGGAACGTCTACTCGTATTGTCAGGGCGTCGTTCTCGGCCTCGAAACCGAACTCGCCGTGCGCCTCGGTTCGCCGCGGCACCGCAACAGGACTCACCGGCTGGTCGACGCCATCGACGAGCACCTCGCACCCCGCGGCGTCATAAACGGCGGCGGTGGGGGAGACGGTGGCCTGTTCAACGGGATCCTCGCGCGGTATCTGGCGCTGACCGCGGTGATGCTGCCGTGGGAGTCGCCCGCCGACATCAGGGCACGGGAGATCGCCGCCCAGCTCGTGCTGAGCTCCGCGGAATCGGCCTGGGAGAACCGGCTGCAGATCGAGGGGCAGCCGCTGTTCGGCCACGATTGGACCAAGCAGGCGCAGCTGCCGGGGCTGGGCGGGGGAATCGCCACGTTCACCGGGGGCACCGTGCGGTCGTCCGGGGTCCCGGAACGCGACATGTCCGTCCAGCTCGGCGGCTGGATGCTGATGGAGGCCGCGCACATGGTTTCCGCGGCAGGGTATCCACGCCGCTAGAGCGACGGTTCGAATCACGCGAAAATTAACCGTGTCGCCCCCGATTCGGCGCTGCTAAACAGTTCGTTATGTCAGATCAACAGCGGCAGCTGAGTCTCAACGCGTTCATCTACCCGGCCGGGCACCACGAGTCGGCGTGGCGCCACCCGCTCACGACGCCCGAGCGGCTGTACGACGTCTCCTACTTCCAGGACATCGCGCGGACCGCGGAGGCGGCGAAGCTGGACGCGATCTTCTTCGCCGACGGCCCGGCCCTGCGCAGCGACGTCGAGCACGGCGCCGCCGGAGCGCTCGAACCCATCACGCTGCTGACCGCCATCGCGACCGCCACCGAACGGATCGGCCTGATCGCGACCGCGTCCACGACGTACTTCGAGCCCTACAATCTGGCGCGACTGTTCGCGTCCCTCGACCACATCTCCCGCGGCCGGGCCGGCTGGAACATCGTGACCACCGGAACCGACCTGGCGGCCGCCAACTTCGGGCTCGCCGGCCACCCCGATCACGCCGACCGCTATGCGCGGGCGCGGGAGTTCGTCGACGCGACCGTCAAGCTGTGGGACAGCTGGGAAGACGACGCCATCCTGATCGACAAGGCCGCAGGCATCTACGCGGACCCGGCGAAGATCCACGAGATCAACTACGTGGGGCGCCACCTGCGGGTGCGGGGACCGTTCAACGCGCCACGCTCCCCGCAGGGGCACCCGGTGCTGGTGCAGGCGGGTGCGTCCAACGAGGGCCGCGCATTCGCGGGCCAGTACGCCGAGGCCATCTTCACCGCGCACCAGCGGCTGTCCGACGGGCAGGCGTTCTACGCGGACGTCAAGCAGCGCGCGACGCAGTACGGTCGCAACCCCGATCACGTGAAGATCCTGCCCGGCATCAGCCCGTTCCTCGGCGACACCGAGGCCGAGGCCCGCGACCTGGAGCGGGAGTTCAACGAACTCACGTCGCCCGAGTACGGGCTCGCCCAGCTCGAGAGCCTCACGGGTTCGAGCGTGCGCCACCTCGAACTCGACGCCCCCGTGCCTGCCGGACTGTTCGGGGACGCCGGCGACGTCACGGACAACCAGCAGAGTCGCCTGCAGGTGATCGCCGGGATCGTCGAGCGGGAGAGTCCGACCCTGCGCGGATTGCTGCACCGTCTCGCCGGTGCGCGCGGGCACCGGGTGGTCGTCGGGACGCCGGTGCAGGTGGCCGACACCATCGAGGAATGGTTCACGCAGGGCGCGGCGGACGGTTTCAACGTCATGCCGCCGTACTACCCGGGCGGTCTCGAGGTGTTCGCGGAGAAGGTGGTTCCGATCCTGCAGGAGCGCGGGCTCTTCCGCACCGAGTACTCGGGCGCCACACTGCGCGACCACTTCGGTCTGCCCCGCCCCGTGAGCCAGTACGCGGACGCGTCCGGCGCCGTCGCGCTGTAGGCGCAGCCGCCGGCGTCCGCTCGCGCCCGGTGTCGCATCCGTTCCGTTCGAGTGGACGGGTGTGACATCGGGAGCCCGCGGCTGCGGATGGACCGGACGCAGGAGAAACTCGTCGAGCTCACCAACGGCTGCATCTGCTGCACCCTGCGGGAAGACCTCGTCGAGGCCGTCGCGCGGCTGGCGAAGGAGGGCCGGTTCGACCATCTCGTCATCGAATCGACCGGCATCTCCGAACCGATGCCCGTCGCCGCCACGTTCGACTGGGAGTTCGAAGACGGGTTCAGTCTCGGTTCGGTGGCCGCCCTCGACACGATGGTGACGGTGGTGGATGCGTCGACGTTCCTCGGTGAGCGAGGCCACCGTGCGCAGGCTCAACCCCACCGCGACACTGCTGCGCACCACGCGCGGCGTCGTGGATCCCGGTGAGGTTCTCGGGACCGGCCTGTACAACTCGGAGGTCGCGGCCGAGCTGCCCGGCTGGGCCGCGAGCCGCCCGGACCTCGCCGCCGTCTGGTCGCGGGCTGGTCCGAACCTCGTGATCGAGACGGCCCAGCTGTGGGCGTCCGCGACGAGACACCGGGGCAGGAGATCGTGTTCATCGGGATCCGCCTCGACCCCGGCGGTCCGCGGCGGATCCTGGAGCCGGCGCTGCTCACCGACGACGAGCTGGCGTCAGGGCCGACGGCCTGGGTTCGGTTCGACGACCCGCTGCCCGCGTGGGACGCGGTGCATCGGCACTAGTCCAGAACTTCTTCGACGGCCACTTCTTCGGGCGGCCGCGCCATCTCCTGCCGGTAGTGCCACACCCCGAGCACGGTGCCGATCACCAGCAGCGCGACCATCCCGGCGAGCACGGCCGGCATCAGCCACGACACCCGGTCCAGGAAAGAGCCGAAGTAGAAGCCGATGAGCAGCAGGACGGGTGCCCAGAAGATGGCGCCGATGGTGCTGGCGATCGTGTACTTGGTGTGGTTCATCTTGGCCGCACCGGCGACCAGCGGGCACAGGGTGCGGACCCACGGAATCCAGCGGGCGATGAGGACCGCCCAGAAGCCGTGCTTCTCCAGCAGGACGTTGACCTTGTGCAGGTTGGTGTAGTTGAGATACTTCCCGCCCTTGCGGGCGAGGATGCGGTTGCCGGTGCGGTGACCGATGACGTACCCCACCTGGTTTCCGCAGATGGCGGCGATCATCGCGCCGACCGACAACGCCCACACGTGGCCGGCGCCCGACGCATGGTTGGCCAGCACGATTCCGGCGGTGATCAGCATCGAGTCGCCGGGCAGGAACAGGCCCAGGATCACCGCGCACTCGATGAACACGAACGCGAGGACGACGATCCAGACCAGAGCCGGGCCCGCCGAGACGAGAGGCCCGAAGGTGCCTGCTGCCGTGGTGACCATCGTCAGTGCGCTACTCGATCGGTTTCAGGAGGTCGGATCGGTGGGTGTGGTGACCGGCTGCGCGTCCTCGGTCGTGGCGCCCGCGCTCTGCCGCGACTTCACGACGCGCTTGCCCACCTCGAGAACGATCGGCAGGACGGACACGAAGACGATCAGCAGGAAGATGATGTCGACGTTGTCGCGGATGAACTCGATCTGACCGAGCAGGTACCCGAGCAGCGTGACGCCGGCACCCCACAGGATGCCGCCCACGATGTTGTACGTCAGGAACAGCGAGTACTTCATCCGTGACGCACCCGCGACGACCGGCGCGAACGTGCGCACGATCGGAACGAAGCGGGCCAGGATGATGGTGATCGGGCCGTGCTTCTCGAAGAAGGCGTGCGACTCGTCGATGTACTTCTTCTTGAAGAACCGCGCGTCGTCATGCTTGAACAGGGCGGTACCGCCCTTGCTGCCGATGAAGAAGCCCACCTGGTCGCCGAGGATCGCGGCGATGGGGATCAGAACCAGTAGCGCCCAGATGGGGGCGAACGGTTCGATCTCCGTCGACTTCGACGCCGCGATGAGTCCCGCGGTGAAGAGAAGCGAGTCGCCGGGGAGCAGGGGGAACAGCAATCCCGACTCGATGAAGACGACCAGGAGAAGTCCGACGAGCACCCACGTGCCGAAGGAGTTGAGGAGGTTCACCGGGTCGAGGAATCCCGGCAACAACGCGAGGTTGGTCACGGAATCCGATGCTGCCTGCACAATCACGGCCCTCAGCGTACCGGCGTATTCCCCGACTGACGGAATACTGCAGGTCATGGAGTTTCGGCCGGGTCGTGGACCTGTCGAAACGGGGTGCCGCGACAGCCACCGGGAGACGTACGCTACCGGTATTGCCATACTGCTAGGACCACATCGCGCGCTGCGCTGATCGCGCGCGCCGAAATCGACTCTTAATGGAGGACTGCCGCCGTGCCAATCGCGACTCCCGAGGTCTACGCCGAGATGCTTGGTCGGGCCAAGGAGCACTCCTTTGCCTTCCCCGCCATCAACTGCACTTCTTCCGAAACCATCAACGCCGCCATCAAGGGCTTCGCGGACGCCGGCAGTGACGGCATCATCCAGTTCTCGACCGGTGGCGCCGAGTTCGGTTCGGGCCTGGGCGTCAAGGACATGGTGACCGGCGCGGTCGCACTCGCCGAGTTCGCGCACGTGATCGCTGCCAAGTACGACGTCACGATCGCCCTGCACACCGACCACTGCCCCAAGGACAAGCTCGACACGTTCGTCCGCCCGCTGCTGGAGATCTCGCGGCAGCGCGTCGAGGCCGGCCGCAACCCGCTGTTCCAGTCCCACATGTGGGACGGTTCGGCTGTCCCGATCGACGAGAACCTGGAGATCGCCAAGGAACTCCTCGCGAAGGCGAAGGCCGCCAACATCATCCTCGAGGTCGAGATCGGCGTCGTCGGTGGCGAAGAGGACGGTGTGGAAGCCGAGATCAACGACAAGCTGTACACCTCGCCCGAGGACTTCGAGAAGACCGTCGACGCCCTCGGCACCGGCGAGAACGGCAAGTACCTGCTGGCCGCGACGTTCGGCAACGTGCACGGCGTCTACAAGCCGGGCAACGTCAAGCTGCGTCCCGAGGTGCTCGAGACCGGCCAGAAGGTTGCCGCCGCCAAGCTGGGGCTGTCCGAGAGCTCGCAGCCGTTCGACTTCGTCTTCCACGGTGGATCGGGCTCGCTGAAGTCGGAGATCGAGGCCGCGCTGAACTACGGCGTCGTCAAGATGAACGTCGACACCGACACCCAGTACGCGTTCACCCGTCCGATCGTGGGTCACATGTTCACCAACTACGATGGCGTGCTGAAGGTCGACGGCGAGGTCGGCAACAAGAAGGTCTACGACCCGCGCAGCTACCTGAAGAAGGCCGAGGCCGGCATGACTGCCCGTGTCGTCGAGGCCTGCAACGACCTCAAGTCCGCGGGACGTTCCGTCTCCGGATAGGCGCTTCGCGCCCGTGCGCCTTTCCGGTAGCCACCGCTACCGGAAAGGCGCACAGTCGTTCATCGGGGGTCGCAGATCTTCCAGGTGCCGTCGACCTTCTCGAGGTTGAACGTGCGCCACGACTGCTCGCCGGGGTTGGCGGCCGTGTGGGCCTTCACCTGGGCGATGGCGCTGTCGCCGGTGATCTGCACGGCGTCGACGCCGCCGACCACCGGAATGTTCTGCTGGTTCACGGCGACCTGGTGGACCTCGGCGAAATCCTGATCCGAGATGCCCTGGTAGTACTCGGCGAGGCTGCCGCAGGTGCTGGTGCGCAGCGTCGCCAGATCGCCCTGGGTGAGGGCCGCGACGAACGTGTCGATCGTTCCCTGCACCTGGGCCTCGGGGGAGTTCTCGGCCTGGTTGTTGTTGTAGACGATCACGCCGGCGACCGCGATGGCGGCGACGACGATGACGCCGGCGGCGATCGCGGCGAACAGCCACGCCTTGCCGTGCTTCTTCGCAGGCTGCTGCGCCGCGGCGACGCGCTGCGGCGCGCTCTGCTGGGGCGGCAGCACCCGCTGCGGTGCGGCCTTCGGCGGGGCGGACGCCGGCCGAGGGGGAGCGGGCGGCGGGGGCACGGGCCGCGCGTTCTGAGGCTGGTTCGGCTGGGCGGCGGCAGGTCGGGGCGGCGGCGGCGTCGCCGGGACGGCGGGTTTCGTCACGCGGATCGCGACCGTCTCGTCGTCCGACGGGGGTGTCGCCTGCCCCTGCCCCTGCGGGGTCTGTGTGGTCGCTGCGCGGTGCATCTTCACGGTCGCGGCGTCGCCCGATGCCGGCACGCTCTTCTGCGTCGGGATCGCGGTGGTGGCCGCCTCGGATGCCTTGTCCACGGGTTTCGCGGCAGAGTCCGGGCCGGCCTGAGGTGTCTCGGCTCGTGGGCGCGGGGCGGGAGGCTTGGGTAGTTCGGGCTGCGGTTCGTCGGCCTTCTTCTCTGCTACCTTCTCGGGCGCCTTCTTCTGCGGGGGCTTCGGCGCGGGCGACTTCGGTGCGGCGGGCTCTGCGTCCGCCGCGGGCTGCGCGGTCTTCGCAGGCTTCGCGGTCGCGTCGGCGCCGTCGGCACCCTTGCCGGCGGTGGTGCCGGCCGCGGACGGGCCGGACGGTGTGTCCGCGGCCGGCTTCTGAGTCGATTCGTCTTTCTTCGGGTCCTGCACTCGCTGCCCCTCGGTCTGCAGAGAAATGAACGTTGGGGGCAGCCTAACGACATCCTGCGTCATCGGAGACCGCGACAGGGCGCGTCGCGGACGCGGGCCGACGCAGTGACGGCGCCGCGGCGGGGGCACAATAGGCGCATGACGTCTTTCGGTGACCTTCTCGGACCACAGCCCACGCTGCTCCCCGGGGACGACGAGGCCGAGTCGGCCCTGTTGAACCACGAGGATCCGGCTTCCGTCGCAGCCGCCCATCCCACCGCATCCATCGCATGGGCCTACCTGGCCGAGGCGGCCCTCCAGGCCGACGAGACCATCGCGGCGTACGCCTACGCGCGCACCGGGTACCACCGTGGACTGGACCAGTTGCGTCGAAACGGGTGGAAGGGTTTCGGCCCGGTTCCGTACAGCCACGAACCCAACCGTGGTTTCCTCCGGTGCGTCGCCGTGCTGGCGAAGGCGGCGAAGGCGATCGGCGAAACGGACGAGTACGCGCGGTGCCTCGATCTGCTCGAGGACTGCGATCCCCGAGCCGCCGAAGCGCTTGGCGTCGGTTAGCGCCCTCAGCTCGGCGAAAGTCCGTGGCCGGGACGGGCTGAGGACTTCGGCCCAGCGACTGCGGGTGTCGGCACTGCCGATCCTGCAGTGCGCGATCGCTGCCGGCGCCGCCTGGTGGGTGGCGACGGTGGTGATCGGTCACCCGACGCCGTTCTTCGCGCCGATCGCGGCGGTGGTGTCGCTGGGGCTGTCTCTCGGCGCCCGCCTGCGCCGTTCCGTCGAGTTGGTGGCCGGTGTCACGATCGGGATCGGGGTCGGCGACCTCATCGTCTCCGTCATCGGGAGCGGTACCTGGCAGATCACTCTCGTCGTGATCCTGGCGATGTCCGCGGCCGTATTGCTGAACAGCGGACCGATCTTCTCGATGCAGGCGGGTAACTCCGCGGTGCTTGTGGCGACGTTGCTGCCACCCGGCGGCACCGCCGGTATCGACCGCATGGTGGACGCCTTGACCGGTGGTCTGGTGGGGATCGCCGTCGTCGCGCTGATCCCCACGCATCCCGTGGGGCGGGCGCGGAAGTACGCCGCGAACGTTCTCGGGACGGCGTCCGAGGTGATGCAGCTGGTGGCAGACGGTCTGGTGGCCAACGACGACAAGCCCATCGAGAAGGCCCTCCAAAAGGCGAGGGCAACGCAGGCGTCCATCGACACGCTGCGGACCCACCTCGCCGGCGGCCGTGAGATCAGCCGAATCTCGCCGCTGTACTGGAACACCCGCGGCCGGCTCGAACGACTCACCGCGGCCGCGGACCCACTCGACAATGCGTTGCGCAACATCCGGGTTCTCGCGCGGCGTTCGCTCACGCTGGTGCGTGACGACGAGATTCTCAACCCACGGCTCGTCGACCAGGTGGAGAAACTCGCCCACGCCTTGGAAACCCTCCGGCAGATGGCGCTCGCCGACCCCGGTCAGCAACCCGATCAGGCAGAGGCGGCGCGGGTGCTGCGTTCGGTGGCGTCTGGACTGAAACCGGAACTGGTGGAGAACGCGGGCTTGTCGGCCACGGTCGTCTTCGCGCAGATCCGGTCGCTGACCGTCGACCTTCTGCAGGTTGCAGGGCTGAAACGCATCTCGGCCATCGCCACCCTGCCGCCCACCGTGGAGAAGCCGGCCTATCGTCCCGAGCTCTGACCGCCCGAGCACGCTGTTGAACATATGCGCATGTACGCATATGATCGGCACAACTCGGGAGGAGGCTCACCCATGGGAGTCGGTCACGGCCATTCGCACGGCCATACGCAAGGCAGCGGTGAGGTAGGCCCGTCGCGGGGTCGGATCCGCCGCATGGTGATCGCTCTTGTCATCCTCCTCGCGTTCCTGGTTCTCGAGGTCGTCGTCGGTCTCACCGTCAACTCGCTGTCGCTGCTCGCCGACGCCGGGCACATGCTGACCGACGTCATCGGAATGTCGATGGGTCTCGTCGCACTTCTCCTGGCACGCAAGGGCAGTGCCACCGCGGCCCGGACCTTCGGCTGGCATCGCGCCGAAGTGCTCACGGCCATGGCCAACGCCGCGATGCTGCTCGCCGTCGCGGTCTGGGTGTTCTACGAGGCGATCTCCCGCATCGGCGACGCCCCCGACCTTCCCGGCATGGCGCTGATCCTCACCGCATCCGTCGGACTCGCCGCGAACCTCGTGGTGATGCTGATGCTGCGCGCCGATTCGAAGGACAGCCTGGCCGTCCGCGGCGCCTACCTCGAAGTGCTCGCGGACGCCGTCGGCAGCGTCGGCGTGCTCATCGCCGGCGGCGTCGTGCTGGCGTTCGACTGGACCTACGCCGACATCATCGTCGGTGTCCTCATCTCGCTGTGGGTGGTGCCGCGGGCGATGAAACTCGCCGCCGCGTCGCTGCGCATCCTCACGCAGGCGTCCCCCGAGGACGTCGATGTCGAATCGGTCCAGGCCGACCTCGAAGCGCTACCCGGGGTCACCGGCGTGCACGACCTCCACATATGGACGCTCACGACGGGAATGGACGTGGCCACCGTCCACCTCACCACGGACGCCGACTCGTCCGTCGTCCTCGAATCGGCGCGGACCGTCCTCGAGAGCCACCTGCTCTCGCACGCGACAGTGCAGGTGGAATCCACCGCCAACGGACGCCACTGCGCCGAGAACGTCACCTGGTAGGCGCCCTGTCTGTTTCGTCCGGTATCGCGGCGGGAAATCGTTGCGGGACGACTCACGAAAGGGAACACCATGTCCACTCTCGCAGCGTTCGCACGACCCGTCGCCGTTGCCGCACTCGGTGCGGCCGCCCTCTTCACAGCACCGGCCACCGCCTCCGCCGCGCCGTTCATGCCCGACCCGCTGGCGAACTGTAAACCCGCCGCGACGCTCGATGTCGAAAAGGAAGGCAACCAGGTCGAGTGGGAGTTCGAGGGGCCGGAAAAGGCCACGACCGACGCTCAGGTGACCTACCTGAACATCGGCGGCCAGGCGCCGACGATCGGCTCGTCCGGGCCGTTGACGAACGGTGAGGGTGTCGAACGCGAACTGCCCGGCTTCACCGGACACCTGATTCCCGGCGGAACCTACGACCCCGACGGGCCGAAGGGGCCGCTTGAGGCCTGCACTCTCGGCTTCGGATTCGCGGTCACGCAGTAACCGTCACTTGGTGAACCGGGTGACCTCCGCACCCGGTCGCCACAGATCGACGTACAGGTGGTCGCCGTCGACGGTGGTGAGCACCACCTCGTCGAGGCCGAGTTCGAAGACGTCCGCCTCGGGGATCTCGTCGGGGTAGTGCGCGAGGATCTGCAGTTTGCGTTCCCCGAGGATCTCCTGTGCGCGGCCGCTGATCTTGGCGTCGCCGCCGTCCATCGTGTGGTGACCGGGGTTGCTGTGGAGAGAGAATCGCGGATCGCGTTGCAGGTCCTGTACTTTGCGTGCACCAACCATCGAGCCGAGCAGTAACGCGCCTTCGTAGAACTCGACCTCGGTGCCGCTCACCCTCGGGGAACCGTCCTTGCGGAGCGTCGCCAGTACGTGGTGCTTGTGCGCTTCGAAGCGTGCGGCGACAGCCTTGGCGAGGTCGGGTGCTTCGGTCTCGAACTGCGTCCAGTTGGTCATGCCGACCAGTGTGCTCTGCTATCCCTGACATCTACTGTCAGGGATTTTCACTAGAATCGGAGCATGCGTTCGAGTCGGCTCGTCGAGGTCATGCTCCGTCTGGAGGGCAGTCGCGGGGCCACCGCGCAGCAACTCGCGGACGAACTCGGGGTCTCGGTCCGCACCGTGTATCGCGACGTCACGGCGTTGTCGGCGGCCGGTGTGCCGTTGTGGACGGAGAGCGGGCCCGGCGGCGGAATCCGGTTGCTCGACGGCTGGCAGTCGAAACTCGGCGGCATGACGGGCGAGGAGACGTCCGCGTTGATGTTGCTCGGTGTCCCGTCGATCGCCGACGATCTCGGTCTTCGCGACGTCACCGCTGCGGCGCAGTCGAAGCTGTTGGGGGCGTTGCCGGTCCCGTTGCGCGCCGGGGCTCAGCTGTGGCGAGATCGCCTGTACGTCGACGCCCCCGGCTGGTTCGACGGACCACGCGACAACGGTGAGCTCCCGGTGGTGGCGTCCGCGGTGCTCGAGGGCCGGCGCCTCGGCATCCGCTACCGCAAGGGGAGCCGTTCGGCGGCAAGAACTCTCGACCCCCTGGGGCTGGTGGCGAAGGCCGGTGTCTGGTATCTCGTTGCGCAGCATCGCGGACGGACGCTGTCGTATCGCGTGTCGCGGATTAGTGACGCGACCGTGCTGAAACAAGCGGCGGTGCGGCCCGACAACTTCGATCTGGGTGCGTGGTGGTCGGCGTCGGTGGCCGAATTCGATCGTGCGCTCCTGCGTTTCCGGTGCCGGGTGCGCCTGTCGCCCGCGTCGTGGCGCCGGCTGCCCCGGGTGGTCGGTGTGGAGGCCGCACGGGTCGAAGCCGGAACGCCGGACGACGACGGCTGGGTGACCGTCGACCTGGTGCTCGAGGCCGAGGACGTGGCGCTCGAGCAGTTGACCGTTCTCGGCGGGGGAGTCGAAGTGCTCCAGCCGCACTCGCTGCGAGAGTCGCTGCGTGTGGTGGGGGACGCGATCGCCCGCCGAAACGGCTGAGGTGGACTACTGCCGCGTCACACGAGTCGTTCGAGCACCGTGGCATTGGCGAGTCCGCCGGCCTCGCACATGGTCTGCAGCCCGAACCGGGCCCCGCGCTGCTCCATCGCGTTGACCAGCGTGGTCATGATGCGGGCGCCACTGGCCCCCAGTGGATGTCCGAGCGCGATCGCGCCGCCGTGCACGTTGACGCGGTCCAGGTCGGCTCCGGTGTCTGCCGCCCAGGCCAGGACCACCGACGCGAACGCCTCGTTGACCTCGAACAGGTCGATGTCGGAGATGTCGAGTCCGCTGCGCTGCAGCACCTTGCGTGTCGCGGGAATGACGGCGGTGAGCATCATCAGCGGGTCGTCGCCGACGACGGCGAAACTGTGGAGCCGGGCCAGCGGGCGCAGTCCCAGGCGTCCCGCGATCTCACTCGTGGTGATCATCAGCGCCGCACTTCCGTCGGACAGGGGACTGCTGTTGCCCGCGGTGATCGACCAGTCGATCTGGGGGAACCGCTCCTCGTAGAAGTCGCTGCGGAAGGCCGGTCGCAGGCCGGCGAGTGCGTCGAGCGTCGTGTCCGGCCGGATGGCCTCGTCGACGCTCAGCTCCGGCAGGACGGCGAGTTCCTTCGCGAAGTTCCCGGCACTCGTTGCCGCCGCGGACTTCTGGTGGCTGCGCAGGGCGAACTCGTCGAGCTGGGTGCGGGACAGTCCCCACCGGGCGGCGATGAGTTCGGCGCTGATTCCCTGCGGGACGAGGCCGTCGGGGTAGCGGCGCTCGAAGCCCACGCCCATCGATTCGCGTCCGATGCTGCTGGATCCCATCGGAACTCGGCCCATCGATTCGACACCGGCGGCGACGACGATGTCGTAGGCACCCGACATCACGCCCTGCGCGGCGAAGTGAACGGCCTGTTGGCTGCTGCCGCACTGCCGGTCGACGGTCGTGCCGGGCACGGATTCGGGGAATCCGGCGGCCAGAAGCGCACTGCGGGTGATGTTCTGGCTCTGGTCCCCGACCTGGGTGACGGTGCCGCCGATGACGTCGTCGATCAGTGCGGGATCGATTCCCGTGCGCTCGACGAGGGTCGACAGGCTGTGGGCGAGAAGGTCGACGGGGTGCACTCCGTGCAGGACGCCCGAGGGCTTGCCCTTACCGATCGGCGTGCGGACGGCCTCGACGATGACGGCGTCTCTCATGATGGTTCCCTTTCGGTGCTGTGAGTACTTGTCAACCGCGGGCGGTTGACAAGTGCTCACGGGGTGGATTCATCCGGGTGGCGGTGAGTGCGGCGACGACGGCCACCGCGGCCACCGCCGACCAGGCGAGTTGGAAGGCGGAGTGGGTGTCTGCGTAACCTGTGGTCGTGCCGAGGATTGCGACCAGCATGCTCACGCCCAGCACGGTTCCGACCTGACGGCTCATGGTGACGACGGCGCTACCGGTGGCCGAGCGCGTCTGCGGTAGTCCGGCGGTGGCGGACGACAGGATCGTCGGCAACGCCAGTCCGACCCCGACACCCGCGATCATCCAGCCGGGCAGCAGTTCCGACGCATACTGCGGTTCCCTCCCGACGGACGAGAGGACGAGCACGGCGCCGGCCGCCCACAGGGCGCTACCCGCCGCGGTGAGCGCTGCGGCCGAGAACGTGCGGGACAGGAACTGGCCGACCACGGCGAACACCGGCACCATCAACGGGCCCGGCGCGATCGCGAGACCCGTCAGAAGCGCGGAGTAGCCCCACACCTGCTGCAGCCACAGGATGTTCGCGAGCAGACCGGCCGCGAAGGCGGCACTGAACGCGAGCGCGGTCACGTTCGACCAGGCGAACGTGCGCACCTTCAGCATGGCGGGTTCGATGAGCGGCTCACGCTGTCGGCTGTTGCTCCACCAGAACAGTGCGACGGACACGGCAGCGACGGTGAAGGCGAGCGCGATTCGGGGGTCGCCCCATCCCCAGTCGGGTCCCTGGACCAGTCCGAGTGCGAGGGCGCCGATACCGACGGTCAGTAGTGCAGCTCCGAACAGGTCGAGGTCCGCGTCGCGGGCGGTCGGGCGGAAGTCGGGGACCAACCGGACAGTGGCGATCAGGAACGCGATTCCGATGGGGACGTTGATCAGGAAGGCCCAGCGCCACGACGCCTCGACGAGCAGGCCACCCACCACGGGTCCGAAGGCCGCGGCCGCGGCACCCGACGCGGCCCAGATCCGGACCGCGCCCGCACGTCTGGCTTCGGGGACCGTGCTGATGAGCAGTCCCAGGCTGGCTGGGGTCAGGGCGGCCGCACCGACGGGCTGAAGGAGTCGGAAGGCGACGAGCAGCCACAGCGAGGGGCTCAGCGCGCATGCCGCGCTGGCCGCGGTGAACAGCGCCAGCCCGAGAAGGAATCCGCGCCGGCGGCCGACGCGGTCGGCCCAGCGTCCGAGCGGAACCAGGAGTGCGGCGAACACGATCGCGTAGCCGCCCAGCACCCAGCTGAGGTCGCCGAGGCTGTACCCGGGATAGCTCGCCGCGATGTCGCCGAACGCGACGTTGACGACGAACAGATCGAGGCTGGCGACGAACGGCGCGCCGGAGAGGACGGTGAGGAGCGGGCCGACCCGCACTTCCTCACGCACCTGACTATTGAGGGCCATAGTCAGCAATCTACACCTGACTATGACTAACGCAAGTCAGGTGTGATGGGCGCCTCGGATCGCCGGTTTGCGCTGCGAAGACCCCGCGGCGGTCCTAACGTGAGGCATGGCTGTTCTGACCCCCGGCTTCCACGGCAGACCTCGCAGCGAGCACTCTCTTCCGCCCGGGCAGTACGAGGTCGGCGATTTCCCGGTCCTCTCGGCAGGACCGACGCCCCGCGTCCCGACCGAGACGTGGACGCTGACCGTGACGGACGAGACCGGCCGGCGCCACGAGTGGTCGTGGGCCGAATTCATGAAGCTCCCGCAGGAGCGGCCGACGGTCGACCTCCACTGCGTCACGCGATGGTCGAAGTTCGGAACCTCGTGGAAGGGCGTCTCCCTCGACACCCTGTTCGCGGACGTCGAGACGTCCGCGGGATTCGTCCTCGTCGGATGCGACGGCGGCTACACCACCAACCTTCCCGTCTCCGACATCCTCGGCGGCAAGGCGTGGATCGTGCACACCTACGAGGGCGCGCCACTCGCGCCGGTGCACGGGGGTCCGGCCCGTCTGCTCGTGCCTCATCTCTACCTGTGGAAGTCCGCGAAGTGGGTTCGGTCGATCCAGCTCGTCACCCAGGACGTCCCGGGTTTCTGGGAACAACTCGGGTACCACGATCGCGGCGACCCGTGGCGGGAGCAGAGGTACCAGGGTGACCAGTGAACTTCTGGGCCGCACGGTGCTCAGCTGGCGAGTGGCGGAACTCGTCGAGTCGTGGCCCGAGACGGCGAGTGCGCGGGCCCTGGTCCTCGAGGTCCCGGAGTGGCCTGGGCATCGCGCCGGGCAGCACGTCGATCTCCGCCTGACCGGTCCCGACGGATACACCACCGAACGGAGTTACTCGCTGGCGTCGCCGGCCGAGCGTTCACCGGACGGGTGGCGACTGCAGTTGGTCGTCCAGCGGGTGGCGGACGGCGAGGTGTCTCCGTATCTGACCGACGTGTTCGCCGCGAGCAATCTGATCGAGGTGCGCGGACCGATCGGTGGCTGGTTCGTGTGGTCGCCGCGCGAGGGTGGCGGCGCGCCGGTGCTTCTCGTCGCGGGTGGGTCGGGGATCGTGCCGCTGATGTCGATGGTTCGCGAGCGCCGGTTCCGCCACGACCGCACGCCGTTCCGGCTCGTGTACTCCCTCCGGACGCGGGCCGACCAGTTGTTCGCGGACGAGCTGAACAGGCCCGGGAGCGGCGACGGGGGAGTCGAGACGTTCGTTCTCCACACTCGCGAGGACTCGCCGCGGCGCCCGGCGGGTCGGATCACTGCCGCCGATCTCGCGGAGTGGGGATGGCCGGCGGACTTCGCGCCGCGCTGCTTCGTGTGCGGGCCCACCGGATTCGTCGAGGAGGCGGCTCGCCTGCTGCTCTCGCTCGGGCACTCGCCGGACGACATCAAGACGGAGCGGTTCGGTCCCTCGGGGCCGTGACCGGAGGAAGGAATTGTCGATGAGTACGTTGCAGGGCAACGACTTCGAGGACGGGAACGTTCTCGGCGGGCCGTTCGCGGAGATCTTCGTTCACGACCTCACCGCGGCGACCGGACAGTGCCGGTTCTGCGGTCTCGACGGACCGATGGCGGCCGTGCACGTCTATACGCGCGCGCCCGGTGTCGTCGTGCGGTGCCCGGGATGTCAGGAGGTGCTGCTGCGGCTGGTGTCGACTCCGCGTGGGCTCGAACTCGACGCCAGCGGGCTGTCGCACCTGTCCTGGAAGTTGTAGCTGCTGACTATGGAATTTGCAAGTCAGCTATGCTGAGGTGCATGGACGCGGCACGGTTGGACGGCTTTCTCGCAGATCGCGACACCTGGCGGGCGACGCACTGCTCCATCGGCAAGGCGATGGACGTGATCGGCACGCGTTCGGCCGTCCTGATCCTGCGCGAGGCCTACTACGGCACCACGCGATTCGACGACTTCGCGAAACGGGTCGGCATCACCGAGGCCGTGGCGGCGTCCCGACTGCGTGAACTGACGGCCGAGGGCCTGTTCGAGCGGCAACCCTACAAGGAGCCCGGGCAGCGCACCCGCTACGAATACGTGCTCACCGAGAAGGGGCGTGACCTTCTACCTGCTGTGCTCGCGCTGATGCAGTGGGGCGACAAGTACCTCCAGGGCAAGCGCGGTGCGCCGATCGGGATGCGGGACGACGCGACCGGCGAAGCTGTGCGCGTCGAGGTCCGCAGCCCCGACCGCGAGGTGCCGTTGGCGGAACTGCGGCTGACCCCCAACTTCACCGAAGAGGATGCGTCCCGCCCGTGAGTACTTGTTAACCGCCCGCGGTTAACAAGTACTCACGGGTCAGAGCCAGAAGCGCATCAGGTAGTTGCCGTACTGCGCGTAGATCTCCGGCACCCCGGACAGTTCGAACAGCCGGTAGATGACGTCGAAGAACACCACGTTGATCGACGGCACGAACAGCAGCGCCACGAGGATCAGCAGTCCGTACGGCTTGAACTGGTCGACGGACCTCCGAGTGCGCGGCGGCAGGAACGGTTCGAGCGCGGCGTACCCGTCGAGTCCGGGCACCGGCAGGAGATTGAGCACAGTGGCCATCACCTGCAGGAACGCGAGAAAGCTCAGTCCCGTCCAGAACACCTGGTGGTCGCCGCCCAGCCCGAACCAGCGGATCACGGCGAGCAGGACGATCGCGGACACCAGGTTCACGGCGGGTCCGGCGAGCGACACCCGCGCCTGCACCTTCGGCGAGAACAGTCCGGTCCGCAGGTACACGGCGCCGCCGGGCAACCCGATCCCGCCGAGCGCGATGAACAGGACCGGCAGACCGATCGACAGCAGTGGGTGGCTGTATTTCAACGGGTTGAGCGTGAGGTAGCCGCGTACCTCGACGTCGGTGTCGCCGTGCCGCCACGCCGTGTACGCGTGCGCGAACTCGTGCAGGCAGAGCGTCACCACCCATCCCGCGACCACCAGCAGGAACACCCCGACGTGGCCGAGCGCCGACTCCAGTTCGGCGCGCCACGCGAGAACACCGCCGGCGACCGCGACGGCGACGACGAGGAGGAACACCGGACTGGGCCGGACCGCGGTGGTCCGCGCCCTGGGCAGGCTCATCGGACCAGCAACCACTCTTGATCGTGCCGGTAGAACGTCGAACGCTTGACGTCGCGGGGGTTCGGCACGCCGTCCCGGTTCAGCGCCGCCGCGGGCGACCCGAGCTGCACGGCGCGACCCTCGACCCAGCGGCGGGGGAGCCAGCGCCTGCGAGGCTCGACCGACGCCCGCAGACCGGGCATCCGTGGGGTCGGGGTGACGTTCATGCTCGTCGTCGTCCCCGAGAACAGCCGGGTGTCGTCGACGTAGGCCTCGCCGACGAGCGGACCCCCGTCCGGACCCGTGACGGTGGCGCACCCGACGAGCGCGATCCCCGCGTCGTCGCGGATGAGGGGGACCGGCTTGGCCGTCCCCTTCAGCGCGGTGCGGGCGCCGCGGGCGCCGGAGGACAGGTGGTAGGCGTCCGTCGCCTCCGAACGATGCTCCGCGACGTACGCGAGTTCGATGTGCAGGCGATCGGTGCGCATCAACCGGGTCAGGGTGGCCGCGAAGGCGGCGTCGCTGCCCACCACGATCAGTCGCGGATCCACGACGACCTGAAGTTTGGAGAAGACCTCGTCGAAGTCGTCCTTGTCCGGGACGGCAGGTGCGCTCGAGGTCGAAATGGAGCCCAGAGGCAGGGGAAGCGGCACGTCGCCGCAAATGAGCACTACGGGGGTCAACGCCACTCCTCGCCCGGATGTCCCGCCGCGATTTCCGCAGCTTCCCTTTCGGATCATCCTAGTGGCACGCCCGAGATGGCCTCCCCAGCCGTACTGTGGGGTCTGTTCTCCGTGCCCTCGGCTAGACTGTTCCCCCGGCCACTGCCTACGAACGGCAGGACCACGCAGTCGGATACGACTGTACGTCGACCGTAGGAGACAACGTCATGCCGGCAATCGTCCTGATCGGCGCCCAGTGGGGCGACGAGGGCAAGGGCAAAGCTACCGATCTACTGGGCGGACGCCTGCAGTGGGTGGTGCGCTACCAGGGCGGTAACAACGCCGGACACACAGTGGTTCTTCCGAACGGCGACAAGTTCGCTCTGCATCTGATCCCGTCCGGAATCCTCACTCCGGGCGTCACGAACGTCATCGGCAACGGTGTCGTGGTGGACCCGGGAGTGCTGCTCACCGAACTCGCCGGACTCGACGAGCGGGGCGTGGACACCAGCCGCCTGCTGCTCTCGGCCGATGCGCACCTGATCATGCCGTACCACGTGGCCATCGACAAGGTCACCGAACGCTTCCTCGGGGCCAAGAAGATCGGCACCACCGGCCGCGGCATCGGGCCCTGCTACCAGGACAAACTCGCGCGTGTCGGCGTCCGCGTGCAGGATGTGCTGGACGAGAAGATCCTCACCCAGAAGGTCGAGGCGGCACTCGAGTTCAAGAACCAGGTGCTCGTCAAGATCTACAACCGCAAGGCCCTCGACCCGCAGCAGGTCGTCGACGAGGTGCTCGAGCAGGCCGACGGTTTCAAGCACCGCATCGCGGACACGCGCCTGCAGCTCAACGAGGCACTCGAGCGCGGTGAGACGGTGCTGCTGGAGGGTTCGCAGGGCACGCTCCTCGACGTCGACCACGGCACCTACCCGTACGTGACGTCGTCCAACCCGACGTCCGGTGGCGCAGCGGTCGGTTCGGGCATCGGACCCACCAAGATCACGACGGTGCTGGGCATCCTCAAGGCGTACACCACCCGCGTCGGCTCGGGCCCGTTCCCGACCGAACTCTTCGACCAGAACGGCGAATACCTCGCCAAGACCGGTGGCGAGGTGGGTGTCACCACCGGCCGTGCCCGTCGCACCGGATGGTTCGACGCCGTGATCGCCCGCTACGCAACGCGTGTCAACGGCATCACCGACTACTTCCTCACCAAGCTCGACGTGCTCAGCAGCCTCGACACCATCCCGATCTGCGTCGGTTACGACGTCGACGGCGTGCGGTACGACGAGATGCCCATGTCGCAGACCGACGTTCACCACGCCAAGCCGATCTACGAGGAAATGCCCGGCTGGTGGGAAGACATCTCGCACGCCCGGACGTTCGAGGAACTCCCGAAGAACGCGCAGAACTACGTCCTGCGCCTCGAGGAGCTGTCGGGTGCGTACATCTCCTGCATCGGCGTCGGCCCCGGCCGCGACGAGACCATCGTCCGCCGGGACGTGGTGCGGTAGTCTGCTCGCCCGTCGCCGAATGTGACATCGGTTCAGGTGAATTGAACCGATGCGACATTCGGCGATCCGCGATACATTCGAGCCGATGATCAGGACTGTCGAAGCGAGTACCCGGGTGCCGGCCGTCCGGTGGTACGACAGCTTCCATGCAGCGGCCGCCGTCCTGGAGGCATTCGGGCACGACCGGCCGGACGCAGGCAGGTGCGTGGCGGTGGTGTCGACGGATCTCGGTGTCTGGGTGTTCGAGGGTGACCCGCGGTCGACGGTCGACGCGTTCGTTCATGCCGTGGAGCGGGCGATCGTCGCCGGCGGGCAGGCGTTCGTGCTGGGATGCGCCAGGGTGACCGGGGTCGATCAGCGGGTGGTCCGGACCCTCCGGGTTCCCGACGGCGACAGGATGGCGGCGGCCGCGGCGCTGGCGCGTGAACTCGTCGGCGACCCGCAGCCTTTGATCAGAACAGCACCGGGTCGTCGAACCCCGGAGCGTGTTCGAGGGCCAGTAATTCGCGCTTGGTGAGCGTGCCGCCACCGGCGGAGAAGCCGCCCACCTGCCCGCCTGCGGCGAGGACGCGATGGCACGGGATCACGATCGGCAGCGGGTTGCGGCCGAGGGCCTGACCGACGGCCTGCGCGGCCCCCGGCTTGCCGAGTTCCGCCGCGATGTCACCGTAGGTGAGTGTGGTGCCCGGGTCGATTGCGCGGGTGAGTTCGTATACGGTGCAGTCGAATTCGGGGACTCCCTCGAAGTCGAGATCGATCCACCGCAGATCGTCGAGTGCGCCGCCCAGATGTTCGCGTATCCCGTCGATGGCCCGCTGGACCGGCGCAGGCGGCTGGTGCTCCACCGCATCCGGGAAGCAGTGTTCGAGACGCTGCCGGGTGGATTCGGGGGAACCTTCGGGCAATTGCACACCCACGATCCCGGCGGCCCGCCATGCGATGGCGCAGGTGCCGAGGGCCGTGTCGAACAGGGCGATTCCTGTGGTCACCAATCCAGTATGCCTCCCACATCCGACGTTCACCTTCCGTTGACCACGGTTCGGCATCCTCGAAGCTCGCCGACCGAGGAGATGTTTTCGTGTATCTGTCCCGCCGTGCCCTGCTCCGCTCCACCGCACTCGGGTTGCTGGCCGTGCCCGCTGCCGCGTGCTCCGACTCCGGCAGCGCGGGTCCGTCGCTGGTCCGTGACCGACCCACCCTCACGCACGGTGTCGCGGCCGGTGACGTGCGAGCAGACGGTGCGCTCGTCTGGGCGAGGTCCGACCGTCCCGCCACGATGATCGTGGAGACCTCGGCCACCGAGTCCTTCACCGACCCGGTGCGATTCGAGGGTGGACTGCTCACCCCGGACGCGGACGGCACCGGGCGGCTGCGTGTGACCGGACTACCCGCCGGGCAGCAGGTGCACTACCGGGTGACCCTCGAAGGTGACGACGGCGCCACCTCGGAGGCGGTGACGGGTGTCTTCCGCACCGCTCCGAGCGCCGCAGGCGACATCCGGTTGCAGTGGTCCGGGGACACGGCGGGTCAGGGATACGGAATCAATCCGGACATCGGCGGAATGCGAATCTTCGACACGATGGCCGCGCGCGACCCACACTTGTTCCTGCACTCGGGCGACGTCGTGTACGCCGACGGTCCGCTGAAGGAGTCCGTCACGCTGCCGGACGGACGCGTGTGGCGGAACACGGTCAGCGAGGCGAAGAGCGTTGTCGCGCAGACGCTGGACGAGTACCGCGGCCAGTACGCGTACAACCTCACCGACGACAACTACCGCAGGTTCAATTCCTCTGTGGCGCAGATCGTTCAGTGGGACGATCACGAGACCGTCAACAACTGGTACCCCGGTGAGGTCCTCGACCTCGACGCGTACACGGAGAAGAACGTGGACGTGCTGGCGCAGAGGGCATTCCAGGCGTACCACGAGTGGCTGCCGGTGGAGCCGGCCGACGCGGTCGACGGTCGTGTGTACCGCAAGATCGGATACGGCCCACTGCTCGACGTGTTCGTCCTCGACATGCGCACCTACAAGGACGCGAACGGAGTCAACACCGGTGCGGCCGGGCAGATTCTCGGTGCGGCCCAGAAGGAGTGGCTGATCCGGGAACTCGGTGCGTCCACGGCGACGTGGAAGATCATCGCCAACGACCTCCCGCTCGGGGTGGTGGTCCCGGACGGCGACACCGCGTTCGAGGGCGTCGCGAACGGGGAGCCCGGTCAGCCGTCGGGCCGGGAATCCGAGATCGCCCAGGTGCTGTCGGCGATCAAGGCGGGACGGATCACCGGGACGGTGTGGCTCACCGCGGACGTGCACTACACCGCCGCGCACCGGTACTCGCCCGACCGCGCCGCGTACAAGGATTTCGACGAATTCTGGGAGTTCGTCTCCGGTCCACTCAATGCGGGCGGTTTCGGTCCCAACGACCTCGACGTCACGTTCGGCCCCGAGGCCGTGTTCGTGCACGCGCCGCCCGCACCCAATTCGTCGCCGCTCGACGGATACCAGCACTTCGGGGAGGTGTTCATCGACGGGCAGACGTCGGAGTTGCGGGTGGACCTCCTCGACGCGGCCGGGACGGTGCTGTTCAGTCAGCTGCTGCCGCCGCCGGCGCGCTGATCGCCTGGAGAAGGCCAGTCCGGATCTTCTGGACTGTTCGACTGGTCGGGAAAGATCCCGCCGAGTGGGGCGCCGATCCGGAACTGCTCCAGGCGAAACACGCCCTTACCTCCCTCTTTGGGACCGTAGTGCGCGACCGCCGCGGCCAGGAGAGCCATGCATGCGAGGGTGATCAGTGTCGTCATGGATTCGAGCCTCGCCAGAACTGGCTTTGAGTTGAATAGCCAAGAGGTTGATACTGGACTGCATGATGACTCGCGTACTCGGTGCACGCTCCCTGGCCAGGGACCTCGGTAACTGGCAGGACGACAGCGGCCGCCGGTCGGCCGCGAGGCCCGCCTACCGGGCGCTGGCCGACGGGATCCGGTTACTCGTGCACGACGGCCGCATCCCGCTGGGGGTCGCGCTGCCGAGCGAGCGCGAACTGGCGTCGATGCTGGAGTTGAGCCGGACCACGATCACGTCATCGTATTCGGTACTCCGGGACGAGGGGTATCTCATCAGCCGTCAGGGGTCGCGCAGCACCGTCGCGCTGCCGCTGGGGGCACGGCAGAACGGGCTGATGTTCCGGGCGCACCAGCCCGGTTCCGACAGCTCGGTGGTCGACCTCAGCTACGCCGCGATGGCCGCGCCCGCGGAAGCGGTCGAGCAGGCCTACGCCTATGCGTTGCAATCGCTTCCGCAGTTCCTGCCGACTCACGGGATGGAGCCGGTGGGGATCGGCGCGTTGCGGGACGTCATCGCGGCGCGTTACCGGGCGCGGGGGCTGGAGACCTCGCCCGAGCAGATCATGGTCACCTCCGGTGCTCAGCACGCGCTGCGGCTGCTCCTCAACGTGCTCACGGCGCCGGGGGAGCGGGTGCTGGTCGATCACCCCACGTACCCCAACGCGCTGGAGGCGATCCGCAGGGTCGGTGCGCGTCCGGTCCCGGTGCCCGTCCGTCCGGAGGGCGGTGCGTCCGGGGCGTGGGATCTCGACGGAATCCGCAGCGCCGCCCGGCAGACCGCGGCCCGGATGGCGTACCTGATCCCGGACTTCCACAACCCCACCGGACTGTGCCTCGACGCGTCCGGGCGGGCCGAACTGGCGCGGATCGCGCGCGACACCCGCATGACCCTGGTGGTGGACGAGACGATGGTCGACCTGTGGCTGGACGAACCGTCACCGGGGCCGGTCGCGGCGCACGGCAGGGGAGCCGCGAAGTCGGAGGTCGTGACGATCGGGTCGGCGGCGAAGTCGTTCTGGGGCGGGCTGCGCGTCGGCTGGATTCGCGCCGATCCGGCGCTGATCACCCGGCTCGCCGGGGCGCGGGCCGCGGTCGATCTGGGCACGCCGGTGATGGACCAGCTCGCGGCGGCGCATCTGCTGTCCGACGACGAACTCGTCCTCGCCCGGCGCCGGGCGGAACTGCGGGAACAGCGGAGCGCGATGCTCGACGCTCTCGCCGACCGCCTGCCGGACTGGGTCCCGACCATCGGTTCGGGAGGAATGTCGCTGTGGCTGCGCATGCCCGCGCCGGTGTCGACGGCGCTGGCCGCGACGGCCCCCAACTTCGGGGTGCTGCTGGCGGCGGGACCGCGGTTCGGGGTGGAGGGCGCGTTCGAGAGGTTCGTCCGGCTCCCGTACGCGCGGACGTCCGACGAACTGCGCCGCGGTGTCGACTGCATCGCGGCAGCGTACGAGACGCTGGCCGTCGACCGAGAGCTCGCGGAACCGTCCCTCGTCGTCTGAGCACGTGAGTGGCGAAGCGTGCCGGAACACGCATCGCCACTCACGTGGGGGTCAGGTCCAGACGGTGTCGATGTCGACGCCCTCACGGGCAGGCGGGGTGGGTGCGCCGGCCGGGGTGCGGGAGAACCGCGGCGCCGGGGCGTGCTGCGTGACGCCGTCGAGGTCGATCAGCGATCCGCGGGCGGCGATGTGCTCGTTGGACGGCGCCTCCGCGAACGTCAGCACGGGCGACACGCAGGCATCGGTGCCGAGGAAGATAGCGGCCCACTCGTCGCGGGTCTTCGACAGGAACTTCTCCGCGAAGACCTTCTTCACCTGCGGCCACGCCGAGATGTCCATCTGCTGCGGCAGTTCGGCGGGGTCGAGTTCGAGGCCCTGCAGCAGCAGAGCGTAGAACTGCGGCTCGATCGAGCCGACGGCCATGTACTTGCCGTCGGACGTCTCGTAGGTGTCGTAGAACGGCGCGCCGGTGTCGAGCAGGTTGACACCCCGCTCGTCGGACCAGACGCCGCGGCCGCGGAACGCCCACATCATGTGCGAGAGGGCCAGCGCGCCGTCGACCATGGCCGCATCCACGACCTGGCCCTTGCCGGACGACTGGCGTTCCACCAGCGCCGACAGAATCCCGAAGATCAGGAACATCGAACCGCCGCCGAAGTCGCCGACCATGTTCAGCGGCGGCACGGGACGTTCACCCTTGCGGCCGATGGCGTGCAGGACACCGGTCAGCGAGATGTAGTTGATGTCGTGCCCGGCCGCGCTGGCCAGCGGGCCCTCCTGGCCCCAGCCCGTCATCCGTCCGTACACGAGTCGCTCGTTGCGCCCGAGGCAGACGTCCGGGCCCAGGCCCATGCGCTCGGTGACACCGGGGCGGAAGCCCTCGATCACGACGTCCGCGCGCTCGATCAGACCGAGAACCTTCTCCACCTGCTCGGGGTCCTTCAGATTGGCCTCGACGACGCGACGACCCCGCTGGATCTGGTCGTACGGGCCGTCCGGCGGAATCACCCCGGGACGCTGGACACACACCACGTCGGCGCCGAGATCGGCCAGGAGGGCGGCGGCGTGCGGGCCCGGTCCGAGGCCTGCGAATTCGACGACGCGAATGCCCGCGAGGGGGCCCTTCTTCTCTGTAACTGGAGCAGACACGCGAGTTCCTCATTCCGGTACGAGACAACCTGTCGAATCGACGTTAACTTGCGACCCTCGGTCCGTGTGCCCCGGGTCACGGGATACCGCCGTCAGTGAGCCCGCGCTCTTGCCTGCCCGCGGGTGCGCGGGGCACAGTTGATTCATGAGTCTTCAGGGTGAGCTCGTGAGTTTCGTGGCCAGCACCGATCTGGACGTCTCGGAGATGTTCTACGTGGAGACCCTGGGGCTGACGCTCGTCTCACGGGACGAGTTCGCGTTGGCCCTCGATTGCAACGGCTCCCTGCTCCGGGTCACGCTGGTGCAGGCGAAGGCCGACACCGGGTACACGGTGCTGGGGTGGAAGGTCGGCGACCTGAACAAGGTCGTCGAAACACTGCGCAGCAAGGGCATCGAGTTCACCGAGTACCCGGGCATGGATCAGGACGAGCACGCCGCCTGGCGCGCCCCGGACGGCATCCGCGTCGCGTGGTTCCGGGACCCGCACGGCAACGTGCTGTCGCTCTTCGAGGAACCGAACTGACCGGCGTCAGCGGCGGGCCGCACCGCGGCCGGCGAGCAGTGCCTCGGTGGCGTCCCACAACCGCGCGGCGAGTTCGGCGTCACGTGCGTCCTTGCTCGGGTGAACAACCTTGCAGCCCTTGACGTATTCGCCGGTGAACTTGCCGCTCTCCGTCGCGGTGGCGGTCCAGACCACCGTGTCCGCTGCCTTCGCGACGTCCGACGCGAACGGGGTCAGGAGTGTCCCCACCACCTGGTAGCCGAACAGACCCCGCCCGAGGGAGGTGCCGCGGACGAACCCGGGGTCGGCGCAATTGACGACCAGCCTCGCAGGATCGGACCGGCGCGCCAACTCGCGGGTGAACAGGGTCAGGGCGAGTTTGGAGTTGTTGTACGCACGCTGGCCGTGGAACGTGTCCTTCGTGCCGTCGAGGTCGTCGAAGTCGAGGTGCCCGCCGCGATGTCCCGACGAGCTGACGTCGACGATGCGTGCCGGATGCCGGTAACCGGCGGCGTCGGCGGTCGACGCCTGCGCCATCGCCGGAGCCAGCGACGTCGCCAGCACGAACGGCGCGAGATAGTTCACGGCGAACATCTCTTCGAAGCCGTCCACCGTCAGTTGACGATGCCCCACGTCGATGCCCGCGTTGTTTACCAGCACATCGATCCGCGGGAACCGGTGCAGCAGTTCCTCCGACAGCCTGCGTGCACGGTCGAGCGAGGACAGGTCGGCGAGCGCCGAGTTCAGCCGGTCGCGGTCGGTGCTCTCGGACAGCTCGGCGATCACCGCGTCGATCCTGTCCTGGTCCCGGCCGACCAGAACGACGGTGGCCCCGCGGTGTGCGAGTTGGCGGCAGGTCTCCAGGCCGAGCCCCGAGGTGGCACCGGTGACCACCATGGTGCGGCCTGCGAGATCGTTCGACTCGGTCATTCTCGCCTCCCGAATGCAGGTCTCTACGAGACTAGGGCAACCGGGAGGGTCGCACCGTGGAACGAAAACACCGCGAATCCGCCCGCTAGCGTCGGTGCTCGTACCCCAGCCAGGCGCGTCGACGCTCACCGAGCGGATCGTTCTCCACGCGGCTCGTGGCGTCGATGATGAGCGTCTCGCGGCGCTCCGGCGAGTACCGGGGCCATCCGGGTGCCGGGGTCCCGTGCCGGGCGAAATGCAGCCAGTGCGACTGAACGGTGTCGGTGACGGCCCGCAACCCGCGGCGGCCCCCGAGCGCGGTGAGCAGCCGCGCCCACGGCCCGGTCAGCCCGAACACCGCGTACATCTCCGTCGCGTGGGTGGCGCCCAGCCCGAGGATGTGAAGCAACCGGGGTGCGAAGTCGTACCGGTAACTGTAGGTCGGTGCGACGGTCGTGTGACCCTGCGCGCACAGGACGGACGGTTCCCAGAACGTCACGTCGCCGCCGAGGTCCGCGGCCGCACGCCTCCCGGGATAACCGGGGTAGGCGGCGATGGCCCGTTCCTTCACCGACGCGTCCACGTGCGAGAACATCTTGTCGATCCGGGCGGGATCGGTGGGCAGGATGTTCAGGAACCGGGGAAAGACCCTGCCCTCGTGGCGGTTCGTGCCGATGATCAGCGGAACCGGGTGCCCGGAACCGGACGCGAAGCAGTCGAGCGGATGCGTGGGAAGGAAGAAGCCGTCGACGACGGGCGCGAACGCGCGGGTTCCCGGTTCCTCGTCGGCGCCCCGGTGCGCCAGTGTCGTCCCCGCTTCGACGAAGTCTGCCGGGTCGGCGGTCTCGAGCCACGTCGCGGCCTCGGAGAGCGGGACCCCGGCGATCTCGAGGAATTCGCGCGACCACCGCGCCGCCCGCTCGGGGTGGTACGCCGACGCCACCGGAGGGCTCTCCGCGATGGCCCGCGCGAACAGTCCTTTCGCGGCGGGGGTGGTCATGAGTGTGGTGACGGCGTTGGCGCCTGCGGATTCGCCGAAGACGGTGACGTTGTCGGGGTCGCCGCCGAATTCGGCGATGTTGCGTTGCACCCATTCGAGTGCGGCGACCTGGTCGCGGAGTCCGAGGTTGGAGTCGAAAGGTCGTTCGGGGGTGGAGAATTGGGTGAAGTCGAGGTATCCGAGCGATCCGAGGCGGTAGTTGATCGACACGTACACGATGTCGCCGCGGCGGACCAGCGATTCGCCGCTGTAGAGCGCCGAGGACGAAGACCCACCGGAGTAGGCGCCGCCGTGGATGAACACCATCACCGGTCGCGGCGACTCGGATGTGGACCCGGGGGCGAGCACGTTGAGGGTGAGACAGTCCTCGTCGGTCCCATCGCCCTGCGGTGCGGGGGACCCGAAGTGGAAGGCCCGCCGGACCCCCGACCACGGTTCGACCGGGTGCGGGGCCCGCAACCGCAGCGGCCCGACGGGGGGAGCGGCGTAGGGGATACCCCGCCAGGCAGTCAGGTCGTCGATCCGGCGTCCTCCGACGGCGCCGGCTTCGGTGTGGACCTCGAGAGCGCTCACAGGCCCTGCCCGTAATAGCCCCGGTACCCCTCCCAGGCCAGCCTGCGCTCCCGGCGCGGATCGTCCTGGACGGTGGTGACGGTGTCGAACACGAGTGTTGCCCTCCTATCGGTGTCGTACTGCGGCCACGACGCCAACGGTGTTCCCTGCGAGGCGAAGTGCAGCCAGTGCCGCTGCACGGTGTCCGTCACGTCCTTGAGCCCGCGACGACCGCCCGGCAGGGTGAGGCCGCGGCCGATCAGGGTGTCGGCGATGTCGAACACCGCGAACAACTCGAATCCGTGTGTGGCGTCCAGTCCGAGCCATTTCATGGCGCGCGGAGCGAAGTCGAAACGATAGCTGAAGGTGGGGGCGAACGCGGAATGGGCCTCGGCCAGTTCGATCGACGGCTTCCAGAACGTGAGGTCGCCGCCCAGGTCGGTGGCCGCGTCCGGCGCCGGGTAGCCGGGATACGCGGCGGTGACGCGGGCCTCGGCGCCGGGGTCGGTGAGTGCGAACATCCGCCCGATCCGGTCGGGGTCGGTCGGCAGCGCGTCGAGGAGTTTCGGGAACAGGGTGCCCTCGCGGGCGTTGGTACCGATGATCAGCGGTACCCGGTGCGCCGAGCCGTCGGCGAACGCGTCGAGCGGCGGCTTCGGCAGGAAGTCGCCGTCGATCACGGGTCCGAACGGGTGCAGTCCCGGCGTCTCCGACAGCACTTTCGCGCCGAGACGATTTCCGGCCCGGCCCAGTGCGCCGACCGGTGACGAGGCGAGGGCCTCTGCGGCGGTGTCCGGTTCGGCCCCGAGCAGCGTCACGTAGTCGGATGCCCACCGGGCGGCGCGGTCGGCGGTGGTGACGAGGCCGGGGGCGGAACTCTCCGAGATGGCCCGCGCGAACAGTCCTTTCGCGGCGGGGGTGGTCATGAGTGTGGTGACGGCGTTGGCGCCCGCGGATTCGCCGAAGACGGTGACGTTGTCGGGGTCGCCGCCGAATTCGGCGATGTTGCGTTGCACCCATTCGAGTGCGGCGACCTGGTCGCGGAGTCCGAGGTTGGAGTCGAAAGGTCGTTCGGAGGTGGAGAATTGGGTGAAGTCGAGGTATCCGAGCGATCCGAGGCGGTAGTTGATCGACACGTACACGATGTCACCGCGGCGGACCAGCGACTGTCCGCCGTAGAGCGCGGTCGCCGACATGCCCAGCGTGTACGCGCCGCCGTGGATGAACACCATCACCGGGCGTGCCCCGGACGTGCCGGGCGTGGCCAGCACGTTGAGCGTCAGGCAGTTCTCGCTGGACGGCTGATACTTGCCTGGCCGGAGAGCGGTGAACTTCTTGTGCTGCACGGCGGCGTCGCCGAATTCGGAGGCGTTGAACTCACCGGACCACGGCGTGACCGGCTGGGGTGCGCGCAACCGCAGCGGCCCGACCGGGGGAGCCGCGTAGGGAATTCCCCGCCACGCGACCAGGTCGCCGACGCGCCGGCCACGGACCACCCCTGCGGCCGTCCTCACCAGCGTGTCGGTTGTGAGAGTGTCAGACGCCATGTCGGAAACTATACGGAGACCGCCTGAGGGGGCTTTTACCTCCGCCGACGGTGTTCCGTTCAGCTCAGCGCCGCGCCTCCAGCAGCCGCAGCCACACCTCGCTCACCGTCGGGTACGACGGGACCGCGTGCCACAGCGTGTCCAGCGGCACCTTCCCGACCAGCGCGATGGTGGCGGCGTGGATGAGCTCGCCGACATCCGTGCCCGCGAACGTCGCCCCGACCAGGGTGTCGGTGGCCCGGTCGATCACGAGCTTGGCGTGACCACTGAAATCGTCGCGCGCCAGTGACGAGCCGGCGACGGCGATGTCGACCTCGACGGTCTCCACGTCCACGCCGGCGTCGCGTGCCTCCTTCTCGGTGATCCCGACGGCCGAGACCTCCGGGTCGGCGAACACCACCTGGGGAACCTGGCCGTGATCGGCGGTCGCCCGGAAGCGGGCCCCCTCCAGCGGCCTGCCCTCGGCGCGCGCGGCGATCACGTCGCCGCAGACGCGGGCCTGGTATTTGCCCATGTGAGTGAGCAGCGCGCGGCCGTTGGCGTCGCCGACGGCGTACAACCATTCGTCCGCCGTCGTCAGGTGGTCGTCCGTGGTGAGGTATCCGTGGGAGTTCAGCAGTCGCGCGTCGAGGCCGAGCGCCGCCGTCGCCGGCGTTCGCCCGGTCGCGACGACGACCTCGTCGACGACGAGCGGATCCTGTCCCGCCACGTCCAGCGTCACCGGGCCGCCGTGGATGCGGCCGATCCCCGTGTCCCGGGCGTCGGCCCGCTCGACGCCGCGAAGGTCCGCGCCGAACAGGACCCGCGCACCCTTCTTCTCCAGCGAGCGGGCCACCCGCTCACCGGCGAACGGCTCGTTCTTGGGGAGCAGCGCCCGGCCGCGCACCACCATCGTCAGTTCCTCGACACCGAGGTCCAGCAGCCACGTCGCGCTCTCACATGCCACGACGCCGCCGCCGATCACGGCCACCCGGCGCGGAATCTCTCTCAGGTTGGTGGCGTCCCGCGAGATCCACGGCAACGCCGCTCGCAGGCCGGGGGTGTCGGGGACCGCGGCGGTCGTCCCGGTGGCGACCACGACGGCGTGCCGGGCGCGCAGCCGGCGGGAATCGCCGACCGTCACCGTGCGGTCCCCGGTGATGCGTGCCGATCCGCGGATGACGTCGATCCCCTGCGAGTCGGCCCACATCACCTGCGAGGAGTCGTCGTGGTTGCCGGTGAACGAGTCGCGTCGCGCCAGCACGGCGTCCACGTCGAGCGGACCGGCCGACACCCCGGGCATGTTGCGCGCCGCCCCGAGGACCTCACCGGGACGCAGCAGTGCCTTGCTGGGCATGCACGCCCAGTAGGAGCATTCCCCGCCGACGAGTTCGTGTTCGATCAGTGCCGCGGTGCGGTCGCTGCCCGCGATGGCGTAACTCGCCGCGTTCTCACCGGCGGGGCCGCCTCCGATCACGATGACATCGAACTCTTCCGCGCCGCTCCCCGAGTCAGTCATACCTGTAACCGTAAGCCGGTCGGTGGTGGATGTCAGAGGTTCAGGCGGGCCCCTCGCGTTGTTACCCGCGGGTAGATAGTGTGGCGGAATGAGACGGCAGAAGATTCTGATCACCGGGGCCAGCTCGGGACTCGGCGAGGAGATGGCTCGCCGGTTCGCCGCCCAGGGACGAGACCTCGCGCTGTGTGCGCGACGCGTCGAGCGGCTCGAGTCCGTGCGTGACGAGTTGCGGGCGGCGCATCCCGGGATCACCGTCGCCATCCGCGAACTCGACGTCACCGACCATGACGCGGTGATCCGCGTTTTCGGGGAACTGCGCGCCGAGCTGGGCGGGCTCGACCGCGTCGTCGTCAACGCCGGACTCGGCAAAGGGGCCCGGATCGGAACAGGCCGGGCCGACGCCAATCTCGCCACCGTCCGCACCAACTTCGTCGGTGCCCTGTCGCAGTGCGAGGCGGCGCTCGGCATCTTCCGCGAACAGAACGCCGGGCACCTGGTGCTCGTGTCCTCGATCAGTGCCGATCGTGGTCTGCCCGGCCCGAAGGCGGCGTACTCGGCGAGCAAAGCCGGAGTGTCGGCCCTCGGCGAGGCGCTCACCGCGGAGCTGGCGAAGAGTCCGATCGTGGTGACCACGCTGCTGCCCGGGTACATCGCCACCGACATGTCGGGCCGGGCCGGCGACACTGCCAAGATGACGGCCACCCTCGACGACGGCGTCGATGCGATGGTCGCGGCCATCGAGAAGGAGACGAACCGCGCTGCGCTACCCGGAATCACATGGCGAGGAATCGACCTCGCATTGAGATTCCTTCCTCATGCATGGACATCCCGGTTCGTGTAGGACTGACCTATGACGACCGCCCAGGAATCCTCGTCCCTCGGCCTGCAGCGTTCGAGGCCGCGTGTCGTCATCGTCGGGGGAGGGTTCGGCGGAATCCACGCCGCCCGGCGGCTCCGCGACGTCGACGTGGACGTCACCCTGCTGGACCGGGGAACCAGCCACCTCTTCCAGCCGCTGCTCTATCAATGCGCGACGGGGTTGCTCTCCGAGGGCGAGATCAGCAGCCCGCTGCGGCACCTGCTGCGCGGCAACCGCAACGTGCACGTCGCCCTCGGGGAGGCGCACGCGATCGACGCCGTCAGCAGGGTCCTGACCGCCAGTCGCTTCGACGGATCCACATTCGACCTGCCCTACGACTACCTGATCGTCGCCGCGGGCATGCGACAGACGTACCACGGGCACGAGGAGTACATCGAATGGGCGCCGGGGATGAAGACCCTCGACGACGCGCTTGCCATTCGCCGGAAGCTGATCTGCGCCTTCGAGATGGCCGAATCGCTGCCCACCGCGGAGGAACGCAGGCCGTGGCTGACCTTCGCCGTCGCGGGCGGTGGGCCCACCGGGGTCGAACTGGCGGGTCAGATCCGGGAACTCGCCGTGCACGCTCTCGCCCACGAGTTCCAGTCCATCGACCCCTGCGAGGCCCGGGTTCTGCTGTTCCACGGCGGCGACCGCGTTCTCCCGTCGTTCAATCGGAAACTGTCCGCGGCGGCGCAGCGCACCCTCGACAAGATCGGCGTCGAAACGCACCTCGGGGTGCACGTCACCGACGTCTGCGAGACCAGCATCGAGACGACGGCCAAGAATGCTGCGCGCACCAAGAAGCGCTACGGGGCTCGCACGATCCTCTGGACCGCGGGCGTCGAGGCCGTGCCGTTCGCGGAAGCTCTCGCGAATGCGCTGGGCGTGAAGCAGATTCAGGGCGGGCGCATCGCCGTCGAACCCGACCTCACCGTGCCCGGACACCCGAACGTCTGGGTGATCGGCGACCTGATGTCGCTGAACGACCTCCCCGGCGTGGCCGAGGTCGCGATGCAGGGCGGCAGGCACGTCGGTGGGTGCATCGCCCGCACGGTCGCGGGGGGAACGCCCGACCGCAAACCCTTCAAGTACCGCGACCTGGGGAGCGCGGCGTACATCGCCCGCAGGCATGCGCTGCTTCAGGCGGGCCCGATCCGGATGTCCGGGTTCCTGGGCTGGGTGTCGTGGGGCGCCATCCACATCGCGTTCCTCGCCGGGTACCGCAACCGGTTCGGCACCCTGCTCAACTGGGCCGTCACGCTGGCGTCGCGGACGCGCCGGGAGCGGGCGATCACCTACGGCGATCCGCAGTCGGCGCGTCAGCCCTACGCCGAACCCGCGTCCGAGTCCTGACTCACCAGCCGCGGGCATCGAGACCGTGCCGGGCGAGGACGGTCGTCGCCCGCTCCCGGAGTTCCGCGCGGTCCGGACTGTCCAGCGATTCGAGCGCGAGGGTGTAGCTGCCGCCGAATCGGCTGAGATAGGCGGACAGCCGGGTGCGGCTGGTCACGACACCCGGATGCACGGCCCGGGTGGCGATGCCCGTGGCGCGGTGACCGCCGATCGAGACGAGCGCCTCGGGTAGCGGTCCGATGTTCGAACACAGCACGTCCCGTTCGCCGGGGTTACCCGTGAGGGCGTGCGCCACCCGGTCGGGGACCAGTTGCAGCATTTCCTCCGGGAACCCGGCCGGGCTCGTCATCGCGGGCGCGGAGAACGCCGCGCGGCTCGCGGCCCGCACATCCGCGACGGTGTCCTGCGGGCCGACATCCACCTCGACCATGGCGACGGAGTTCGCGGTACCCGACGAGGTGGCCGCGCCCCGCAGGTCCATCGGCACACTGATCGTGAGCGGGCGGGACTCGCCGTCCCGCCGCGCCAATTCGGCCACCACGGCCAGGAACAGGCTGTTCGGGGTTCCGCCTGCCTGCTCCGCGGCGGCATCCCACCGTTCGGTGTCCACGTCCAGCACCGCCGACGCAGGTGAGTGGCAAAATGTGGCGGGGGACGCTTTGCCACTCACGTGCAGGAAGCGGCGGAGTTCCGCGCGACGGGCCCCGCTCACCACGAGACCGGCGACCGCACGCGCGGTTCCCTCGGTCACGCGGCGGGCGAGCCGGGTGGCGTCCCACATGTCCGCGACAGCGCCTTCCGCACCTCCCTGATCCGACGGGGGCAGCCCCCGCAGCGCCGCCGCGATGGCGGCCGCCAGTCCGCGCGCATCCGCGAGCACGTGTGAACACACCAGCGACAGCACCGTGCCGCCGCCGGCCGGTCGTGCGCACGCCAGACGCCAGGCGGGACCTCGCTCGGGGTCCACCGACAACGAGCCCTGCTCGTCGGCCCACGCGAGGACCGCCCCGGCCTCGATCTCCGCGTCTTCGACGGGAAAGGCGTCGGTACTCGGCTCGAACCGGGGCCGCGCGCCGGGAATCCGCGGACGCACCACCCGCCTTCCCAGCGGTCCGCGGGCGAAGTCTGCGCTCAGGGCATCGAGGGTCGAGGCGGTCACCTCCCCGTCGGTACGCCACAGGCCCTGCATCACGATCGGCGTTCCCCACCCCCGATGGGTGCGCAGGAACATCTCGTCGACGACGCTCAATCGGGCGCTCACCAGCGAAGTGTACGACCGGTCGAGGTGGTCGCAGGAGGCCGACCTCTGGACAGCCGGCGCATACTGGAAGTGCAGCGCTGTACGGACCGCACACGGAGAACACCATGGTTAGCGTCGAGAAATGGAAGGTGTGGGGTTCCGTCGTGGAAGTCGACGTCACCGAAGGCGCCGCCCTACCCGAGGCTGCAGCGCTGATCGCGGCCGTCATCGACGAGACCGAATCGGTCTGCGACATCCACCGCGGCGACGCCGAGATCCACGCCGTCAACCTCTCGCAGGGCGCGCCGGTGAAGGTCAGCCGGCGGATGTCCGCACTGCTGCGGTCGGCGCTCTGGGCCGCCCGGATGACCGACGGGGTGGTGAACCCGCTCGCCACCGAATCTCCCGACGAGGACCTGATCCCCACCGTGCACCCGGCACCCAGCTTCCTCGACGTCCAGATCGACGACGACGTCGTGTTCGCGCCGTGGGGCGCCTCGTTCGACATCACCGACACCGCCAAGGCCGACACGGTGGACCGGGCGGCGGAACTGGTGGCCCGCCAACTCGAGTGCGGGGCCGCCGTGCGTATCGGCGACGTCGTCGCGACGGCCGGGCACTGTCCCGCCGGCGGCTGGCAGATCCCGGTGCCCGGCGACGGCGAGGTCGAACTGGTGAACGGGACGGCGATGGCGACGGCGTTCGCGCCCCCGGCTGCCGAACCACCCACCGCCACCGAGTGGGAGACCGTGTCGGTGATCGCCGACGACGCGCTCTGGGCATACGCGGCCAGCGTCGCTGCCCTCGCCCGCGGCATCGGTGCGATCCGCTGGATCGAACAGCACGAATTGCGCGCCCGGCTGGTGGACCGGTCGGGCCGGGTCTACACCACCGAGAGCTGGTGAATCAGGCCCGTCCGCGCTGACGGCGGTACCAGCGCACCAGGCTGTCCGTCGACGAATCGCTTTGCGTGGCCGGTTCTTCCGCCGCGGTGAGCACCGGCTGCAACTCGACGGCCTGCGTCTTGCCGAGCTCGACACCCCACTGGTCGAACGAGTCGATGCCCCACACGACGCCCTCGACGAACACCTGGTGCTCGTACAGGGCGATCAGCTGTCCGATCACCGACGGGGTGAGCTTCGGCGCGAGGATCGTGGTGGACGGCCGGTTGCCGGGCATGACCTTGTGCGGCACCAGATGTTCGGGCGTTCCCTCGGCCGCGATCTCCTCGGCCGTCTTGCCGAACGCCAGGACCTTCGTCTGGGCGAAGAAGTTGCTCATCAGCAGGTCGTGCATGCTGCCGGTGCCGTCCGCCGTGGGCAGGTCGTCGGTGGGTTCGCCGAAACCGATGAAATCGGAGGGGACGAGCCGCGTGCCCTGGTGCAGGAGCTGGTAGAAGGCGTGCTGCCCGTTGGTTCCGGGTTCGCCCCAGAAGATCTCACCGGTGGACGTGGGGACGGGTGTGCCGTCGGCGCGCACCGACTTGCCGTTCGATTCCATCGTCAACTGCTGCAGATAGGCCGCGAACCGCACGAGGTCGTTGGAATAGGGCAGCACGGCACGGGATTCGGCGCCGAAGAAGTTCGAGTACCAGAGGCCGATCAGGCCGAGCAGGACCGGCGCGTTCTCCTCGAGCGGCGCCGTCCGGAAGTGTTCGTCCACGGCGTGGAAGCCGGCGAGGAACTCCGCGAAACGCTCCTTGCCGATCGCCGCCATCACCGACAGCCCGATGGCGGAATCGACCGAGTACCGGCCACCCACCCAATCCCAGAATCCGAACATGTTGGCCGTGTCGATTCCGAACTCCGACACCCGATCCGCGTGCGTCGAGACGGCGACGAAATGCTTTGCGACCGCTTCGTTTCCGAGGCCGAGACCGCCCAGCAGCCACCGGCGCGCGGCGGTGGCGTTGGTGAGCGTCTCGAGCGTCGAGAACGTCTTGGACGCCACGATGAACAGGGTGGTGGCCGGGTCGAGGCCCTGCAGGCTGCGCACCAGGTCGGCGGGGTCGACGTTGGAGATGAACCGGACGCTGATGCCCGCGTCGGCGTAGTGCCGCAGCGCGCGGTACACCATCACCGGACCCAGATCCGATCCGCCGATACCGATGTTGACGACGGTCTTGATTCGCTCGCCCGTCGCGCCGCGCCATTCACCGGAGCGCACCCGATCCGTGAAGTCGCCCATGCGGTCGAGGACCTCGTGGACGTCGGCGACGACGTCCTGCCCGTCGACGACGAGAGACGCGTCGGCGGGGAGCCTCAGCGCCGTGTGGAGGACGGCGCGGTCCTCGGAGGTGTTGATGTGCTCGCCCGCGAACATCGCGTCCCGGCGTGCCTCCAGGTCGGCACTGCGGGCCAGTTCGAGGAGCAACCCGATGGTGTCGCGGTCGATGCGGTGCTTGCTGTAGTCGATGTACAGGTCGCCGGCCGAGACGGTGAGCTCCTGCCCGCGTGCCGGGTCCTTCTCGAAGAGTTCTCGAAGATGGACGGACTGAATCTGAGCGTGATGATCACGCAATTTCTGCCAGGCAGCGGTTCCGGTGATGTCTGAGCTCACGAGATTTGAGCTTAATGCCCGCGCGTCGAAACTTCCGTGCGAACTTCGGTGCGGCGCATGATGGACGTCATGGATGCTGTCGAACTCATGCGAACCGTTCCCACAACCCTCTTCCTCGGCGGCGAGAAGCGTGACGCCGAGAACGGCGCCACGTTCACCGTTTTCGACCCCGCCACCGGTGACGCGCTCACCGAGGTCGCGGACGCCAGTCCCGCCGACGCGATGAAAGCGCTCGACGCCGCGGTCGCGGTGCAGCGGGAGTGGGCGGCGACGCCGGCACGTGAGCGCGGCGAACTGCTCCGCGCGGTGTTCGAGAAGATCACGGCCCGGGCCGACGACTTCGCGCTGCTGATGACGCTGGAGATGGGCAAGGCGCTGCCGGAGAGCGCGGCGGAGGTCAAGTACGGCGCCGAGTTCTTCCGGTGGTTCAGCGAGGAGGCCGTGCGTATCGCCGGCCGCTACACACCGGCACCCGCGGGGAACGGACGCATCCTGGTGACCAAGCAACCCGTCGGGCCGTGTCTGGCGATCACACCGTGGAACTTCCCGCTCGCGATGGGCACCCGCAAGATCGGACCCGCACTGGCGACCGGGTGCACGATGATCGTCAAACCCGCCTCCGAGACTCCGTTGACGATGCTCCTGCTCGCCGAGGTGATGGCCGACGCGGGGCTCCCGAAGGGCGTGCTGTCCGTGCTGCCGACGTCGAAGTCGGGGGAGCTGACCGGTCCACTGCTCGACGACCCCCGGCTACGGAAGCTCACGTTCACCGGCTCGACCGGGGTCGGCCGGATGCTCGTCGAGAAGTCGGCGAAGGGGCTGCTGCGCACGTCCATGGAACTCGGCGGGAACGCGCCGTTCGTGGTCTTCGACGACGCCGACGTGGACAAGGCGGTGGCGGGCGCCGTCCTCGCCAAGATGCGCAACGGCGGCGAGGCCTGCACCGCGGCCAATCGCTTCCACGTCGCGAACAGTGTGCGGGAGGAGTTCACCGCGAAGCTCGTCGACAAGCTGTCCTCGTACACGCTCGGACCCGGCACGGATTCCGACACGACGCTCGGCCCGCTGATCAACGCGGACCAACTCGAGAAGGTCGGGGAACTGGTGCAGGACGCCGTCGGCGCCGGTGCCCGGGTGCGGCTCGGCGGGGTCGCACCGGAAGGTCCCGGATACTTCTACCCGGCGACCGTGCTGGACGAGATCCCCGCGCAGGCTCGGATCCTGAAGGAGGAGGTGTTCGGGCCGGTGGTCGCGATCGCCGGGTTCGACACCGAGGAAGAGGGCATCGCCGCGGCCAACGACACCGAGTTCGGCCTGGCGTCGTACATCTTCACCCGGGATCTGGACCGTGCACTCCGGGTGGCCGACGCCCTCGAATCGGGCATGGTCGGCATCAACCGGGGAGTCATCTCGGACACCGCTGCCCCCTTCGGCGGCGTCAAAGCGTCAGGCTTCGGGCGCGAAGGGGGCAGTGAAGGCATCGAGGAGTACCTGGAGACCAAGTACGTGGCACTCGAGCCGTAGCGACCGCCGTCGGGGGACGGGCGGGCCGCTTCGGGAAATCAGTGACCGAGGCGGCCGCGCCCGAGGCGCAGCAGCAGCATGGCGAGTGTGTGGCCTTCCTGGCCGAGCTCGTTGAACCGCTCGAGCACCTTCATCTCACGGCTGTGGACGAGGCGGGGACCGCCGGACGCCATCCGGGTGCGCCCGATGAGCTGCGAGACCTCAGCGCGGCGCTTGATAGCGGCGAGAATCTCGGCGTCGAGCTTGTCGATCTCCTGGCGGAGAACCTCGATCTCGGCCTCGCTGGTGGGCACAGCGGTTTCCTTGGCGGCTGATGCGACGGTCTGAGTGCTCATTGGTTCGTCTCCCTCTTGTCAGAACTTGGATCGTTGTTTTGGCTCGAGTCGTTACCGATCCAGGCTCGTTTGACGAAAAAAGCCCCGGATCCGGTGCGGACCTCGGGGCTCGTGAGCTGTTCAGTTCACGGGCACCGGAGGTCGGTACCCGTAAAAAAATCGCCACAGGGGGCGCGACGGCGGACTGAACATGTGTACCAGTTTGCCATGGCGGTACCGCGCAGGCCAAGCGGCTGTGACGCTGTCGGTACACGCCGGTAAGTTTGATAGTTGATGAACACTATCTCCGGCACCGCTTCTCCCCTGAGCGCCACGTCGACTCCGCACGCCGCTGCACCGGCGCGCGCAGGGTCCGATGCGCTCCTCCAGGGCCTCAACCCACAGCAACGGGAAGCGGTCGTGCACGCCGGTTCTCCGCTGTTGATCGTCGCGGGTGCGGGCTCGGGCAAGACGGCTGTGCTCACCCGCCGCATCGCATATCTGCTGGCCGAGCGGGGGGTGATGCCCGGTCAGATCCTGGCCATCACGTTCACCAACAAGGCTGCCGCGGAGATGCGGGAACGCGTCGCCCACCTCGTCGGCCCCAGGGCCAACAGCATGTGGGTGTCCACGTTCCACTCGAGCTGCGTGCGGATCCTCCGGGCCCAGGCGGCGCTGCTCCCCGGCCTCAACTCGAACTTCTCCATCTACGACGCGGACGACTCGCGGCGACTGCTGACGATGATCGCCAAGGATCTCAACATCGACACCAAGCGCTACTCGGCTCGGCTGCTCGCCACCCACATCTCGAATCTCAAGAACGAGCTCGTCGATCCCGAGCAGGCGAGCGCCGACGCCGACAAGGATCCGGCGGAACTGCCTCGGCTGATCGCCAAGGTGTACGGGCACTACCAGCAGCGGTTGCGTTCGGCGAACGCGCTGGACTTCGACGACCTGATCGGCGAGACGGTCGCGATGCTGCAGGCGTTCCCCCAGGTGGCCGAGTACTACCGTCGACGGTTCCGCCACGTGCTCGTCGACGAGTACCAGGACACGAACCACGCCCAGTACATGCTGGTGCGCGAGCTGGTCGGCGGAACCGCGGACGGCGAGGACGCGGACCACCGGGTCGCCCCGGCCGAGCTGTGTGTGGTGGGCGACGCGGATCAGTCGATCTACGCGTTCCGCGGGGCCACGATCCGCAACATCGAGGAGTTCGAGCGCGACTACCCGGACGCCCGCACCATCCTGCTGGAGCAGAACTACCGCTCCACTCAGAACATCCTGTCGGCGGCCAACTCGGTGATCTCGAAGAACACCGGCCGGCGTGAGAAGCGGCTGTGGACCGATTCGGGTGTGGGTGAGCTCATCACCGGCTACGTCGCGGACAACGAGCACGACGAGGCGTCGTTCGTGGCGTCCGAGATCGACAAGCTCGTCGATTCCGGCGACGCCAAGTTCGGTGACGTCGCCGTGTTCTACCGCACCAACAACTCGTCCCGTGCCCTCGAAGAGATCTTCATCCGGCTCGGCGTTCCGTACAAGGTCGTCGGCGGAGTGCGGTTCTACGAGCGCAAGGAGGTGCGCGACATCGTCGCATATCTCCGTGTCCTCGCGAACGAGGACGACACCGTCAGCCTGCGCCGGATCATCAACACACCCCGCCGCGGCATCGGCGACCGCGCCGAGGCGTGTGTGGCCGTCCATTCCGAGCAGCGGGGCATCAGCTTCGCGGAGGCACTGCGGGATGGCGGTGAGGGCCGCGTACCGCTGCTGAACACCCGTTCCCAGAAGGCCATCGCGTCGTTCCTCGAGCTCATGGACGGACTGCGGGTGATGCTCCCGCCGGAGACCACTGCGGATGACGTCGTCCCCGACCAGCTCGGCGACATCGGCGACGTCGTCGAGGCGGTCCTGGAGCGGACGGGCTACCGCGCCGAGCTCGCGGCGAGCAGCGACCCTCAGGACGGGGCGCGTCTCGACAACCTCAACGAACTCGTGAGCGTGGCGCGTGAGTTCAGCTCCGACGCGCGGAACGCGGCCGGCCTCGTGGAACCGCCGGAGGACGGCGACGTCGACGCCCGGGACGGTGAACCCGATCCCGGTTCCCTCGCCGCGTTCCTCGAACGGGTGTCCCTGGTCGCGGACTCCGATCAGCTACCCGACAACGACGAGGGCGTCGTCACGCTGATGACCCTGCACACCGCGAAGGGGCTCGAGTTCCCCGTCGTCTTCGTCACCGGGTGGGAAGACGGTCAGTTCCCGCACATGCGGGCTCTCGGCGACCCCACGGAACTGTCGGAGGAGCGCCGGCTCGCATACGTGGGCATCACTCGTGCCCGGCAGCGGCTGTATCTGACGCGGGCCGTCATGCGGTCGGCGTGGGGCCAGCCCATCCAGAACCCGGAGTCGCGGTTCCTGCAGGAGATCCCGTCGGATCTCGTGCACTGGCGTCGTGAGGACCCGGGCACCGGTATCGGTTCGGGGGGTGCGATCGGCGGTGGCCGTGCGCGTGGATCGGGATACGGCGGCCAGGGCTTCGGTGGCGGTTCCGGTTACGGCGGCGGGTCGGCGGGCACGCCGAGCTTCGGCGCCGCCCGCTCCCGCAACAACAACCTGGTGCTCAGGGTCGGCGACCGTGTCAGTCACGACAAGTACGGCCTCGGCACGGTCCTCGAGACCAAGGGCGCAGGGCCGACCGCGACGGTCACCATCGACTTCGGCAGCGCGGGCAAGGTCCGGCTGATGCTGATCGGTGGCGTCCCGATGGTCAAGCTGTAGAGACACGAAAGACGACTGCGGCGCATGCAATGCATGCGCCGCAGTCGTGTGTTCAGGTGGTGCCGAGAGGTTTCGGTCAGTCCATCTCGGGGCCGAGGCTGATGCCGCGGGAGGCCAGCCAGGGGAGGGGATCGATCTTGTTCTCGCCGGCGAGGTGAACCTCGAAGTGCAGGTGCGGGCCGGTGGAGAAGCCGCGGTTGCCGACGGTCGCGATCTGGTCGCCCGCCATGACCTTCTGGCCGACGGTGACGGTGGAGGTGTTGATGTGGCCGTAGACGGTGATGGTGCCGTCGGCGTGCTTGAGGCGGACCCACATGCCGAACCCGGAAGCCGGACCCGAGTCGATGACCTCGCCGTCGGCGACGGCCACGATGGGGGTGCCGATGGGGGCGGCGATATCGACGCCTGCGTGCAGGGTGCCCCAGCGGCTTCCGAAGTTGGAGGTGAAGGTTCCCACGGCGGGGAGGACGAACAGGGGGCGGCGGGCAGCGGCTTCGCGGGCGGCGCGCTCTTCGCTGAAACGCTGTCCCTTGGCGAGCAGGTTGCTGAACTGCGACAGGTCGGTCGGGTTCGCGATGTTGAGGACCTGCGGGGCGTTCGAATCGGACGCGGCGGTGTCGGCGACCGTGGAGAACTGGGCGGCCTGTGGCTCGGCGGTGGTTCCGATGGTGCTCGACTCGTCACTGGCGAGGGCGACCTCGGAGTGGTCGGAGGAGCTGGACGATCCGCTGGTGACGGCAGCCTGGCCTGCGGCGACTACGGCGCCCGCTGCGACGGCGAGGACTGCGGCGCGACCTTTGAGAGCTGAGGGGGGAGTCGGGATGCGGTGGGCTCCGCGGCGGGAGTGGGAGGGTGCGCCCCCGAAGGACTCGGAACCGCTGCGGGGAGTGAAGCCGGGAATCTCGGACTCGGTGTCGATGGTCTCGAAGCCGTTGCCGGCGTCGACGCTGTCGGGGGTGGAGCGTGTGGACTGCGAATTGCGGAAGAGCATGCGTGAAATCTCAGAACTATCGGTCTCGGGATAACGCTCGACCGACCTCGAGGGGTACGTGGGCGCGACTTCGTCGTTGTGACCCCGCAACTCGTCATCGTGGTGACTCACAAAACGGCTGGCCGTGAACTGGCTGCGATGGTGCATACGCCCGTCCCCCTCCTGCTCGTGACCTGCCTGTGACTTAGACCTTGGCGACGGTAACGAAACGGTTGCGATGCGCGCAACCTGTAACGCGGAGGAACGGCTACATGTGACGGGCATCACAAACTGAGCTGGGGAAACGTCGAACCCACTTTTCGTCTCGGTTCAATCTCGCCCCTGAATACGCGTGTCACAACGTGGGGGAGGCAGTGGGTTAGCGCTAGCGTCGGCCTGTGGCGTCATCAACTCGATCTCCGGACGGGCGTAGGGCCGAGCCCGAACGTATTCCCTCGTCCGGCGGCACCGGTCTGACGGCCGTCGAGGAGCCCGATCCCGCCCGTGCGCGCCGGGGGTGCGTGCTCGCGGTCGTCCTGGGTCTCGTCGGGGGAGTGGGAGTGGCCTCGGCGCCCGTCCTGCACGCCGTCCGTTCGGCCGACGGGGTGGCCGCGCCGTCCGCGATCGGCGCGGCCGCGCTGTGGGCTGCCGTCTTCGCCCTCGCCCCATCCGTTCTCGCCGTCCTCGCGCTTCTCGCCCGGCGCACCGCGGTGGCGGGTGCGCTGCTGGCCGGTGCCGGTGCGATGTCCCTCGGCGCCGCCGTGCTCGACACGCAGCTGTGGACGGACGCCATCGACGCCAATCGACTCGAATTGTTCCGGCCCGAGACGGCGGCCGAGCTCGCCGCCGGGTCCGGCGCGTACGCCGCCCTCGGCGGACACCTGCTGATCGCCTTCGCCGGCCTCCTCGGCATGGTCGCGGTCCACCGGGAATCGCTGATGGACGGTTACGGCGACGCCCGCAGCTCCGAACAGGTCGGACGGGCGACCGGCGCCCGTGTCGGATTCCTGCCGTCCGCGGTCGCGGTGGTCGCCGCCGTGGTGCTCGTCGGCGCGCTGTTCGCTCCTGCCTTCGTGTCCGAGGATCCGGTCATCCTCGTCCCGACGGTCGTGGAGTCGGACCTCGCCGCGTCCGCAGGCGCCGGGCTGCTGGCGGCGGCCGTTCTGATCGTGGTCGCCTCCGCACTGGCGTCCATCTCGCCGCCCGTCGCGTCCGGTGCGCTCGTCGGGGCCGGTCTGGCCGCGCTCGGCGTGGTCGGGACGCGCCTGGTGGCCGGACTCGCCGCGGGCGAACGGATCCAGCCCGGGCCCGGCGCGGTGTGGGGGACCGTCGGCGCCGGTGTCCTCGTACTCGTCGGGGTCTGCATCCCGATGGTCGACCGGGCTCGCGACAGCAGGATCCTGAAGACGCTCGCCACCCCCTCGTCGTCCGCGCCGGCTCAGGGCGGCCCGGCGAAGAAGGGGGCCGTCGCCCCGTCCGCGAAGGGCGTCGCCAAGGCGGCGCTGCGAGCCGAGGCCGCCGCGGCCCGCGCTCGAATCGCCCGCTGGCACGTCGCCGCCGGGACCACCGGAATCGTCACCGCCGTGCTCGCCGCCGCCGGTGCCCTGCTCCCCGTCCTCGACATCCCGGCCGACGCCGTGCGCCCCGATGTCTACGCCACCCGGGTCGTGCTCGTCGCCGCCCTCGTGCTCGTCGTCGGCTGCGTCTGGCTGCTGCTGTCGGAGTTCGCCTCCACCGTCCGGCCGGCGGTCGGAGTGCTGTGGGTGACGATCCCGTTCTCCGTCGCCTCGGTGTCGCAGTCCGTCGTGCTCGCCACCGACGTTCCCGGAATCGGCGTCGGAATCGGCGCGGCGCTGCTGTGGTGTGCGGCCGTCACCGCCGGCGTCACCGGCGTGCTGACGTGGTTCGCCGGTTCGGCGGAACGCGAGGAGATCGACACGTCCGAAGAGCCCTCCACCTCGATCGCGGTCCTCGCGGTCGGTGGCCTCGGGGCGGTCGCCGCGTTCGTCGGACTGGGACTGCCGCTCTTCCACGGGACCGACGCACGCGGCGACGAATACGCGCCCGCGTCGTTCGCGGAGTTCCCGTGGAACCTCGACGTGTGGGGGCGCGTCGTACTGGGCGTCGCGGTGGTCCTCGCAGTGATCGTCGCCTCACGTGCCCGGCCGGCCCGGGCGGTGGCACTCCTGCTCGGTTCGGCCGTTGTGGTGGGGGTATACCTCCTGTCGTGGCCGCTCACCGCGGCCCGGGTGACCGATCCCTCAATGGGGGCCGGTGTCGTCCCGACAACGGTGGGCATAGTGTTGATTGCGGCTGCCGCGGCCCTCACGACACGCAGCAGAAATCGGTGAGGTCCGCCCCGTCGACGGCGGTGAGGCCCGCCTCAATACGTGAGATCGCGTGATGTGGACCACATAGCAGACACGCGGGCGCAGACCGGGCCCGGCAACTGGTTAAAGTCCAAAACAGACCCGCTCCTACCCCTCGAGCGGGTGTCAACGCAGACGAGACGGTGAGCAGATGGATCTCTTCGAATACCAGGCGAAGGAACTCTTCGCCAAGCACGAGGTGCCGACTTCGGCTGGGCGTGTTACCGACACGGTCGCCGGCGCACGCGAGATTGCCGAAGAAATCGGCAAGCCCGTGATGGTCAAGGCGCAGGTCAAGGTCGGAGGCCGCGGCAAGGCCGGTGGCGTCAAGTACTCCGCCGACGCCGATGCCGCCCAGGCCAACGCCGAGGCGATCCTGGGCCTCGACATCAAGGGTCATGTCGTCAAGAAGCTGCTGGTCGCAGAGGCGAGTGACATCGCCGAGGAGTACTACATCTCCTTCCTGCTCGACCGCACCAACCGCACCTACCTGGCCATGTGCTCGGTCGAGGGTGGCGTCGAGATCGAGGTCACCGCCGAGGAGAACCCCGACGCTCTCGCGAAGATCCCCGTGGACGCCGTCAAGGGTGTCGACCTCGCGTTCGCGCGCAGCATCGCCGAGGCAGGAAAGCTGCCCGCCGAGGTGCTCGACGCAGCGGCCGTGACGATCCAGAAGCTGTGGGAGGTCTTCATCAACGAAGACGCTCTCCTCGTCGAGGTCAACCCGCTCGTCCGCACGCCGGACGACCAGATCCTCGCGCTCGACGGCAAGGTCACGCTCGACGAGAACGCTGCGTTCCGTCAGCCCGGCCACGAGGCGTTCGAGGACAAGGACGCCACGGACCCGCTCGAGCTCAAGGCCAAGGAAAACGACCTCAACTACGTCAAGCTCGACGGTGAGGTCGGCATCATCGGTAACGGCGCCGGCCTGGTCATGTCGACCCTGGACGTCGTCGCCTACGCCGGTGAGAAGCACGGTGGCGTGAAGCCGGCCAACTTCCTCGACATCGGTGGCGGCGCCTCCGCAGAGGTCATGGCGAACGGCCTGGACGTCATCCTCAACGACGCGCAGGTCAAGAGCGTGTTCGTGAACGTTTTCGGTGGCATCACCGCGTGTGACGCGGTCGCCAACGGCATCGTCGGCGCCCTGAAGACGCTCGGTGACGAGGCCAACAAGCCGCTGGTCGTCCGCCTGGACGGCAACAACGTCGAAGAGGGTCGTCGTATCCTCGCCGAGGCCGCCCACCCGCTGGTCACGGTCGTCGGAACCATGGACGAGGCTGCCGACAAGGCTGCCGAGCTGGCCTTCGCCGCAAAGTAAAGGGACTCAAAAAACATGGCTATCTTCCTGACCAAGGACTCCAAGGTCATCGTCCAGGGCATCACCGGCGGCGAGGGCACCAAGCACACCGCGCTGATGCTCAAGGCCGGCACCCAGGTCGTCGGCGGTGTCAACGCCCGTAAGGCCGGCACCACCGTCACCCACGACGGCGGCGTCGAGCTGCCCGTCTTCGGCACCGTCGCCGAGGCCATCGAGAAGACCGGCGCGGACGTCTCCATTGCGTTCGTCCCCCCGGCATTCGCCAAGGACGCCATCGTCGAGGCCATCGACGCGGAGATCCCGCTGCTTGTGGTCATCACCGAGGGCATCCCGGTGCAGGACTCGGCGTACGCCTGGGCGTACAACGTGTCCAAGGGCAACAAGACCCGCATCATCGGACCGAACTGCCCCGGCATCATCACCCCCGGCGAGTCGCTGGTCGGCATCACCCCGGCCAACATCGCGGGCACCGGCCCGATCGGTCTCGTGTCCAAGTCCGGCACGCTGACCTACCAGATGATGTTCGAGCTGCGTGACTTCGGCTTCTCCACCGCCATCGGCATCGGCGGCGACCCGGTTATCGGCACCACCCACATCGACGCCATCGAGGCGTTCGAGAAGGACCCCGAGACCAAGGTCATCGTGATGATCGGTGAGATCGGTGGCGACGCCGAGGAGCGTGCCGCCGACTACATCAAGGCGAACGTCACGAAGCCGGTCGTCGGCTACGTCGCGGGCTTCACCGCTCCCGAGGGCAAGACCATGGGCCACGCAGGCGCCATCGTCTCCGGTTCCTCGGGCACCGCGCAGGCCAAGAAGGACGCCCTCGAGGCTGCCGGCGTGAAGGTCGGCAAGACGCCGTCCGAGACCGCTGCGCTCGCTCGCGAGATCCTGCAGAGCCTGACCGTCCAGGCCTAGGCGCTCCGCGCCCGTGCGCCTTTTTGGTAGCTCCCGCTACCAAAAAGGCGCACGGGCCGTTCAGGCATCGACCCACATCTCCCCGGCCGGATCGAGTGTCCCCGTCCCCGACGTGACGGCAGCGACCAGATCGGCCAGTTCCGCCGAGTCCCTCGCCGCGAGGGTGAGGACCGCGGATTCCCCGTAAGTCGTGTCCACCACGACGACGCCCCGCCCACGCAACTCCGACTCGACGCGTCCCGCCTCGGCGTGGCCGACGGCGAGGGTGTGCAGGTGGCGCAGTTCCCTTCGCACGAGCGGTGCGGCATCGACTGCCGTGGCCACCGCGCCCGAGTAGGCGCGCACCAGTCCGCCCGCCCCCAGCTTGATTCCCCCGAAATACCGTGTCACGACCACCGTGACGTCGACGAGATCACGGGCCTTGAGTACCTGCAGCATCGGTATGCCCGCGGTGCCACCGGGTTCGCCGTCGTCGCTCGCACGCTCGACCCGGTCGCTGGGCCCGTTTCCGATGATGTACGCCGAACAGTGATGTCGCGCATCGGGATACGCGCGCCGCTGATCCTGGACGAAAGCCTGCGCCGCCTCTGCGTCCTCGACGCGCCGCAGGGCGGCGATGAAACGTGAGTGCTTCACCTCCGTCTCGAGGGTGAGATCGGCGGTGCGAGGGGCGAGGGTGTACGGCACCGGACCATTGTCTCCTGCGCTGTTCCCGCCGCTGCGTGCCGCGAGTGACGGCAGTGACCGACGGGTATACGTAGGCTAGCGTCGGAAGAGCGCACGCAGACGACCACTTGTCGACTAGGAGAAGTCATGACGTTCACGCCCGGAGGACCGAGTTACGGTCCGCCCGCGCAACCGACTGCAGGGGGAGAACCGAAAGGCCTGGGCTTCTTCCTTCTGATCGGTGTCGCAGTTCTCGGTGTCCTCAACCTGCTGCTCGGGTTCGCCCCGTACGCCACCTTGGCGCGAGAGTCCGTGAACTCGTTCGAAGCGAACACGGACGGGCTCGGCCTGCTGTTCCTCGGTGGTCTTCTCGCGGCGGTCTCGCTCCTTCCGAAGCAGTCCTATGCGGGCGCGGCAGCGGCGGCCTCCGTCGCCGGCTGGGTAGTCGCGTTGTTCGTGTACCTCAATGTCGACGCGGATTCCGGTTGGGGCGCAATCCTGATACTCGTTCTCGGCTTCATCCAGTCGGCCGTGGCCGTCGCGGCCACCCTGTTCGACATCGGACTCCTCAAGCAGCCGGCACCCAAGCCGTCCGCAGCCGCGGGCTTCGGTCAGCCCGGTCAGGCGCCGCAGGGTTACGGCCAGGGCGCCCCGCAGGGCTACGGGCAGGGCAGCCCGCAGCAGTCGTACGGACAGCCGCCGCAGGGCTACGGCCAGAGCGCGCCGCAGGGTTACGGGCAGCAGAGCCAGTCGCAGCCCGGCTACGGGCAGCAGAACCAACCCGGTGGTTACGGCCAGCAGGGCTACGGCCAGCAGGGTCAGCCCTCGCAGGGCCAACCCGGCTACGGCCAGGGCTACGGGCAGCCCCAGCAGCCCGGTTACGGCGCCGGTGCGGGTGCCGGGTCTGCGTCGTACGACGCCCCGACCACCGCCTACCAGCAGCCGCAGTACCAGGGGTACTCGCAGCCGTCGAGCCCGTCGCAATCCACCGGAACGCCCAGCTCGCAATACCCGGCCGGGACCAGCTACGGTTCCGCGCAGCACGCGGCGCCTGCGTACGGCTCGCAGTCTGAGTCGTCCCCCGTCGAGCGCACGCTGGAGTACGGCGAGCAGCCGCCCACCGAGGCGAAGCCGGCCGAATCGGCGGACAAGCCCGAATCGGAGGGCTACAGCGCGCCGACCCAGGCGTTCGACACGCGTGCCGACAGGGACGACAAGTAGCGGCCCAACCAGCAAGGTGGCCTCTGACCGAACGTGGTCGGAGGCCACTTCTGTGCGGCGCGCCTGACCGCTGTCGCGGCGTCGGAGTGCCACTCTCGAGGGGATGAGTTCTTTGGTTGATCGTGCGCAGCGCGTCGCACAGGGTGCGCGACGGCGAGCCGTCGGTGACGAGGAGCGGCAAGTCCCGCGACAGCGACCCGTGCCCGACGCAGACGAGATGCGGGCGCTGCTCGCGGTCGCGTTCCGGCCGGCGGGCGTCACCGTCGTCCTGCTGTCCGCACTCATCGTCGTCACGCTGGTGGCGGCGAACAGCGATCTCACGGGAACGTTCGGTGCCATCGCGGCGTCGTGGCTGGCGATCCACCAGGTGCCGTTGACGATCGACGGCACGTCACTCGGAGTCCTCCCGTTGATCCCGACTGCGGGGATGGTGTGGGTGGTCGCCCGTGGATGCGCCGGCGTGGTGCACCCGGCGTCCTCGCGGCGGCATGCTCTGCAGGTGATCGGCGCTGCGGTGGCCGGACCGCTGGTCGTGACGGCCATCAGCCTCGCTGTCATCGCGGACGCGTCGGCGGTCATCCCGTTGTCTTCGCCGAACGCGCTCGCCGCGTTCGGATGGGTGCTGTTCGTGCACCTGCTCGCGTCGGCGATCGGTGTGACGGTCGTGATGTGGCCGACGCTGGGTGCGCAGGTTCCGTCGTGGGTCCGGGACGCGGTACGGCCGGGACTGCGCGCGTTGGCGGCGATTCTCGGTGCCGGCGCGGTCATGGTCACGATCTCGCTGCTGATGGAGTGGTCGACGGTCGGCTCGCTGCTCGAACGCGGCGACGGCGTCGTCGGAATGCTCGGACTGACGATCCTGTCGGTGCTGTACCTGCCGAACGTCGTGGTGGGTGCCGCGGCCGCGGTGATGGGCGGGACTGCGCAGATCGGGGACGTCTCGGTCAGCGTGTTCGGGAACGTCGGTGGTTCACTGCCGCCCTTGCCGCTGCTCGGCGCCGTCCCAGACGGGGTGTCGGGTGGCGCGTGGCCTGCGTTGCTGGTGATTCCCCTGCTGATCGGTGTGATGCTCGGACGCGACTGCGGACGCCGCGTCGCCGGGCAGGAAGCGCTGTTCACCGTGCTGACCGCCGCCGCGGGGGTGGGCGCGGTGACGGCGGTACTCGGCCTCGTGTCCGGCGGCAGGCTCGGCGCATTCGGAACGGTCGAGCTGAACTGGTGGGCGTTCGGGCTGCTCACGTTCGCGTGGCTCGGGCTCGCGGGCGCGGTGACGGCGGTGGTCGTGGCCTGGCATCGGAGCCGGGGCGCCGTGGACGAGGACGACGCCGACACCGAGGACGAGGAGCCGCACCTTCCCGGCGCGGAGGAGGTTCCGGCGATCGCCGCCCCGATCACCGAGGAGCCGGTGGTCGCCGAAGACGTCGCGCCGAGTCGGGTGATCGAAGCCGAACTCGTCGACGACACCGAAGCGCCGGCAGCGCCGGTTGCACCGCAGGACACCGACTCCGACGCCGAGGTCGTGGTGGATGTCGAGGTCGAGGAAGACCCGGCGACGGAGGAACCCGAGGGGTCCGGAGACGCCGGCGAGAGCCCGGAAGCCGACCTGCCCCGAGGGCCCGCAACCCCCAGCGACTAGGCTCTTGGTCGGTCGACGATGCGACCGCCCCCATTTTCGCCCGTCGTTCGATTCACCCGGCCTTTCGATTGTTCAGGAGTAGAGCGCTGACTTCCTCGCGTGACCACCTGAGGCCCACGACCGGTTCGCCGGCGCGGATCGTCGTACTCGCCTCCGGTGCGGGAACCCTCCTGAGGTCGCTGATCGACGCAACACACACGGACGGGTATCCCGCCGAGATCGTCGCCGTCGGCGTCGACCGCGACTGTGACGCGACCACCCACGCGAACGCGGCGGACATTCCCCACTTCCGGGTGAGCCTGCGCGACCACGCAGACCGTGCCGCCTGGGACCTCGCGCTGACCGAGGCCGTCGCGTCGCACCAGCCGTCGCTCGTCGTGTCGGCGGGGTTCATGAAGATCCTCGGCCCCGCCTTCCTGGACCGTTTCGGCGGTCGCATCATCAACACGCATCCCGCGTTGCTGCCCGCATTCCCCGGCGCGCACGCGGTCCCCGATGCGCTGGCCTACGGCGTGAAGGTGTCGGGATCGACCGTCCACCTCGTGGACGCGGGTGTCGACACCGGCCCGATCCTGGCGCAGGAACCCGTGCCGGTGCTCGACGGCGACGACGAGTCGACCCTGCACGAGCGCATCAAGACTGTGGAGCGACGGTTGTTGGCGGACGTCATCGCCGCTGTCGCCACCCGTGGAGTTGTTTCCGATGGACGAAAGGCCGTGATCCCCAGTGAGTGAACGCAAGGCAGTACGCCGAGCGCTCGTCAGCGTCTACGACAAGACCGGTCTGGTCGAACTGGCTACGGGCCTGCACAAGGCAGGCGTCGAGCTGGTGTCGACAGGGTCGACCGCAGCGAAGATCGCCGACGCCGGCATCCCGGTCACCCCCGTCGAGGCGCTGACGGGCTTCCCCGAATGCCTCGAGGGCCGGGTCAAGACGCTGCATCCGCGGGTGCACGCCGGCGTCCTCGCCGACACCCGGAAGCCGGAGCACCTCGCGCAGCTCGAGGAACTCGGCATCGAGGCGTTCCAGCTGGTGGTCGTGAACCTGTATCCGTTCACGCAGACCGTCGCATCGGGGGCGACCCCCGACGAGTGCGTCGAGCAGATCGACATCGGCGGGCCGTCCATGGTGCGTGCCGCCGCGAAGAACCACCCGTCCGTCGCGGTCGTGGTGGATCCCGCCCGCTACGACGACGTGCTCACCGCGGTCGCCGACGGCGGTTTCACGCTGCCCGAGCGCACCGCGCTCGCCGCGCAGGCGTTCCAGCACACCGCGTCGTACGACGTCGCGGTCGCCAGCTGGATGACGTCCACACTGGTTGAACCGGGTGACTCGCAGTTCCCCGAGTGGGCAGGCGCCACCTGGGACCGCTCGGCGGTCCTGCGGTACGGCGAGAACCCGCACCAGGCGGCCGCCCTCTACGTGAACCCCGCCGCCCCGGCCGGTCTGGCCCAGGCGGAGCAGTTGCACGGCAAGGAAATGTCGTACAACAACTACACCGACGGTGACGCCGCCTGGCGTGCGGCGTTCGACTTCAGCGAACCGGCTGTCGCGATCATCAAGCACGCGAACCCGTGTGGCATCGCGGTCGGAGCCGACATCGCCGAGGCGCACCGCAAGGCGCACGCCTGCGACCCGGTCAGCGCGTACGGCGGAGTCATCGCCGCGAACCGCGAGATCACCGTCGAGATGGCCGAGCAGGTCGCCGAGATCTTCACCGAGGTGATCATCGCCCCCTCCTATGCGGACGGTGCGCTCGGAGTCTTGCAGCGCAAGAAGAACATTCGCGTCCTCCTTGCCCAGGCACCCACTGCGACGGGAATCGAACTGCGTCCCGTGTCCGGGGGAGCGCTCCTCCAGGAGCGCGACGTGCTCGACGCCGAGGGTGACGACCCCGCCAACTGGACGCTGGCCGTCGGCGACGCCGCCGACGAACAGACCCTGAAGGATCTCGAGTTCGCATGGCGCGCGTGCCGTTCGGTGAAATCCAACGCGATCCTGCTCGCCTCCGACGGTGCGTCGGTCGGCGTCGGCATGGGCCAGGTCAACCGCGTCGACTCCGCGCACCTCGCGGTGCAGCGGGCCGGTGACCGGGTGGTCGGGTCGGTGGGCGCGTCGGACGCGTTCTTCCCGTTCCCCGACGGACTGCAGGTGCTCGCGAACGCCGGCGTCAAGGCAGTCGTGCAGCCGGGTGGTTCCGTCCGCGACAACGAGGTGATCGATGCGGCCAAGGAGGCCGGCATCACCATGTACCTGACGGGTGCGCGGCACTTCGCGCACTAGCGTTCGGCAACTCTCGAACGGGTCTCGGCATCATGCCGGGGCCCGTTCTGCGTCGTCAGGCGGCTGCGGCCCCGTGTGCTCGGCCCGTGCCCTGGAGTTCGCGAGGCGAACCGGTGATGACCACGCGGGCGGCGCCGCGGCTGCGGACCTCGCTGATCAGCTCACCCAGACCGGCCTCGTGGGCGGCATCGCAGTGCGACAGGTCGAGGGTGACGGCGTAACCGGTGAGGTCGTCCGGCAGATCGAGATACGGGGGAGAAGTGGACAGTTGGTTGATACGAAGTTTCATGGGGTGCTCCTGAAAGTGAAAGGTAAAAGAAAAGGCACCCGAGGGGTTTGCCCTGGGTGCCCGAGAATGACTTGGTTGAGTCTCAACATTCTCGGGGTGCGCCGAACTTGGTGATGTGCTTGTCGGCGAAGCAGCGACGCCATGCGGGTACGGACGCGAAGAGCGCGTGAAGCTGCATCATGGCCGTACCTTTCTGCGTGTCGTTGCTGGTTGGTAGATGACCGTACATCACCGGTTGAGGGTTTGCACTTCCATTATCCAGCGGCTGCGCAGAAATACAGGGTTGTACTCGATGTTTACCCACAGTTCTGCGGAGTGACGCTTCTGTGGATGGCGACGTGCGTTATCCACAGACCCGGAATTCGCGACGTATGTCGAGTGCCGGACTGTCAGGGTTCGACGATGGGGGAATTCCAGCAACCGTTCCGAGGATCCGAAGCGCTGCGGGACGGGCAGCTCACGCGGCACGGTTTACGTACCTACCGGCGCCTGCACCGGGACGTGTACGTGCACAGAAGTGCCGAACTGACAGCGCTCTCACGTGCACGTGCCGCCTGGTTGTGGGCCGACGGCGAAGCGGTACTCGCGGGCTTCTCCGCGGCCGCCGTACACGGAACCCGGTGGATCGGCGTAGGCGAGTCGGCGACGCTCATCCGGCGAGGCAGCCGCCGATCCGTCGACGGCATCGAGGTGCGCGCGGATGCCCTCCTGCCGGACGAAGTGTGTCGCGTGGGCGAGATGCTCGTCACCACTCCGGCGCGGACAGCCTTCGACCTGGGCCGGTGGCTGCCCGTTGATCGCGCCGTCGAGGTCCTCGACTCCCTCTGCCACGACACCGGACTGCGCCCGGCGGAGATTTCCTCGGTGGCCGGACGGCATCGGGGCGAACGTGGACTCGCGTCGCTGCGTGACGTCGTGTCGCTCGTGGATCCCGGTGCCGAATCCCCACCGGCGACCCGCACTCGCCTCGTCCTGATCCGTGGAGGGCTGCCCGCACCGGAGACTCAGATACCGGTCGAGGATCGCCGCGGCCGCGTCTTCGCCCGTGCGGACCTGGGCTGGAGGAGGTGGAAGGTGCTCGTCGAGTACGACGGCGAACATCACTGGTCGGACGAACGTCAGCGCACGTGGGACGTCGAGCGGATGGAACGGCTCGCCGAGCTCGGGTGGGTGGTGGTGCGGGTGAACGCGGAGCAGTTGCGTCGGCGGCCGCAGGTGATCGTCGCGCGAGTGCGGGACCGAGTGCGGCAGGCGGGTGCTCCGGTGTGAGTGCGCAGAACCGCAGGCCTCCTCTCGGCGTTTGCCGGCGGAACTGCGCATTCGGTCCCACACTTTGGTCACAGGTTGCTTTCGATACGGCCTCGAGCTGCCCGCACGCACGGTGCAGCTGATTCACTCGGGGCTGATGTGACTCGAGTGGCACCTGTGGAAGGAGAGTGGCGCCCGGACTGCGACGGTGCGCCCATCCCCGTTATGAACCGATTTGCGATCAAGGCCGGTCTCGGCGCCTGCGTCCTGGGTGCGTCCGTGCTCATCCCTGCCCAGGTTTCGGCGGAACCCGCGGCGACGGCGACCGGCACCGAACTGTCCGGGATGACGGTGTTCCTCGACCCGGGACATCAGGGTTCCAGCGAGGGCCACGACCTCGCGCAGCAGGTGAACGACGGCCGAGGCAATACCAAGGACTGCCAGACGAGCGGCATGACGTCGCTCGGCGGGGTGCCCGAGCACACCATCAACTGGAACGTCTCCCAGCTGGTGAAGAGCAGCCTCGAGAGTCTCGGCGCGAAGGTCGTCCTGAGTCGGCAGGACGACACCGGCTGGGGCGGATGCGTCGACGAAAGAGCGCGTGCGGCAAGCGAATCGAATGCCGACGTCGCGGTGAGCATTCACGCGGACTCGACGGCGCAGGGCGAGGACGCGAGCAAGCACGGGTTCCACATGATCATCCCGTCGCTGCCCATCCCCGACGAGAAGGCGGACGCGGCGCAGTCCGGCGGCGGGCTCGAGGCGTCGACGATGATGCGCGACGCCTACAAGTCCGACGGATTCGTTCCCGCCAACTACGCAGGCGTGAACGACGGCCTCCAGACCCGCGCCGATGTGGCCGGACCGGCGCTGACTCAGATTCCGCTGGTGTTCGTCGAGATGGGCAACGGATCCAACAAGGAGGACTCCGCCCAGCTGGAGAGCACTGACGGCCAGTTGAAGCACGCGATCACCATCACGACGGGCGTCGTCACCTACCTGCTGACGGGGTCGGAGGCGGCGCCGGCCGAGGAGCTGGCCGCAGCGCCGGCGGCGACCACGGCACCGGAGGCAGGCGAGGACAGCGCGTCGTCGACCACCACCACGACGCCGAAGGCGACCACCCCGAAGGCGGCACCGAAGTCGACGGCACCGGAGTCTGCGGAGTTCTCCGAGTTGATGGAGATGCTGGCGCCGCTGCTCGAGGTCGAGGGCCTCGACGGGCTCGAGGATCTCGTCAACGACAAGAACCTGGGGCTCGTGTCCGATCTGGCGAGCACACTGATGGCCGTGATCACCGGGGCTGGCGGGAACTGATCACAGAGTAGCGATCCACCTGCTGAACGGTTCGGTGAACTCCGCCGAGTAGGGGAGCGGTTCCACGTAATCCGGTCCGGTGGACGGACGGTCGCCGACGTCCTTGAGGACGTGATTGGCGTTCGTCATCCGAACCGGTGTCAGCGCGGTGTGCGCGAGCGCGTCGTTCAGGCCGTCGACGTCCGCGGGCTGTACCTGGATGTCCTTGGCGGAGCAACTGGTGAGGACGGGGAACCCGGCGGGCAGCCGGCCGGCCAGCGCGCGGGGGTCGAGGGCGTCCTCCTCCGCGAGGGCCTTCGCGTTGGCATGGACCAGCCCGGCGTTCTGCAACGGTTCCGGAAGGTCGTCGGGGATCGTGCCCGACGTGCGCAGGGATTCGATGGTGTCCGCGAGCGCGAGCCGGAGTTCGTCGGCCAGTTCCACCGGCAGCTGGCCGGTGCCGACGACGGCGTCGAGCTGGCCGTGGATCTGCGTGGTGAGCAGGTCGAGGAGCCGGACACTCAGCGGTTCGAGCAGTCCGACGGCGCGCACCCGCGACTCGTCTTCCGCGGTGGCGAGCGCGAGGGCGACGAGTCCGCCGTCGCTGTGACCGATGACGATCAGCTTCGATGGGTCGACCCCGGGTTGGGCGGCCAGGAAGTCGAGGCCCGCGGACGCGGCGTCGACGAAGGTGGTGAATCCGAGACCCCCGACTTCTTCCACCTCGTAAGGGCCGAGGGCGGTCTCGCCGCTGCCGATCTTGTCGTAGCGCAGGCTGGGGATTCCGTGCTGTTCGAGCACGTCGGCGAGGTGGCGGAGCGTTCCGATGTCACCGGGGAGCAGGGCGCTGTCGCCGTTGCGGTCGGTGGGGCCGCTGCCGGCGAGCAGCAGCGCGGCGGGCGCCGACCCCTTCGCGTGGTCGGGGGTGCGCAGGCTGCCGTAGTACGTGACGGCACCGCTGTCGAACGTGATCTCGGTGTCAGGCATGGGGACTGTCTACCAGTTCACGTCGCGCGCAGTCGCCGCACCCGCTGCACCCCTCGCCACGCGAACCACAGCAGGAACGCGAGTAGCGGGATGACGAGCAGCGGAAGCAGCAGGGCGATCAGGGATGTGACGAACGAGACCACGTCTTCGATCACCGACACCACGGGATTGGCGAGTCCGCCGGTGGAGGCCGTGCTCACCGCCCGGGTCCCGGTCTGCGCGGTGCTGAACGCCAGAGCGGTGGGCGCGCCGATGACGATTCCGGCGATCGCGGCGGTCGACGGGTCCACGTCCGCGAAGGCCGCCCAGGTCGCGATGACACCCGCCACGGGACCGGTGACGTTGCCGATCACGGACAGCACGTTGTCGACGAACGGGATCAGATCGGCGGTCAGTTCCACCACTGTCGCGATCGACAGCGCCACCAGTGCCCCGGTCGAACCGAGCCACTGCATCGACTCGTTCAGGGTGATCCCGAGCACCTCGAAGTGCACCGCGGCGCTGAGCATCAGCAACGGCAGGAACGTGCGCAGTCCCGACGCGGCGGCGAGGCCGAGGCCGAGCAGTCCGGGCAGAACCCAGGTCTCCATGCACGGAGTGTAGAAGCTCGGCGATCACGGCAGGCGGGCATCGCGGCCGAGATCTCAGAGAAGCATCACAGAACTCACACAATCGGCGATTAGCGTCTGCATCACCAGTTGTTCCAACGGATTACGTCCGAGAACAGCCCCCGATTCCAGGAAGGTGCCGCACCATGAACGTCGTACAGCTGACCACCGGTGATGTCGTCGCCGCCATGTTCTCCCTCGACTTCGTCGACGGCGGATTCCGCCCGGAGGCCGTCGAGCGGATTCACCGGGGAGCGATCGACGAGTGGGTGTCCGCGCTCACCGGGTCGGGTCTGTTCTCGAACCGCGCGGTCGCGGACGTGGTCCGGGCCTGGCGCCACGATCCGCGGGTCCTGCTCGATTCCCTTCTGGCGGAGGCAGATCCGGTGACACTCGAGCGCTACCGCTGCGCCTGGTGCGAGTTGGACGCCGCGTCCGCGTACGGTGCCGCCGCGTAGGCGGACCCTCAGGGGATGCTGAAGACGTCGGCGAACGTGGCGAGCAGCGCCGGGTCGCCGGTGACGGACACGCTGCCGAGAGCGATGGCGTCCTCCGGGGTGATCTCGCGCGCCATTAGTGCCTTCACCGCTGGCCCGGTCTCGATCACGAGGTCGGGCCGCTCGGCTGCGCCCTCCACGACCTCGAGTGCGCCGCGGTCGATGCGGGCGGACAGCACGATCGGCCCGAGCCGCAATTCGTAGGTGAGGGTGACGTCCCGTGCGGCGTCGGGGTGGAACGTCGATCGCAGCGCCATCACCATCGAGTCGACGGTCACGGCATCGTCCGGGTCGGGTTCGCCGAGAGTGCGGGCGCCCCACCGGCCCAGCGACTTCACGGCGTCCTCCAGGGCGTTGCCGTAGTCGGTCAGTTCGTAGACCACCGCGTTCGACGGCCGGGGCAGCGCGCGGCGAGCGATCACGTCGGCGTCTTCGAGTTCCTTCAGGCGCGCCGACAGGATGTTGGACGGGATGCCCGGCAAACCCTGCTTGAGATCCGTATATCGCCTGGGTCCGACCAGGAGATCTCGGACGATGAGCAGTGCCCAGCGTTGTCCCACGATGTCCAGGGCATGCGCGAGTCCGCAGTACTGCCCATAAGCCTGCCGTGCCATGGTTTCAACTATAGACCGAAGTTGCCTATTGACATCATTAGGTTTCTTTTTGCAACATTGGTACGTGATCTGCTCCACAAGGTCGCACGGTTCGTCACCCGAAAACACTCGGCTCCACCGACGGAAAGAGAATTCGATGTCGACCATGATCTTCGTGAACCTCCCCGTGAAGGACCTCGGCAAGTCGACGGCCTTCTACGAGGCGCTCGGCTACCGGAAGAACCCCCAGTTCTCGGACGAGAACGCGTCGTCGATCGTCGTCAGCGAGCAGATCCACGTCATGCTCCTGACGGAGAAGTTCTTCTCCACCTTCACCAAGAAGGCCGTCGCGGACGCCACCACGACCACCGAATCCATCATCTGCATCTCCGCGGACAGCCGGGAGGCCGTCGACGCGCTGGCCGACAAGGCGCTCGCGTCGGGCGGATCCTTCTCCAACGATCCGATGGACGAGGGATTCATGTACGGCCGCAGCTTCCAGGACCCGGACGGTCACCTCTGGGAGGTCGTGTGGATGGATGTCGATGCAGCGCAGGGGCAGGAGTCGTGAGCACCGCGACCACACCCGTGACGGCGGAGTCGGGATCCGCGCGCACGGTGGGCTGGGTCCTCAGCGGACTCGTCGGCGCCTTCCTCCTGTTCGACGCGGTCGGCAAGCTCCTGAAGATCGGACCGGTGGAGGACTCGGCCGCCGAACTGGGACTGCCGATGCACATCATCGTGCCGATCGGAGTGGTGCTGCTCCTCTGCACGGTGCTCTATCTGGTGCCGCGGACCGCCCCGCTCGGTGCGGTGCTGCTGACCGGCTATCTCGGTGGGGCGGTGCTCACCAACTGGCGCGTCGAGAAGCCGTTGTTCAGCACGGTGCTGTTCGCGGTGTACGTCGGAATCGCGGTCTGGGCGGGTCTGTACCTGCGCGACCGCAAGGTCCGCGAACTGCTCCCGCTGCGCCGCGAGGACTGACCCGGGCGGATCGGCGCGCGTTAACCGCGTGCCGATTCGCTCGAACCCTCGTAGCGTGGAGTGGTGACGTCATCGGAACACAGACCTTCCACCGTCGGCGAGCTCCGCGAGTCGGGCCACATTCAACGCACCGTCAAGGAAGAGATCCGCGAGAATCTGCTCGCGGCCCTACGCGACGGTCGTGATCCGTGGCCCGGCATCGTCGGTTTCGAGGAGACGGTGGAACCACAGCTCGAACGGGCTCTCATCGCCGGTCACGACGTGGTATTGCTCGGCGAACGTGGTCAGGGCAAGACCCGCCTCCTCCGCACCCTCAATCTGCTCCTCGACGAATGGACCCCGGTGATCGCCGGTTCCGAACTCGGGGAGCATCCCTATGAGCCCATCACCCCGGCGTCGATCCGCCGGGCGCAGGAACTGGGCGACAGCCTCCCCGTCGCATGGCGGCACCGCAGCGAGCGGTATTCGGAGAAACTCGCGACCCCCGACACGTCGGTGGCGGACCTCGTCGGCGACGTGGATCCGGTCAAGGTGGCGGAGGGCCGGAGTCTCGGGGACCCGGAAACCATTCACTTCGGGCTGGTTCCCCGCGCGCACCGGGGCATCGTCGCCATCAACGAACTGCCCGACCTCGCCGAACGCATCCAGGTGTCGCTGCTCAACGTCATGGAGGAACGCGACATCCAGGTCCGCGGGTACACCCTCCGGCTCCCGCTGGACGTCCTGATGGTGGCCAGCGCGAACCCGGAGGACTACACGAACCGCGGTCGCATCATCACCCCGCTGAAGGACCGGTTCGGTGCCGAGATCCGCACGCACTACCCGACCCGGCTCGACGACGAGGTCGCGGTCATCCTGCAGGAAGCGCATCTCACCGCGGAGGTGCCCGAGTACCTCCTCGAGATCCTGGCCCGGTTCACCCGTCTGCTCCGCGAGTCGACGTCGGTCGATCAGCGGTCGGGTGTGTCCGCCCGCTTCGCGGTGGCAGGCGCCGAAACCGTCAGTGCCGCCGCGGTGCATCGCGGCGCCGTGCTCGGTGAAGCCGACCCGGTCGCGCGGCCGGTCGACCTCGAGACCGTCGTCGACGTCCTGCGGGGCAAGGTGGAATTCGAATCCGGTGAGGAAGGGCGCGAAATCGAGGTCCTCGAGCACCTGCTCCGGCGGGCGACGGCCGACACCGTCCGCACCCGGCTGGGCGGCATCGACCTGGCGGAACTCGTGGACGCGGTCGAACAGGGCGACCCGGTGGTGACCGGTGAACGGATCACGGCGAAGGCGCTGCTGAACGAGCTGCCCGAACTCGAGGTCCTCGACGAGCTGGCCGAGCGTCTGGGCGCGGAGTCCGACGGTGAGCGGGCCGCGGCCGCCGAGTTCGCCCTCGAAGGGCTGTACCTGGCGCGGCGGATCTCGAAGAACCCGGACATCAACGGGCAGACGGTGTATTCGTAATGTCCCGCAAGGCGGAGCGCGGACCGCACAACGCGCGGTACGGGCCGTACGAGGGCGGTGATCCGCTGGCGCCGCCGGTGGACCTGCGCGAGGCCCTGGCCGCGATCGGCGACGACGTGTTCGCGGGCACGTCGCCGCGGCAGGCGCTGCGCGAGATGCTCCGGCGCGGCAACAAGGACATGCGCGGCCTGGACGAGCTTGCGGCCGAGGCCAATCGGCGTCGCCGTGAGCTGCTGAAGCGGAACAACCTGAACGGCACACTCGAGGAGGTCCGGGAACTCCTCGACCGCGCGGTGCTCGAGGAACGCAAGACGCTGGCCCGCGCGCTCGACGACGACGCCCGCTTCTCGGAGATGCGCCTCGAGGAACTGTCGTCGTCCACCGCGCAGGCCGTGCAGGAACTCGCCGACTACGACTGGCGCAGTTCGGAAGCACGCGAGGACTACGAGAAGATCCGGGACCTCCTGGGCCGCGAAATGCTGGACCAGCGGTTCGCCGGCATGAAACAGGCCCTCGAGGGTGCCACGGAAGAGGACCGCGAACGCATCCGCGAGATGCTCGCCGACCTCAACGACCTGCTGGACAAGCACTCCCGTGGCGAGGACACGCAGGAACAGTTCGACGAGTTCATGGACAAGCACGGGGAGTACTTCCCCGAGAACCCGCAGAACGTCGAGGAACTGCTCGACTCACTGGCGCAGCGGGCGGCGGCGGCGCAGCGCCTGCGGAACTCGCTGTCGCAGGAGCAGCGCGACGAACTGGATGCGCTGGCGCAGCAGGCGTTCGGCGATCCGTCGCTGATCGGACAGCTGGACCGCCTCGACCAGCATCTGCAGGCCGCGCGCCCCGGCGAGGACTGGCAGGGCGCGCAGCGGTTCCGCGGCGACGACGGCATGGGCCTGGGCGAGGGCACCGGGGCGTTGCAGGACATCGCGGAACTCGAGTCGCTCGCCGAGCAACTGTCGCAGCAGTACGCGGGCGCACAACTCGACGACATCGACGCGGACGCTCTGGCCCGGCAACTCGGCGACGAGGCGGCGGCCGATGCCCAGACCCTCGCCGAACTCGAGAAGGCCCTGCGCGATCAGGGCTTCTTCGACCGCGGGGCGGACGGCCAGTGGCGGCTGTCGCCCAAGGCGATGCGGCAACTCGGCCAGACCGCTCTGCGGGACGTGGCGCAGCAACTGTCTTCGCGTGGCGGGCAACGGGAGACGCGCCGCGCCGGGGCGATGGGGGAGCCGACCGGCGCGTCCCGCGAATGGGCGTTCGGCGACACCGAGCCGTGGGACGTCACGCGCACGATCACCAACGCCGTGCTGCGGGCGGCGTCCGATCCGGTCGAGCGCGGTCGCGTCCCCGTCCGGTTGTCCGTGGCGGACGTCGAGGTGATGGAGACCGAACAGCGGTCGCAGGCGGCGGTCGCGCTGCTCGTCGACACGTCGTTCTCGATGGTGATGGAGGGCCGGTGGGTGCCGATGAAACGCACCGCCCTCGCCCTGAACCACTTGGTGAGCACCCGATTCCGCAGCGACGAACTGCAACTCATCTCGTTCGGCAGGCACGCGCAGGTGCTGACGCCCTCGGAACTGGCCGGCCTGGACGGCGCCTGGGACCAGGGCACCAACCTGCACCACGCGCTGCTGCTGGCGGCCCGGCATCTGCGCCGGCACCCCAACGCCCAGCCGGTGGTCCTGATCGTCACCGACGGTGAGCCGACGGCCCACCTCGAGCCGGACGGTTTCGCCTACTTCGACTACCCGCCGAGCGCCCGGACCCTCGGTCTGACGGTCCGGGAACTCGACACCCTCGCCCGGCTCGGTGCCCACGTCACGTTCTTCCGGCTCGGTGAGGATCCCGGCCTCGCGCGGGTGGTGGACCGGATGGCCGAGCGGGTCGGCGGACGCGTCGTGGCGCCCGGGCTGGACGGTCTCGGCGCCGCCGTCGTCAGCGACTACATGCGTCGCAGGCGCTAGCCCGTGAGTACTTGTTAACCGCGGGCGGTTAACAAGTACTCACGGGTGCGTCAGCGCACGGCGGGCTGATGCTGGGTGATGCAGTGGATTCCGCCGCCGCGCGCGAAGAGCGGGCGGGCGTCGACCGTCACGACCGTGCGGCCGGGGTAGGCGGCCGACAGGATCGCGACCGCTTCCTCGTCCGCGGGATCGTCGAAGCTGCACGCGATGATGCCGCCGTTGACGACGAAATGGTTGATGTAGCTGTAGTCGACGAAACCCTCCTCGTCGCGCAGGACTGTCGGCGCGGGGACGGTGATGATCTCCCACGACTCACCGCGGGCGTCGGTGGTCTGCTTCAGCACGTCGATGACGGCCTTGCTGACCTCGAAGTCGGGGTGTTCGGGGTTGCGCTGGTCGTGCACCAGGACGACGCCCGGTGACGGGATGGCGGCGACGATGTCGACGTGCCCGCGCGTGCCGTACGTGTCCTGGTCCCGGGTCAGTCCGCGCGGCAGCCAGATGACCTTCGTGGCACCGATCGTCCGGGCGAGCTCGGCCTCGATGTCGGCTTTCGACAGTTCGGGGTTGCGGCCGGGGTCGAGTTGCACGGTCTCGGTCACCAGCACGGTGCCGAGGCCGTCGACCTGGATGCCGCCGCCCTCGTTGACGATGGGCGAGTCGACGAGTTCCGCCGCGGACCGCTCGACGACCAGTGCGCCGATCTTCGAGTCCTTGTCCCACTGGGCCCAGTCCTGGCCGCCCCAGCCGTTGAAGATCCAGTCGACGCCGCCGAGGCGTCCGTCCTCGGACAGCACGAACGTGGGTCCGATGTCGCGCATCCAGGCGTCGTTCAGCGGCGCCTCGACGATGTCGATGTCGGCGGACAGGTATTCCTTGGCTGCGGACACCTGTCCGGGGTCGACGACGACGGTGACGGGCTCGAACCGGGCCACGGCGTGCGCCACCTCGGCCCACGTGGTGCGGGCCTCGTGGTGTTCCTCGGCGGTGTCGCCCAGGGAGTAGCCCTCACTGGGGTAGGCCATCCAGGTGCGTTCGTGCAGTTCGCCTTCCGCGGGCATGCGCCAGGTCATCAGGCCCTCCCGAACGGGGAGGCGTGATCGACCGGCTCGGTGAGGACGCCGTACGTGTCGGGGCGGCGGGTGGCCAGGAACGGGAACAGGGCCAGCCAGTCCTCGCGCTGCTGGAGGTCGAGGTCGGCGACCAGGACCGCGGATTCGTCGCGCGGGGCCTGCGCGAGGATCCGGCCATAGGGGTCGGAGATGAACGACGAGCCGTAGAACGTGATGAGGCCTTCGCTGCCGTGGCGATTGGGCACCACCATGAAGGTGCCGTTCGCGATGCCGTTGCCGACGATCACCTGCTGCCACAGCGGCTGGGTGTCGAACTGCGGGTGGTCGGGCTCCGAGCCGATCGCGGTGGGGTATACCAGGATCTCGGCGCCGCCGAGCGAGTACGCGCGGGCGACCTCGGGGAACCACTCGTCCCAGCACGTCGGCAGTCCGAGCTTCGCCCCGCCGAGTGCCTCGGCGGTGTGGACGGGGTACGGATCGGTTGCGGGACCGCCGCGGAAGTAGGTGTCCTCGTAGTAGCCGGCGGTGACGGGGATGTGCAGCTTGCGGGTGCGCGCGAGCAGTTCACCGGAGGGGGCGACGAGGATGGCCGTGTTGAACCCGAGTCCGTCCTCGTATTGCACGCCGTCCTCGGTGTCGTTCCGCTCGTACAGCGAGGCGTGGACGAGGACGCCGTGTTCGGCGGCGGCCTTGGCGGCGAACGTGAACGTGGGGCCGGTGAGGAGGTCCTCGGCGGTACGTCCCGGGTTGTCGCCACCCGGCGTCGACGCGGGGTAGCGGCTCAGTGTGAGTTCGGGGAGGAACACCACGCGCGCCCCGAGTTTCGCTGCCGCGGCGATGCCCTCGTCGAGTTCGGCCCGCAGATCCTGATCGTTCTCGTGCCAGCGGTGCTGGACGAGACCGACACGGAGCGGGGTGCGTCCCGTCTCGCGCGTCCTCGACAGGGACTCGGGAGGGGTGAGGGCGGTAATCGTCAACATTGTGTTTCCTCGGATGTTCGGTTCGGCGAGCGCCTAAAACGAATTGGATTCGTTAAGTATGGTGGGTGAATGCTCGGCGATCAAGGGGTGGGGCGTGACGAATTCGATTCCTTCGGTATCCACCCTGGTCGCCGGTGACACACACCGACCAGGAGGGCACCCATGCCACGGCCATCACAGCGACTGCTGTCGCCGGAGATCATCACCGAAGCTGCCATGCGCATGGTGGACCTCACCGGTGACTTCACGATGCCGGGTCTCGCCGAACGGCTGAAGGTGCGGCCCTCCTCGCTGTACAACCACGTGTCCGGGAGGGCGGAGATCATCGAACTGATGCGTGCCCGCATGATGGCGGGCATCGTGGTGGCGGACCCCGACGGCAAGTGGAGCGAGACGGTGGCCGGCCTGGCGCGCGAGTATCGGCGCAATTACGCCGAGCATCCTCGGCTGATTCCTCTGTTCACCGCGCACACAGTGCAGTCCGGTGTGGCGTTCGGGCTGTACAACGCGCTGGCGCAGGCATTCTCGGACGGCGGCTTCACGCCCGAGGAGATTCTGCACGCCATCACGACGGTCGACAGCTTCGTGCTGGGGTCGGCGCTGGACCTCGCCGCACCCGAAGTGGTCTGGGCGACGGCGCCGGAGGCGAACGAGGCCATGCTGGCAGCCCTCGCCACGTCCGGGCCGAACCCCGGACGGGCGGATGCAGCATTCGAGTTCGGGCTGCGGACGCTTATCGCGGGCTTGGTGGCGCAGGCTCCGATCGAGCCGTGAGATCGCCCTCGTCCCGCAACGCGGACGTGTCGCGGTTGAGGGTCTCGCCGCGGAAAAAGGCGGGGCTGCGGAAGCGCATGACCATCATCAGCACGGCGCCGAGCAGGAGGATGCCGAAGCCGAGGAAGAAGACGAGGCCGATTCCGCCGATGGACGCACCGCTCGCGTTCTCCGGGTCCATGCTCTCGTCGATCGAGATAACGAACACGGCGAACAGCATCAGCCCGCCGAGCAGGGGGAACGCGAACCGGAAGACGGCGTTGCGCACGCTCGTGAACAACCGGCCCCGGAAGTACCAGACGCAGGCGAACGCGGTGATGCCGTAGTACCAGCAGATCATGATGCCCAGCGCGGCGATCGTGTCGAGCAGCGTGCGCTCGGACAGGAACGTGACGACGGTGTAGAAGACCGCGGTCACCACACCGGCGACGACGGTCGCGTAGGACGGCACCAGGAATCGCGGCGACACCTCGGCGAGCTTCTTCGGGAACGCGCCGTAGGCGCCCATGGCCAGCATCGTGCGCGCGGCGGGCAGGAACGTGGTCTGCAGGCTCGCGACCGAGGAGACGAACACGGCGAGGAACAGCAGCATGCCGCCCCAGTTGCCGAGAACCGGATCGGCGAGGGCGCCGAAGATGTTCTCGGAGTTGTCCGGGTTGCCGAGGCCGAGACCGTCCTCGCCGACGCCCGCATACATCATCGCCGCGACCGACACGAGCAGGTAGGTCAGCAGGATCGTCGCGACGCACAGCAGTCCGGCGCGACCGGGGGTCTTCTTCGGGTTCTTCGACTCCTCGCCCAGTGTCAGGCAGGTGTCCCAGCCCCAGAACGCGAAAATCGAACCCGTCAGGCCGATCACGAACGCACCGAGGGCCAGTCCCGTGAACGGGTTGAACCAGCTCAGGTCGAACGAGAGCCCGGCGGGGGCGGACCCGTTGCCGACGTGAACCAGTGCCACCACCGCGAAGGCGATGAGCAGCACCATCTGGAAGCCGACGAGCGCGACCTGCAGGCGCTCGCTGGTGGTGATGCCGCGGCTGGCGATCCAGGTGGCCAGGGCGATGAACACGAGCGTCGTCCCGACGTTCACGAATTTGTTGCCGGGGAGGTCGGCGATGCTCGGGGCGTCGAACAGTTTCGCGATGAACAGATAGAAGAACTGGACCGCGATGGCCGCGAGGTTCGAGAGGACGATGATCGTGGCGATCACCATGCCCCAGCCGCACATCCAGCCGACGTACGGACCGAACGCCTTGGTCGACCAGGTGAACGACGCACCGCAGTCGGGTGATTCGGAGTTGAGCTCACGGTAGGCGTACGCCGTGAGGAACATGGGAATGAAGCCGGCGATGAAGATGGCGGGCATCTTCAACCCGACCGCCGCGACGATCAGTCCGATGCTGGCCGTCAGCGTGTAACCCGGTGCCACGGAGGAGATCCCGAGGATCGCCCCGGAGAAGGTCCCGACCGCGCCGGTGGCCAGCCCCTTGGCGCTCACGGCGCCGTCGGCCGACGGCGGTGCGCCTTCGCTGTTCGTCATGTCTGAACCTCCGGTCGGGAACGAGCGTGGATCCGGGGCGGGTGTCGCGGACGGTTTACTCACTGTTGGGGAACTCCTGCTTGGGGACGACCACCATGGGCACCGGCAGGACGCGGAGCATCTTGGCCGCGGTGGATCCCAGGAACAGTCGATGAGGTTGGGCGAGCCGGCTGGAGCCGACCATGACGAGGTCGCCGTCCTGCCAGTCGAGTGTGCGGACCGCCGATTCCACGGAGGATCCGTCGGCGATCGTGACGGACACGGGAAAGTCTTCGGGAAGAGCGGATTTCGCTGCTTCGAGGGTGCTCTGCGCGTGGGCGACGGCCCGGTCGCGGATGTCGTCGGGGGTGTCCCGGTGATCGCGGAGGTCGTTCTGCGGGTCGAGTGCGACGAGGGAGACGAGGCGGAGCGGGGTCTGCATCCGCTCGCACGTCCGCACCGCCGTCCGCAGCAGCACGTCGGCCCCGGTCCGGGTCCCGAGCGCGCAGGTGACCTCGCGGATCTTTTTCGCGGAGGAGTGCCGCGCCCCGCGGGGTGCGAGGGCCAGCGGAACGTGCGCCGAGTGCAGCAGTTCCGTCGACACGGAGCCGACGGAGTGCCGCCCCAGCAGGCCGTCCCCGGCGGCGCCGACGACGATCGCCTGCGCCCCCAGCCGGGACACCTCGTCGATGAGACCCTGCGCGAACGATTCGTGGAAGCTCAGGTGGACGTCCACGTCGATGTCGCTCGGCACCGACGACTTCGCCTCGTCCAGCCAGCGCTGGGCACGGGAGGCGAGGATGTCGTCGTAGCCGGTTTCTGCCGGAACTCTCGCCGGGACCGTGCGGTCCGGCGGGAGCACCATGCAGATGTCGAGCTGTGCGCCGAGACTGCGGGCGAGCTGCGCCCCGAGGGCAAGACCGTCCTCCCCGCTGGGGGTGGCGAGATATCCAACGACCAAACGCATGGTGACGGTTCCGATCTGTCTCGGGGCGGGTGGTTTACGCGAAGCCGACGTACTTGGTCTCGAGGTACTCCTCGATGCCTTCGGTGCCGCCTTCGCTGCCGAGTCCGGACTGCTTGACTCCACCGAACGGCGCGGCGACGTCGGAGATCACTCCGCGGTTGACGCCGACCATGCCGCTCTCGAGCTTGTCGGCGACGCGGAACGCACGGTCGACGTTCTGTGTGTAGATGTACGCGGCGAGACCGTATTCGGTGTCGTTGGCGGCGGCGACGCCCTCGGCCTCGGTGTCGAAACCGGTGATCGCGGCGACGGGTCCGAAGATCTCCTCGCGGACGATGCGCGCGTTCGCGGGCACCTCGTCGAGGACGGTGGGCTCGAAGAAGTAGCCGGGACCGTCGACGGACTTGCCGCCGGTGCGGACCCGGGCGCCCGCGGCGACGGCGTCGTCGACGAGGGACGCCACGTTGCGGCGCTGCTTCTCGTTGACGAGGGGGCCGACGTTGGTGCCGTCTTCGCTGCCCGGTCCGACGGTGAGTGCGGCGATCCGGTCGGTGAGCTTGGTGGTGAATTCCTCGCGCACGGAGTTGGCCACGATCAGGCGGTTGGCGGCGGTGCAGGCCTCGCCGCCGTTGCGCATCTTCGCGGCCATCGCGCCCTCGACCGCGGCGTCGATGTCGGCGTCGTCGAAGACCACGAACGGGGCGTTGCCGCCGAGTTCCATCGAGGTGCGCAGAACCTGCTGGGCGGACTGCTCGATGAGGATCTTGCCGACCCGGGTGGATCCGGTGAACGTCACCTTCCGCAGCCGCGGATCCGCGAGCAGTGGTTCGGTGACGGCGGCGGCGTTCGACGCGGGCAGCACCGACAGAACACCGGCGGGCAGGCCTGCCTCGGCGAAGATCTCGGCGAGCAGCAGCATGGTGAGCGGGGTGTCCTCGGCGGGCTTGACGATGATCGTGCAGCCGGCGGCGAGCGCGGGGCCGATCTTGCGGGTGCCCATCGCGAGGGGGAAGTTCCACGGCGTGACGGCCAGGGTGGGTCCGACCGGGACCTTGGTGACCATGATCCGTCCGCTGCCCGACGGTGACGTGGTGTAGCGGCCCTGGATGCGGACGGCTTCCTCGCTGAACCAGCGCAGGAACTCGGCGCCGTAGTTCACCTCGCCGCGGCTTTCCGGCAGTGCCTTGCCCATCTCCATCGTCATCAGCAGCGCGAGGTCGTCGGTGCGCTCGATGACCTTCTCCCACGCCGAGCGCAGGATGATCGACCGCTGCCGCGGCGCGGTCGCCGCCCATTCCTCCTGGACCGCCGCGGCGGAGTCCAGTGCGCGCATCGCGTCCTTGCCGCCGGCATCGGCGACGTCGGCGATGAGGGTTCCGGTGGCCGGGTCGTAGACCGGGAACGTGCCGCCGTCGATCGGGTCGGTCTGGGCGCCGTCGATCCACAGACCGGTGGGCAGGGTGGCGCGGAGCCGTTCGAAATCAGTCATCGGAGTCCTCGTGGTGGGAATGGTGGTGATCGCACGCCTCCGGGGTGGGGGCGACGTCGAGGGCGGGGTTGCGGTCGAAGAATCCGGCCGGCTTCAGCCAGAAGGACACGGTGTCCGCAGGCATGATCGGCCAGTCCTCCGGCCGGGGAATGTGGTGGATACCGAACGTGTACCAGAGCACCACGTCGGTGTTCTCGATCGGGCGGTTTGCCTCGGTCCAGGCGGGAAGTCCGTGATCGACCTTGCTCTGGTTCACGAATTCCCCAGCAGGCCAGCGCTCGTCGGGTGAGTTGGGTGTCACCCAGACGGTGTGGCCGATCGCACCGGTGCGCTGGAAGATCGGCGACGCCGGGTCGAACATCGACGGTATCGCGCCGCCGGGAACGAGCTTGTAGGCGGGGGCGGTGCCGAGCCCGGTGGTCGTGTTGTCGTTGACCACCTTCCACGCCCGCTGGCTCTGCCAGTCGAAGTCCTGGCGGCCTTCGTGTTCGGTGCGCAGCGGCGTGTTCTTCTGGCGCAGCGCCAGACCCAGAGGGTTGTCCGGGCCCATCGGCACCACCTCGGTCTCGGTCGCGTACACCGTGTTCTCGGTGCCGTCCACGTCGAGATCGAGGCGGGCGACCAGGAAGTGCTGGTGGAACGGCGCGTACGTGCGGTTGTCGACGAGCGTCCCGCTGGGGTGCTCCCCGCCTTCGGGGAAGTGGCTGACCACCATGATCCCGGTGGCGCGGACCTCGCACTCGATGTTGCCGTCCTGGTAGAACCGCCAGTACACGAGATATTCGTAGTTCGCGACCGTCACGTGTGTCGACACCGTCAGCCGCCGCATGCGGCGCACCTCGGCGCCCGCGTCGTGGTCGACGTGCTTCCAGAGGACGGCGTTGTCCTCCTCGTGGATACAGATCGCGTTCTCGATCGTGTACGGCACACCGTGGCTGTCGTGGAGGACGGCGTCGAGGTACCGGATCTCACCGAGGCAGTCGCAGCCCAGGGTCAGCGACGTGGTCATGAACCCGATGCCCCACTCGCCGATGTCGAAGGCGGTGCGGCGGTAGTGATCGGTGCTGGTGTCGCGATACGGCACCGCCATCTCCGCGAACGACATCCGGTTCGCGATCGAGCGCACCCGGCCGTTGTCGTTGTACGTCACCGCGTGCAGGGTCATGCCCTCGCGGTAGTTGAACCCCACCCGCAGCGACCAGTTCTGCCACTCGAGCTTGTTGCCCTCGAGCGTGAACGACGGTCCCTCCGGCTGGACGATGTCCAACGGTGTCAACGGCGGCCGGGTGCTCGCGTCGCGGATCCGTTCCGGGATGTGCCGGGGCACGTACTCGCCCATGACCTCGGGACGTTCGACGCTGAACGTGTCCTCGATCTCGAGCAGTTCCATCTTGTTGACGTCGATCACGCAGTGGAAACCGTTGACCGGGCCCGCATACGGGTTGGCGCCCTCGGCCGCCCGCACCCAGGTGTCCGACCAGCCGAGCCGGCGTCCCTTGTACTTTTCCGGGGTCACCGCGTCGCCGTACGTCCACACGTCCATGAACACCAGGCTCATGTCGGTGATCCCGCGCTTCGCGAGCGCCGCGATCACGTCCGGGTGCCCGCGGAGGAAGGCGTCCGCCTCTTCCCATTCGTCCACGGTGAAATTCGCCTGGACGTCCGGGATGTGCTCCCAGGAGACCACGTTGTCTTCCGTGAGCGAGACGAGCGCCTTGTAGGTGTCTCCGCTGCTGCGGTCGAAGCACACGACGACGGCCCGGCGGTCCGGGACGGCGCCCAACGTGTCGAACGCCGACACCTCGGCCTTGGCCGGCTCGGCCAGTTCGATCGACGCGAACCGCCAGCCGTCCCCGACCCCGTGTTCCCGGGCGAGGACGGCCGCCGCCTTCGCGAATTCGTCCGCCCCCAACGGGTCCAGAGGATGGAACGTGCCGGTGGTCGTCCGGGTCATGGTGTCTCCTCTGGTCGTGGGGTGGGCACTTCGTGCTCGTGCGCCTTTTCGGTAGCGGTGACTACCGAAAAGGCGCACGGGTCAGACGAGCGAGCGCACGATCTGCTCGATGACGGTCAGGGCGTCGTCGAGCAGGTCGTCGCTGATCACCAGCGGCGGAAGCAGTCGGATGACGTTTCCGTAGGTACCGCACGTCAGCAGAATGACACCTTGTTCGAGCGCATGTGCGGCAATCGCCTTCGTCAGTTCGGCGTCCGGCTCGTCGGTGCCGGGCTTGACGAACTCCATCGCGAGCATCGCGCCGCGTCCACGCACGTCACCGATGACGCCGACGTCGGCGGCCAGGGCCTTCAGCCGCGGCAGGGCCAGGTCGCCGATGTGCTGTGCGCGAGCGGGCAGGTCGAACTTCCGCATGCTGTCGATCGCGGCGAGTGCGGCGGCACACGCGACGGGGTTGCCGCCGTACGTGCCACCCAGACCGCCGGGGTGCACCTTGTCGAGGAGTTCGGCGCGGCCCGTGATCGCGGACAGCGGCATGCCGCCCGCCATGCCCTTGGCCATCGTGATGATGTCCGGGACGATCTCCTCGTGCTCGCAGGCGAACCAGGCGCCGGTGCGGGAGAACCCGGTCTGCACCTCGTCGGCGATGAACACGACGCCGTTGGCGCGGGCCCAGTTCACCAGGGTGGGAAGGAATCCCTCGGCGGGAACGATGAATCCGCCCTCGCCCTGGATCGGTTCGATGATGATCGCCGCGAGTGAATCGGCGCCGATCTGCTTCTCCATCTGGCTGATGGCGCGCTGGGCGGCCTGCTCGCCGGTCAGTCCGTCCTGGTCCCGGTAGGGGTAGGACATGGGGAGCCGGTACACCTCGGGCGCGAACGGACCGAAGTGAGCCTTGTAGGGCATCGACTTGGCGGTGAGGGCCATCGTCAGGTTCGTCCGACCGTGGTAGGCGTGATCGAACGCGACGACGGCGTCGCGGCCGGTGGCGAGGCGAGCGACCTTGATCGCGTTCTCCACCGCCTCCGCGCCCGAGTTGAACAGGACGGTGCGCTTCTCGTGGTCGCCCGGGGTGAGGGCGGCGAGCTCCTCCGCCACGCGGACATAGCCCTCGTACGGGGTGACCATGAAACAGGTGTGGGTGAAGTGCCCGACCTGCTCCCGGACCGCCTCGACGACAGCCGGATCGGACGCGCCCACGCTGGTGACCGCGATTCCCGAGCCGAGGTCGATCAGGGAGTTGCCGTCGACGTCGACGACCACACCACCGTCGGCATCCGCTGCGTACACGGGGACGCTGGAGCCGACGCCCGCGGCCACGGTGGCGCGGCGGCGTGCGGTGAGGGCCGCCGACTTCGGGCCGGGGAGCTCGGTGACCAGGGCGCGCTTCTGCGGCAGCCGGTACTGGATGTCGTTCATGATGGTGCAGTCCTCAGGGTCGTGACGTGGATGGGTAGGGGGTGGGCGACGTCAGTCGTTGGAGCTCATGACGTGCTTGATGCGGGTGTAGTCCTCGACGCCGTAGCCGGAGAGGTCCTTGCCGTAGCCGGAGTACTTGAATCCGCCGTGCGGCATCTCGGCGACGAGCGGGATGTGGCAGTTGATCCAGACGGCACCGAAATCGAGTGCGGCCGAGAGCCGTTGCGTGACGCCGTGATCGTTGGTCCACACACTCGACGCCAGACCGTACCGGACGTCGTTGGCGAGGGTGACGGCCTCCTTCTCGTCGGAGAAGCTCTGCACGGTGAGGATGGGACCGAACGTCTCCTCCTGCACGATGTCGTCGCGCTGGTCGACGCCGGTGATCACGGTGGGTTCGAAGAAGAATCCCTGCTCTCCCGAACGCTTTCCGCCGGTGACGATCTTGGCCGAGGTGGGGAGCGCGGCGATCTTGGAACTGACCGCGTTGAAGTGGTTGACGTTGTTGAGCGGACCGTAGAACGTGTCCGGGTCGTCCGGCAGGCCGGGCTTGAGCGTCTCGGCCTTGCGTACGAGTGCGTCGACGAGCTGGTCGTGGATGGACTCGTGGACGAGGACGCGGGTGGCGGCGGTGCAGTCCTGGCCGCCGTTGAAGAAGGCGGCCTCGGCGATGCCGCTCGCGGTCTTCTCGATGTCGACGTCACCGAAGACGATGGCGGGGGCCTTGCCGCCCAGTTCGAGGTGGGCGCGCTTGAGCTGGCGTGCGGCGGAGACCGCGACGGCGATACCGGCGCGAACGGATCCGGTGATCGACACCAGTCCGAGGGCCGGGTTCTCCACGAGGGTGGCGCCGGTCTCACCGTTGCCGAGGACGACGTTGAAGACGCCGTCCGGCAGGATCCCCTTGGTCAGCCGGGCCAGGACGAGCGTGCTGTTCGGGGTGGTGTCGCTGGGCTTGAGCACGATCGTGTTGCCTGCCGCGAGCGCGGGGCCGATCTTCCACAGCGCCATCATGAACGGGTAGTTCCACGGGGTGACCTGACCGACGACACCGATCGGCTCGCGGCGCACGTAGGACGTGAAGCCGTCCATGTACTCGCCGGCGGCCTTGCCTTCGAGCATCCGGGCCGCACCCGCGAAGAAGCGGAGCTGATCGGCGCCCACCTTGATCTCTTCGTCGGCGATGACCTGCTTGGGCTGCCCGGTGTTGCGGCACTCCGCCTCGACGAGTTCGTCGCTGTGCGCCTCGATCGCGTCGGCGAGCTTCAGCAACGCGGTCTGGCGCACGCTCGGGGTGGTCTTGCCCCACGAGACGAAGGCCCGCTCGGCTGCCTCGACGGCGGCGTCCACGTCGGCCTTGGTGGAGACGGGCGCACGCCCGACGACGCTCTCGTCCACGGGGTTGATCAAGTCCAGCGTCTCTGTCGCGGATGAGGCGACGAACTCACCGTTGATGTAGTTCTCGAGTACGTCGATCGACATTCGTACCGGTTCCTCTCGTGGGGTCGAAACTCGTGGGTCGAAACTCGTGGTTCGGAATGGACCGTCGGTCGAACAGTCCGACCGGGGTCCGGAGTTGTCTGAAAACAAGTGTGCGCTGCCTCACAAGCGAGGGGCAGCTGACAAAATGGTGAAAGACGCGCCCCCCGCCGCGCCGAGTTGTCCAATCCGGCGTCACCCGTGCGAGCAGGTGTGGCCGGCCGCGCCGGAGCCGGCGAACGGCACGTCCGCAACGGCGCGCGCGGAGGCGGCGTCGTGCACGATCGCGCCGCCGACGAGGGTGAGGTCGGCCCGCTGGTCCAGCAGCTGCCCGGGCTCGAGCGTGTAGAGGTCCGCCGACCAGACGACCAGGTCGGCGCGGGCACCCGGACGAATCACTCCGAGCTCGTCCTCGGCGTGCCACGCCCACGCGCCGCCGCGTGCGTACGCCCGCAACGCCGAATCCAGGTCCATCCGTTCGCGCGGAGTCCAGTCGGTCCGGCCGTCCAGGCCCGAGCGGGTGAGGGCGGAGTACAGGCCGACGAGCGGATCCATCTCCCCGACCTGCCAGTCGCTGGAGAACGCCAGCGCCGCCCCCGACTCGGCGAGCGAGCGGAACCGCCACGCCCGGTCCCACCGGTCCTCGCCGACGTTCTCCATCCACGTTCCCGCGACGAGGTCCGGCGAGCAGTGCCGCGGCTGCATCGCCGCGACCACGCCGAGCTTCCGGAACCGGGGAAGGTCCTCGGGGTGGAGGCATTCGACGTGGACGATGCCGTGCCGCCGGTCGGCCGTCCCGTTCACGCGGCCGGCGTGCTCGATCGAGTCGAGCGCCAGCCGAATACCCCAGTCGCCGGTCGCGTGGGTGTGTGTCTGGAAGCCGAGGCGGTCGAGTTCGGTGAGCATCGCGGTGAACTCCTGCGGCGGCAGGCTGGGCGCGCCGCGGTGCCCCGGCCGGTTCGCGTAGTCGGACAGCATGGCCGCGGTATGCGGCTCGATCACGTCGTCGGCGTACAGCTTCACCGGTCCGAGCCGGAGCATGTCGTCGACGGGTGCGCCGTCGACGGCCTCCCGCAGGTCCCGGCGGAACGCGGCGTCGGCGCCGACCGGGTGGAACAGGGCGGTGATCACCCGCGAGTTCATCCGTCCCTCGGCGCGGGCCCGGTACATCAGATCGAGTTCGGCCAGCGGTACCTGAGGTTCGACGACGGTGGTGATGCCGCTCGCGGTCGCCATCTCCAGACTGGACGTGATGCGCCGAAAGCGGCGGTCGGGGGAGTACATCGGGATGTCGCGTTGCAGACCGGCCAGACCGGCCCGCGTCATCGCGCTGGTGTAGAAGTCCGTGACCCAGCCGGTGGGGACACCGTCATCATCGAATTCCGGCCGCCCCCAGGGAATGTGGGTGCCGCGGTCGATTCCGAGGACCCGCAGCGCGGCGTCGTTCAGCCACACCGAGTGCTGGTCGTAGGTGGTGATGAAGACCGGACGGTCCGTGAGGCCGCGCAGGTCGGCGGCGTTCGGGCGGCGCCCGGTCACCACGGAGTAGACGGCGTTCTCGGCGCAGATCCAGTCGAGGTCGGGGCGGGCGGCCGCGTGCGCGCCGATCCGTCGCCGGACCTCGGTGAGGTCGGGTGCGCCTTCGAGGCTCACGGCGTCGGGATCGAATCCGAGGAGCAGGTGGTTGTGGCTGTCGATGATGCCGGGGGTGAGCAACCGGCCGTGCAGGTCGATGGTGCGCCGGGCGGCGGGGGCGTCCTCGGTGGTCCCGACGTACCTGATGTGGCCGTCCGCGATGCCGACGGCCTCGGCCCGGCCGGTGGTGTCGAACGTTCGCACGATGCCGTTGGTCAGAAGCAGGTCGAGCATCAGCAGTTCTCCTCGGGGGCGGCGTTCAGCAACAGCAGGTGGGTGTTCTTGCGTGGTCGCAGGTACAGGGCGAAGTAGACGAAGCCGGCGGTGACGAGTCCGAGGGAGATGCCGAGGCTGAGCCACTGCTCCGGGTCGAGCAGTGTGACGACGAAGACGAGGCCGAGCGCGGCGATGCAGATTCCCGGGGCCAGCGGCCACAACGGCATGCGGTAGCCGGTTCGGGTGGTGCCGCCGCGGCGGTGGTTGATCGCGGCCAGCGCGATGAACAGGTACGTGAACGTCAGGGTCGACCCGGTGGCGGTGAGCAGGACGTCCAGCGGGACGAAGCACGCGGCGAACGCGATGGCGCCCATCACGACGGTGGCGAGGACGGGGACGCGGCCCTTGGTGCTGACGGTCTGCAGCGGCGCGGAGACGGTCTCCGGGAGAGCGCGATCCCGAGCGGCGGCGTAGAGAAGCCTGCCTGCCTGCAGCGTGATCGCGATGATCGCGTTGATCACGGCGAGGGCGATCGAGAGCAGGACCACCATGGCGACGGCGTGACCGGCGCGTTCGGTGAGGAATGCCTCGACGGGAAGGCTGGAGCCGAAGAGTTCGGTCTGCGAGCGGGCGCCCACCAGGATCGCGATGAGCGGGACGAGTTCGGTGGCGACGGTGATGACGGCGCTCCAGATCACTGCCTTCGCGATCGAGCGGGCGGCGTTTTTGGTCTCCTCGGCGAAGTAGACGGCGCCGCCGTACCCGTTGTACGCGAAGATCCCCTGGGTGACGGCCAGCATCAGTCCGGAGATCGCCAGTGGTGCGAGGTTGCCGGTGCTCGGATCGAGAACCTCCGGGCTGAGGAGGCTGGTCAGTGGCCGTTCCATGTGGACGAAACCGAGGACGGTGAGCAGAGCCAGCGCCGCCATCTCGACGCCCAGGAAGACCCCGGTGAGCCACGCGTTGGTGCGGATGTCGAAACATGCGGTCACGGTGGTGATCACGACCACGACGAGCGCGGTCTGCTGCGGGGACAGGCCGTGGATCGCGACGCCCAGGTAGTCGGCGACCCCGAGGGCGAAGACGGCGATGATCAGCGGCAGGGAGATGAGACTGATGAAGAACGTGGCGACGCCGAAGGCCGGTCCGAGTGCCCGCGACACGAGCGAGTAGTCGCCGCCGGCAACGGGATACGCGGAGGCGAGTTCGGCGTAGCAGAAGGCGATGAGAATGCTCACGATGCCGGCGATGAGGAATGCCCAGAACACGCCGGTGCCGAACAGGGCGAGCGCCGAGCCGCCGAGGATGAAGACGCTCGACGCCGGCGAGATCGACGACAGGGTGATCAGGATGTTTCCGCCGACGCCGATGCTCCGGGAGAGCGAAGCCTCGTAGGTGCCGGGTGCGGCGGGGGGAGTGGCGGTGGGTGGCCGGGCGGTCTGGTCCATGAGCTGTCCGTTCGGGGAGGAAGAGGGGCGAAATAGTTTTTTGACGGTTCCGTCAAACAACTGGGCCGAGTGTCACAGATCACGTCGGCTAGTGTCAACGGCATGGCGCGACCGAACACTCAGAAACAGCGGCGTTCCGAGCTCATCGAGGCGACACTCCAGGCGGGATCCGCGCACGGGCTCAGGTCGCTGTCCCTGACCGATGTCGCGAAACGCGCGGGCCTGACGCGCGGCGCGCTGCTCTACTATTTCGACGATCTGGATTCGCTTCTCGTCGAGGCCCACCGGGCGGGCACCGAGCGCTATTGCGACCTGCGCGACGAGGCGGTGGCCGCGCAGTCGTCGTACGCCGCCAAGCTGCGGGCGGCCATCGACTCCGGGCTGCCGAGCGGTCCCGACGACACCCTGATGCGGCTGCTGTACGAATTCGATTTCATGACAGGCACTTCGGCGCTGCACGACGAACTGGTCCAGAAGATGTATCTGCGGCAGCTCGCGACGTACCGCGCCATCCTCGGCGACGGGCACGCGGCGGGGGAGTTCGCCGTGCGCGGCGACATCGACCAGGCGGCAATGAATCTGGTGGCCCTCGAAGACGCGTACGGGCTGCACATCGTCGGGGGAAACAGTCTCATCACCGTCGAGACCGCGCGCACGGCGATGCTGGGGTTCTGTGAACAGATCGGCTGCGGCGTCACGGAAGACGCCGCAGCCGAACGGGACTGACCGGGTCGGCTACCCCGGGTGGCTGCCTGCCACCTCCGCCTCGTGGCGCACCGAGCCGGCCACCACGGTCAGCTGCACCCGCGCGGTGAGCAGGGAATCGGCGCCCGCGGTGAACGGATCCCCGTCGAGGACCACGAAGTCGGCGGCCTTGCCCGCCACCAGTTGACCGGTGAGATCGTCCCAGCGGCACGAGTAGGCGGCGTCGCGGGTGGCGTGCGCGAGCGCGTCCGCCATCGGCAGTGCGTACTCGGGCAGGTTCGGTGCGAGCGCCGGATCGATCGCGGACTTGCGCGTCGTCGCGATGTACATGTTGGGCAGCGGGGGATGCGGCGCCGTGGGGGCGTCGGACCCCAGCGCGAGGACGGCGCCCGCGGCGGTCATCTCGGGCCACGGGAACGCCCGCTCGACCCGATGGTCGCCCAGCATCGCCCGCCAATTGTCCTGGATCGCCGGATCGGCATGGACCGGCTGCATCGACGCGACGACGCCGAGGCGCGCAAGCCGCTGCACGTTGTCCTTCGTGATCGTCTCCAGGTGCTCCATCCGGTGCCGGCGCGGGCGAATCCCGTTGGCGGCGATCGCCTGTTCGAGCGCGGCAAGCGCGATCTCCGACGCCTCGTCGCCGATCGCGTGCAGGGCCACCTGGAGGCCGGCGGCATCCGCCGCGACGACCACCGGTGCCAGCGAGGCGAGATCCCAGATCGGTTCGGCGTTCGTGCCGTCCGAGTACGGTTCCTTCATCGCCGCGGTGCAGCTGTCGATGACGCCGTCGATGATGATCTTGATCCCGGCCATCCGCAGCCACGGACCCTGCAGTCGTCTCTGGTGCTCCACCGCCTCGTGCACCTGGCGGACGTTCTCCTCGTCTGAATCGGTTCGTTCGATCAGCCAGTGCCCGGCCACCCGGAGCGGCAGCGTGTCGCCGCCGGCGGCCAGTGTGCGTTCGAGCGCCTCGAGCTCGTCCGCGCCGAGCGCCATGTCGACCGCCCCGGTGACGCCGTCCGTCAGATACTGCTCGAAGGCTGCCGCGAGGGCGACGTCCCGCTCGGTGTCGCTGACCAGCTTCGCGAGGGCGGGCCACACGATCTGGGTCACCGCCGTCTCGTAGAGCATGCCGGTGGCCTCGCCGGTGACGGGATCGCGCTCGATCCGGCCGCCGATCGGGTCGGGGGTGTCCGCGTCGATGCCGAGTTCGCGGAGCGCGGCCGTGTTCACCCACGCCGAGTGCACATCGTTGGAATCGAGGTACACGGGACGGTCGGCCTCGGCGGCGTCGATCATCTGCCGCGTCGGCGGGTGCCCGGCGAGTGCCGAAAACAGCCAGCTGCGTCCCAGGAGCCGGGGTGCGTCCGGGTTCTCGGCGGCGAACCGTCGGATGCGGTCCTGGATGTCGTTCAGATCGGCGGCGCTCTGCAGGTCCACCTTCTGGAGGGCCTGGCCCATCATCAGCAGGTGGGTGTGGGCGTCGATGAAGCCGGGCAGGACGAAGGCACCGCCGAGTTCGACGACGCGGGCGTCGCCGGACAGCGTGTCGGCGGTCGCGGTGTCGCCGACGTAGGTGAGGCGATCGCCCTCGACGATCATCGACTCGGCCCAGGCGGGTTCGGCGGCGGTGAAGATCCGGCCGCCGCGGTAGTGGGTCGCCGTGTCGGTGTTCATGGTGTTCTCTCTTTCCGTCAGACGACGACCGAAGTGGTGTACCGGGCAGTGGGATCCTGTCCGGGTGACGCGGACGCGCGCTCGGTGCGCGTCGACAGGCGAGCGATCGACACGATCGGCACGAGCAGGACGAGGCTGATTCCCGCGAGGACGAAGCCGAACGCGACGTAGCCGACTGCGCCGGTCACGAGGGTGCCGAAGAGCGGGGCGAACGCGGACCCCACCAGATACGTTCCGAGGAGCGGGGCGGACCAGCGGCCGGACGAGTCCAGCGCGGCCGCGATGGCGACGACGTAGATGAAGGCCGCGGCGTACACCGTGTTCCAGGCGATGATGAGCGCCAGATACGTCGTCGAATCGGTGGCCAGGCACGAGCCCAGTTTGAGGGCGGCGCCGAGCACGAGGAGCACGGCGGTGGGGACGGTGCGTCCGAGGCGTGACCCGAGCGCGGTCAGGACGAGGGCGGCGCCGATGCCGCCCGCGGTGGAGAGGCTGAGGGCCAGGCCCATCTGCTGTTCCGTCAGGGCGGCGTGTTCGGCGCCCATGATGCCGGACACCGCCCACAGCGAGTCCTCGCCGATCGCCCAGATCGCGAAGAGCACGAGCAGGGTGGAGCCGGCGACGGCCAGTTTCTTCTCGGTGACGCCCTCGGGCAACGGGGTCGCCGTGTGCGCGGTGCTCGCCGAGTCGTCCTCGACGGCGGGGGCGGACGGCAACCAGGTGATCGTGAACACCGTCGCCAGCGCCAGCACCGCGACGATCCCGAAGGCATTGGTCATGTGCAGGCCGAGGATCGGGATCAGTGCCAGTATCCCGGTGACCGCGGTGCGGTTGACGAGCCCGTTGATCCCGGACACCCGGTTCGGATTGTTCAGCGCGGCCAGGGCCGCCCCGCCGACCGCGACCGCGCCGCCGGCACCGATCCCGCCGACGATGATCGCGACACACGCGATCGGGGCCGAGTGGACGGTGGCGGCGACGGCGAATCCCGCAGCCATCACGACGAGGCTGACGCGGCCGAGCAGGTGGCGCGAGCGGCCCGCCGCCCACCGGGTGGTCGCGAGGCAGACGAGCGCGGTGGCCAGCAGGGAGCCGGTGAGGACGGCGCCGGCGACGGTCTGGGTGATGCCGAGATCGTCCACCATCGCGATGATCATGAGCGGGATCAGATTGGCCGTGATGTAGCCGACGACGAAGACGCTGAACGTGGCGATACCGCGGCCGAGTGTCAGTGGGACGCGGACGGCGGCGGTCACGTGGGGTTCCTGGGGTGGGTCAACGACAACTCCGTGTCTCGGGTGGCGCCCGCGTGAGACGTGGGTCACTTAGCGAATGGGATTCGTTAAGTATGCGGAGAGCGCGTTCTCTACGCAAGGGGTCAAACGAACTCAATTCGTTAATGTGGGGTTTCGGCGTTGCCCGAGGGTCGACGTCTGACACAATGGAGTAGTCGTCCGTGCTCCGCTGGCCAACTTGTCCAGCGCTATCCCGATCCCGACCGGTCAGGGTGGCACGGACCCGACCGCAATGCGCAGGAGCCGACATGACCGTTCCCGTTCGCTGGATGTTGTCCCAGCCGGACCTGGCTCTCGAGCTGAAGGGTGGTGCCGCCGGCCTCGGCAACGAGATCACGTTCGCCCACACCACCGAACTTCAAGATCCCTTCCGGTGGCTCTCCGGCGGAGAACTGCTCCTCACCACCGGCATCCGGCTTCCGCTGACCGCCGCCGACCGGGCCCGATACCTGCGCGGCCTCGGTGACGCCGGGGTGGCGGCGGTCGGGTTCGGCACCGGTCTCTCGCATCCGGAGGTCCCCGAGGACCTGGTGGCCGTCGCCGACGAGATCGGGCTGCCGCTGCTCGAGGTGCCGTTGCCGACACCGTTCGCGGCCGTGGTCAAGAGGGTCATGAACCGACTCGCGGAGCAGGAGTACGAGGCGGTGCTGCGCGCGTCCCGGGCCCAACCGCGGATGACCCGCGCCGTCATCCAGGGCGGCACCGGCGCCACCGTCCGCGAGCTGGCCGTCGCCACGTCGGCCACAGTCCTGCTCCTCGACCTGTCCGGCCGGGTGCTGGAGTCTCATCCGGCGCAGCCCGCGGAGGATGTGATCGGGGAACTGCGGGAAGTGCTGGAGGCGGGCACCGGCGGGGCGTCGAGCAGCGTGTCGCTGGCACGGTCGGGTGCGTCGATCACCGTTCAGCAGATCAGCGTCGGCAGCACACCGCACGGACACCTCGCCGTGATCAGCCCCACCGCGCTCAGCCACGTCGACCAGATCCTGCTCGGTCACGCGAACTCGTTGCTCGCCTTGGATTTCGAGAAGCCGGTGCGGCTCCGGACCGCACAGAACCGGCTCAACTCGCACGCCCTCGGCCTGCTGCTCACCGAGGACCGCGACCTCGCGCCCGCCTGGTCGCAGATCCGGCATGCCGCGGACGCGGACGGGATGGTCCGCGGACTCACGGTCGTAGCCGAGACGCCGGCGCTCGCGGAACGGGTGGAGTCGGCGGTCGCGGTCGCCATGAACAAGGCCGGACGGCAACTTTTCTCGCGCCGTCACGACACGCGGGTCACGGTTCTGCTGCGGGGAACCGACGACGTGGACTTCGCGCGGGCGATGCTGCGCGGGCTGTCCGGGCCGGCGCGGAAGGCGATCCGTGCGGGGCTGAGCGGGAAGCGGGAGGTCGCCGGTCTGGTGGCGGCCATCGAACAGTCCCAGCTCGCCGCGTCGGCCGCCGAGGCGGGGGCCGAGCCGTTGGAGTTCGCGGCGCTGACCGGTAGCGCGCTACTCGCCTTCAGTTCGACGCGGGAGGTGCTGAACTCCCTGGCGGACACGATGATCGCGCCGATCGACGACTACGACCGCACCAACGGCACGGAACTGCTGGGATCGCTGCGGGCGTTCCTCGAGGCGAACGGGCACTGGGAGTCGGCGGCCGCGGCGATGGGCGTGCACCGGCACACCCTGCGCAGCCGCATGGCGCGCATCGAGTCGTTGATCGACTGCCGGCTGGACGTGGCGCGGGTGCGCGCCGAACTGCTGCTCGCGATCATCGCCCGGCAGTCGTGACTGCCGGGCGATGATCGGACGGGACTACTTTCCGAGGCGGGCGACGATGTCCGCGGCGGTGCGCTGACCCATCCGCACGGCGCCGTCCACGTGCTGGTAGCCCTCGGCGGCGATGTCCGAGCAGGAGAAGTGGAACGGTCCGACCGGCGTCCGCGTGTCCTTCCCGTACCGGTGCAGGCCACCGAGGTCGAAGCTCGCGGCGTACGCGCCCCGGGTCCATTCCTCGGAGCCCCAGTCGGACTCGTAGTAGACGACCGGCTCGGCGGCCTTCGGTCCGAGGTAGCGGGCGAGCGAACCGAGGATGGTGGCGCGACGCTCCTCCTCGCTCAGTTCGAACATCGCGTCGGCCTTCTCGTCCGACACGAACGCGACGAGGGTTCCCCGGCTGTCCTCGTGGTTGGTGTTGTCGTACACCTCCTGGACGACCTCGGACGCGCCGAATCCGGTGCCTGCGAGGCCGTCCTCACGCCAGAACGGGGTCTCGTACACGGCGTGCACCTTGATGACGAGTCCCAGCGACTGGTGCTGGTGCATCTGGTGCTGGCGGCGCGGCAGCGGCGGGTCGTAGGAGATGCGGGAGTACAGGTTCGGCGGGACGGCGAGCACGACGCGGGCCGCCTCCACACGAATGTCCCCGTCCGCCAGCACGACTGCGCCGTCCTCGCTCCACTGGACGGTGCGCACCGGCGCGTTCAGGAAGACGTCGTCGCCGAGGGCGGCGGCCATCCGGATCGACACCTGCTGCATGCCGCCGATGACGCGCTTGTCGAGGATGAAGTCCTCGTCCACCAGGTGCGAGAACGATCCGGCGGACGCGGCCATCAGCACCGCCTGCAGCGCCGAGAACGAGTGAGCGGGCTTGGTCAGCATGCCGCCTGCGATGAACAGGCCGATGTTGTCGCGGGCCTCGGCGTCGTCGGACTGCTCGATCAGCCAGTGCTTGAACGAGATCGTGTCCAGTTCGCGGGCCAGCGGGTGCGCCCAGGGCTCCTCGGCGCCGACCTGCGCGGCGAGGTCGTCGAGGATCTGGATCAGCCGGTCCATCTCCTTGCGGGTCGTCTCGTCGACGGGGAAGGATTCGCCGGTGTAGCGGGTGCGTTCGCCGGCGGCGGAGATGTAGACGGATTCACCCTCGCGGTACCGGTCGAACGTCTCGAGTCCGAGTTCGTCGAGCAGGGAGATGAGCGTCGTCTGGTCGGGGGAGACCCACTGGCCGCCGATCTCCAGCATCGCGCCGTCGATGGTGTCGGTCCAGGTCCGACCTCCGACGCGGTCGCGCGCCTCCAGGACCGCGACGGACAGCCCCGCCTTGCGCAGCGCGGTGGCTGCGGCCAGGCCGGACGGGCCGGCGCCGACGATGGCGACATCACGTTGGAGAGTAGGCACTTTCGAGCTCCTTTGGTTGAAGTGCTGACGGATTCGTGAAATGTGGTTCGGTTAGCAGCGGGTGAGCGCGAGCGACAGTTCGGCGTCGATGACGCAGATGCTCGAGTTGTCCACGCGGTCGTGGCTCCGCAGCTCGCCGAGCATCTGGGCCAGGCGGTCCGCGGCGGTGGTGTGTTCGGTCAGCCAGTCGGCGACGGCGTCGGCGGCGGACGTCGCGGGCGAGGCGTCGCGCAACACCAGTCCGATCAGGCCGTGCCAGTGCTCCTGCAGGTTGTCGACGAGGACGGCACCCGCCATCGCCTCCCAGTAGGCGGTCCCGGTCTCGCCGACGGAGAACCGTTCCGACAGCCAGTCGAGGCCCACCACGCGGCCGAATTCGCGGTATGTCTCGGCGACCTGGGTGATCGGCAGGTCGAGCGACTGCGCGGTGGTCTCCAGGGCGAAGCCCTGCGCCAGGATTCGCAGCGTGCCCAGGTCCTGGGCGGGCGCACCGGTGAGGCGCGGCAGTGCGGCGGCGAGTTCCTGGACCGGCTTCGCGAACCGCTCGATCAGCTGCTGCGCGTCCGTGCCGGCGGTGCGATGCCGCAGCAGCCACGACGTGGTGCGTTCGATCAGGTCCTGGATGCCGAAGTGCAGGTTCAGCCGGGTCCGGTGGGATGCGCCGGGGAGGGTGAGGACCTCGTTCCACAGGCGGTCGATGTCGAACACCTGCCGCACCACCGCGTACGCGACGGTGATCTCGGGGGTGCCGACGCCGAGCCGCTCCTCGAGGCGGTGGATCAGGCCGGGTCCGACACGGTCGATCATGTCGCCGGCCACGATGACGGCCACGATCTCCCTGGCGAGCCGGTGACCGCTGATCTGCTGGGGGACGCGTTCGCGGATGGATGCCGGGAAGTAGTCGGCGAGAACACCGTCGAACACGGCGTCGTCGAGCACGGGGGAGGCGAGCAGTTCGGTGACGACGAGGTTCTTCGACTGTGCGAGCAGAACCGCGATCTCCGGCCGGACCAGTCCCTGGCCCGCGCGGTGCCGGGCGGACAGTTCCGCCGCCGATGGCAGCACCTCCGCGGCCCGGCTGATCCCGGCGTCGCGCTCGAGGTTCTCGATCAGCCGCTCGTGGCGTCCGAGCAGGAACGGTGCGTGGACCTCGGCGAGGCTGATGGCGAGGGTCTGGGAGGCGGCGTCGGCGAGCACCGATTCACCGATCTCGTCCTGGACGCGGGCGAGCAGCGTGTTCCGTTCCGCCGCGGGCAGTTCGCCCGCCGCCACGGCCGCGTCCAGCGCGACCTTCAGGTTCACTTCCCGATCCGACGTGGCGACGCCGGTGGCGTTGTCGATGAAGTCGGCGTTGATCCGGCCGCCGTTCAGCGCGTACTCGATGCGGGCGCGCTGCGTGAGGCCGAGGTTGCCGCCCTCGCCGATGACCGCGGCGCGCACGTCGCTCGCCTCCACCCGGACGGCGTCGTTGGCCGGGTCGGCGGCGTCGGCGTGTCCCTCGGTGGAAGCCTTGACGTACGTGCCGATTCCGCCGTTCCACAGCAGATCCACGTCCGCGGTCAGCAGCGCCTTCACCACCTCGTGCGGGGGGAGTTCGGTGGCGGTGACGCCGAGGCGTTCCCGCACCTGCGGCGACAGCGGGATCTTCTTCGCCGTCCGCGGCCACACGCCGCCGCCCGCCGAAACGAGGCTCCGGTCGTAGTCGTCCCAGCTGCTGCCGGGCACGGACGCGAGGCGCTCGCGCTCCCGGTAGGACGCCTCGGAATCCGGTTCGGGATCGAGGAAGATGTGCCGGTGATCGAACGCGCCGACCAACCGGATGGCGCGGCTGAGCAGCATGCCGTTGCCGAACACGTCGCCGGACATGTCGCCGATGCCGACCACCGTGAACGCGTCGGTGTCGACGTTCTTGCCCATCTCGGCGAAATGCCTGCGGACGGAAACCCATCCGCCGCGCGCCGTGATGCCCATCGCCTTGTGGTCGTAGCCGGCGGAGCCGCCGGACGCGAACGCGTCGCCGAGCCAGAAGCCGCGACGCGTCGCGATGCTGTTGGCCAGGTCGGAGAACCGGGCCGTGCCCTTGTCGGCGGCCACCACCAGGTACGGGTCGGCGTCGTCGTAGATCACCGTGTCGCGGGGGTGGACGACCTCGCCGTCGACGATGTCGTCGGTGACGTCGAGCAGTCCGTCGATGAAACTCGTGTACGCCGCCCGGACCGCGTCGGGCGTCGTCTCGGTGCGCACCACGAACGCGCCCTTCGCGCCCATCGGAACGATCAGCGAGTTCTTCACGTGCTGTGTCTTCATCAGACCCAGAACCTCGGTGCGGAAGTCGTCCTTGCGGTCCGACCACCGCAGTCCGCCGCGCGAGACCGGACCGCTGCGAACGTGGCTGCCCTCGACGATCGGCGAATGCACGAAGATCTCGCGGTACGGGGTCACGGCCGCGGACAGCGACAACAGCGACGGGTCGATCTTGAACGCGGCGGGGGCGACGCTGATCGTGCGGTCGTATTGGAACCAGTTGGTGCGCAGCACCGCTGACGTGAACGACAGCAGGCCGCGGAGCAGACGGTCCTCGTCCAGCGTCGCGGTGCGGTCGATCGCGTCGAGCAGCACGCGCTCCGCGTCCGCGACGGCGCTGTCGCGGTCGGGGCCGGTGACGGCGGGATCGAAACGGGCGGTGAACAGGTCGCGGAATCCGTGCACGAAATCGCTGTGCCGCAACAGGATCGCCACGATGTTGGGTTCCGACAGGCCCAGCCCCACCTGGCGGAGGTAGCGGCAGGCGGCCCGGACCAGGACGGCGTCCGTCCACGTCAGGTTCGCCGCGGCGACGAGCCGGGTGAATCCGTCGACCTCCAGATGTCCGGCGGCCGCAGCCTCGAACGCGTCGGACAGCAGGCCCGGAGTTTCGGTGTCCCAGGCGAAGTCGCCGGTGCTGAAGTCGAACCGGTGGACGAGTGGGCTGCCGGGCTCGCCCGCGGGCAGCTGTTCGTGGGACGCGACCCGCAACCCGAGGTCCGCGAACAGTGCGACCAACTCGGCGAGCAACGGGGTGCCCTGCGGCCAGACCATGACGGCGGCCGGCTCGGGCAGTGCATCCGCGGTGTCGACGAATCGCAGCCGCGGAGTAGTTCCTCCGGACGCCAGGACCGCGCTCGACACGGCGGCCTCGTCCTGGCGTGGACGGGGTGTGTCGGTCGTGCTCGGAATGACACCGGTATAGCTCATCGTGTGGCTCCTGACCCCTGATCTGGCAAACGCGTGACTTGGGAACCAGTGTGTCGAGAAGAGACGCACGCCACATCCGACGAAGTGGAGCGTCGTGTGGCGACGGACGCGACGTTTCGGAGCTGTGAGTACTTGTTAACCGCGGGCGGTTAACAAGTACTCACGGCTCGCCAGGTGGAGACCGCTGCGGTGCCGAGCAGTCCGCCGGTGATCACGAAGATCGACGACGTGCCCGCGACCCCCGCCGCGGCGCCTGCGGCCAGCGGAATCAGTACCTGCCCGAGCCGGTTGCCGGTCAAGCGCAGCGACAACGCGGCGGCCCTGTTGGCGGCGGTGACGAGCCCGGCCACCCAGGTCATCGTCAGTGGTTGACCGATGCCCCAGAAGAATCCGGCCACGACGAGGAGGAGGGCCATCCAGACCGGGTCGGGCACGAACGGCAGCAGGGCGGTGGGCAGCGCCGAGCACAGCGTGGCGGAGATCAGCAGCTTCTGCCGCGACACCCGGGTGAGCAGCCACGGCAGGAACGCGCGCGACACTATCGACGCCGCGGTCCGCGCGGTCAGCAACAACGACACCAGCAGAACGCTGAAACCGAACTCGTGCCCGAGGACGGGGAGGTACGCGACGACGACGTCGACCGACGCCAGCACGATCAGACTGCTGAACACGGCCGGCCGCATCCCGGTCGTCGAGATCATGCTGAACACGGACTGCCGGTCGCCGGGCGACGGCGGATCCGCTGCTTGCGGGCGTTCGCGTATCGGCCAGGCGAACGGGACCGCGGCCAGCGACACCACACCCATCACCGTCAGCGCCAGAGTTGTTTCGACGACGCCGCCGTCCGAGCTTCCCGCCGCGATCAGCCCGACGAGCGGGACACCGACCGCCTGGCCGATCGAGACTCCGAGCGTCAATCCGGCGAAACCCCGGTCCAGCTCACCGGGCGGGGAGAGCAGCGTGATGAACCCCTGCGCGGCGACGGTCACGAGGATCTGTCCGAACCCCAGGATCACGTTGCCGATCGCGAGGACGATCAGGTCGCCGCTCATGGCGATCACCAGAACACCCAGCGATGTCAGCACCACGCCGGTCCGCAGGACCGCGGCGGCGTGCCGACGGTCGACGGCGCGTCCGATCCGGACCGCGACGAGCAGCGGTGCCAGCGAGAACAGGGCGGTGACGATGCCGATCGTGACGGCGTCGCCGCCGAGCGCGAGGACGCGGTAGGAGACGAGAACGCGGACAGCGTGATAGACGGCCTGGAGGAGAGCAGTGGCAACGCAGACGTTGAGGAACCAGTGCTTCACCAGGTCATCCGTTGATCACCTGGCGATCGCCGAGCGGCGCCTGCAACGGGACTTCGAGGGTGCCGAACACGGCGACGAGAATGCACATCTTGTCGGCGGCCTCCGGGAGGGTGCCGGTGCGCAGCGAGATCGTGACGGTGGTGTCGGTCTCGGTGACGGTCGCGTCGGCGCCGTAGCACTCCGGGGTTCCGGTGACGAAGTGGATCGCCACTTTGTTGCCGTCCGCGCGGGACCACGACTCGAACGGCGTCGGATTCGCCCGGACGATGTCGGGGCGCGACTCGAAGACGGTGCCGAACTCGTCGCCGGGCACTTCGGAGGGAATCGGCATCCCCGACGACGGGTTGGTCGGGCTGGGATCCACTGCGGACGCGATCTCCGGGGGAATAGTCGGTTCGTCGGTGCTCGAACCGGACCCGCATCCGGCGAGGGCGAGGCAGGCCAGCACTGCGAGGGCGATTACGCGCATATGCCACGGTAACCTCATCCCGCGAGCAAGCCGGAGACCAGCGCAATCCCCGGAATCGCGGCCAAAGTGGTGACGAAAGCCGTGTCTCGCGCCAGCACCGTTCCGACCCCGTACCGGCTGGCGTAGACGAAGACGTTCTGTGCCGTCGGCAGCGTCGCCACCACGACGATGGCGAAAAGTTCGTGGCCTTCGAGCCCTAGCAGATAGCGCGCCATCAGGTAAGCCAGCACCGGTTGCACCACGATCTTGAGCACCGACGCCAGCGCGACGTCGCGTCGCGGGCTCGTCCCCTTCTCCAGTACCCGCACCCCGTACAGCGAGATGCCGAACGCGAGCAGCGCACCCGGCACCGACGCGCCACCCATGAGCCGGAACGGCTGCATCAGGGCTTCCGGAGGTGTCCAGCCGAGGAGCGCGATCAGCAGTCCCGCGGCACCCGCCACGACGATCGGGTTCTGGAACGGCGCGGTGATCGTGTCGAGTCGCGACGCGCCGCGTCGGAGCGTGGTGACGTCGAGGATGGTCAGGGCGATGGGGGAGTACGCGATGATCTGGAACAGCAGCAGCGGCGCCACGAACGACGCGTCCCCCAGCACGAACACGGCGATGGGTATGCCGAGATTCGCGGAGTTCACGTAGGACGCCGACAGTGCGCCGATCGTCAGTTCCGGAAGGGACCTGCGTAGCCACACTCTCGCAATGACCATGTACAGTGCGCCGACCGTCAATGCCGTGACAGCCGCGACGGCCAGTGTGGGCGAGAAGATCACGGAGAGGTCGGACGATGCGAGCGAATCGAACAGCAGCGCCGGTGTGGCGACGAAGAACACCAGCCTGCCCAGGACGGTTTCGCCCTCCGCACCCAGCGTCCCGCGACGGCCGAGCAGGTAGCCGATCGCAATGATCACGAATATGACGGTGAATCCCGCAACAACTCCCGACACGCTGCGGGGCACCTCCTCGACAGGTAAGCCTCCTGTCGGCAAACCTTCCGAAGTCTAGTGCTCGGCGTTCGGGTGGGTCACAATAGCCTCCGGTCGGGGAGATCGTCTGTGCGCGCGTTCCGCCGCGCTCGAGGAGTCGCAATGCTGCGTCGAACGACCGTCCTCTGTGCGCTGTTCTGCGCGTGGACCCTCGCCTGGGGTGCCGCTCCCGTGGCGTCGGCGCTGGCCCCGCCGTCGAGTGGGGATCCGCACCTGATCGCGCTCGCCGGGCAGGTGCTCGGGCGCAGCTATCGCGAGAACGCGAGCGTCGCGTACATCGACGCGTCCGGTACCCGGTTCGCGAATTTCGGGGCCACCGAGGTCACCGACTTCGAGATCGGTTCCGTCACCAAGACGTTCACCGCGGAACTGTTCGTCGACGCCGTCGCCCGGGGTGAGGTGCGCGAGAACACGAAGGTCGGAGATGTGCTGCCGTTGCAGGGCGCACCGGTCGGCGACGTGACGCTGCTCGAGCTGGCGTCCCACACGTCCGGGCTGGCGCAGTTCCCGATGAGCACCGACACCGTGGTGGCCGTCGGGCGCTGGGTGGTCGCGTCCAACCCGTTCACCTACGACCGGGACACCCTGCTGCAGCAACTGCAGTCGGCGCCGCTCACGACCCGCGGCACGTACTCGTACTCAACCGTCGGCTTCGCGCTGCTCGGCCAGGCGCTGGCCGCGGCCGCACACACCGACTACCCGTCGCTGCTCCGCGAGCGCATGCTCGTCCCCCTCGGGCTGTCGCAGTCGTGGATGCCGCTCACCGCCGCCGACCTGCCTCCGAATGTCACCCGCGGATTCGACGTCTTGCACAGGTCGCAGGACCCGTGGCCGCTGGACGCCTACGCCCCGGCCGGCGGATTGCGGTCCACCGCGTACGACATGTCGAGGTACGTCCGGGCGCTCCTCGACGGGACGGTCCCCGGCGCCGCGGCCATGGACCCGCGGTGGATCGGCGACAACTACCGCGCGCTGACGTGGTCGATCGTCCCGTTCGAAGGTCGCGAGTACACGCTGCACGGTGGCGCGACCGGTGGTTTCCAGTGCACCGTCGTGCTCGACCGCGAGAACGACCGCGGGCTCGTCATCCTCACCGACACCATCGGCGGTCTGGAGCAGCAGGGTCTGGAGATCCTCGCCCACACCCCGATGTGAGTGTTTTCGCGTCCCGGGGCACACATTGTCACTCACGTGCCTGGGTACCCCCGCTGGGTATGTCCGGTTACAGTGGTCGTGTGGAGACGGGAACCGGGCGGACGCGCACAGTCGTGGCGCGTGCCGCGCTGCTGATCGCCGTCGCTGCCGGGGTGCTCCTCATGCACAGTCTGATCGCGCCGACCGCGATCGCCGCGGCGCACGAGCAGTCCTCGGTCACCGAATCTCACGCCGAAGACCCCCACGGTTGCGGCGGGGACGGTTGCGAGCAACCCCATCTCACCGGACATCAGTGTGCCGGCGTGATCGTGGCGATCGCCGCGCTGACGTCGGTGATGTTGCTGTGGTGGCACTCCGTGGATCCCGCCGCGCGACGGTCGCGGGTGAGCGCCGACCGTGTGCAGTCGGGGCGCGGACCACCACCGTGGACGGTGCTTTCGTTGGCGGAACTCTCGATTCTGCGGGTGTGACAGGGAGCCCGGGGCGTGTGCCCCGGCGGATCCGACTGTCATTTCCCGAATCGATCTCGAGGAGTTCCTCATGCGTACCAGCACCATCACTGCCCTGATCGCCGCCGCGGCAGGCGCGGCTCTCGTCCTGGCCGGCTGCGGCACCGACTCGCCAGGCACGTCGTCGACGCCCGGCGCCTCGACGTCCGCCGTCGAATCGCAGGCACAGTTCAACGACGCCGACGTCGTGTTCCTGGAAGGGATGTACCCGCATCACGCGCAGGCGGTGGAGATGGCCGACATGGTCGCCGGCCACACCGACAATGCCGACGTGGTCGCGCTCGCCGCCGCGATCAAGGCGGCGCAGCAACCGGAGATGGACCGGATGACCACCTGGCTCCAGCAGTGGGGACAACCGGTTTCGACGGCCGACATGTCCGGCATGCACGACATGGACCACGGCGACGGAATGATGTCGGCCGATCAGATGGACGCCCTGACGGCACTGTCCGGCACCGAGTTCGACCGGCGATGGCTGACCATGATGATCGAGCACCACGAGGGCGCGATCGACATGGCGGACACCGAACTGGTCGACGGTGAGAACCCGGAGGTCAGGCAGATGGCCTCCGACATCGTGACCGCCCAGCAGAAGGAGATCGCCGACATGCGGGCCGCGCTCGGCTGACCGGAATGACGAAAGGCCGCGTAATCCGAGGATTACGCGGCCTTTTCGGTGCTTACGTGAGTTACCGGCTCGTGAAGGGCAGCAGAGCCATCTCGCGAGCGTTCTTGACGGCGACGGCAACCTGACGCTGCTGCTGCGGGGTCAGGCCCGTGACCCGGCGGCTACGGATCTTGCCGCGGTCCGAGATGAACGTGCGGAGAAGGTTGATGTCCTTGTAATCGACGTACTCGATCTTGGCCGCGAACAACGGGTTCTTCTTGGGCTTGCGGCCCTCGACGGGACGCGGCTTCTTCGACGGTGCTCTCTTGACTGCCATCTGCTTCCTTTACCAGCTCGACTTGTGGACGCCTGGCAGCTCCCCGCGGTGCGCCATCTCGCGAACACGCACGCGAGAGAGCCCGAACTTCCTCAGGTGGCCGCGCGGACGTCCATCCGCAGCGTCTCGATTGCGCAATCGTACCGGACTCGCGTCGCGGGGTAGACGCTGCAGTGCCGCCCGGGCCTCCGCGCGCTCGTCTTCGCTGCTCGACGGACGGCGGATGGTCTCCTTCAGCTCTGCGCGGCGCTCGGCCCAGCGTGCCACGACGATCTTGCGTTGCTCGTTCTTCGCGATCTTCGACTTCTTCGCCATGTGGGGTATCTTCTACTTCTCTTCTCGGAAATCGACGTGCTTCCGCACGACCGGGTCGTACTTCTTCATCACGAGACGATCGGGGTCGTTGCGACGGTTCTTGCGGGTCACGTACGTGTACCCGGTGCCTGCCGTCGACTTCAGCTTCACGATCGGGCGGATCTCGTTGCGGGCGGCCATCAGATCGTTCCTCCGCGGGCGCGGATCCGGGCGACGACGGCCTCGATGCCGTCACGGTCGATGGTCTTGATGCCCTTGGCGGAGAGCGTGAGGGTGACTCGCCTGCCCTCACTGGGCAGGGCATATGTCTTCTTCTGGATGTTCGGATCCCAGCGCCGGTTGGTGCGCTTGTGGGAGTGCGACACGGACTTGCCGAATCCTGGCTGGCGTCCGGTCACCTGGCAGTGCGCCGACATGGGCGTTCCTCTCTGTCCTCTCGTGAAACCGCCCCGAGAGGGTGATGACAATCATTTTCGACAACGACGAGTTTCCAATGTAGCGTTCCGTCCACGTAATGACAATCGTTATCGAAAGGGTGCTCCGTGAGTGAGATACTCGACGGCCGGACGCCGCTGATCCTGGTTTCCGGGTGGAACGGCCCCACCGAGGACGCGGCGCGGTCGCTGCTCCGCGAAGGCACCGTCGTCGTGCATCACGACCTCGACCTCGTCCACGAAGGCGTCGTGCGCCGGACCGTCACCACGCTGGAGTCGGGGGCGCCGCGCGAGCGCCTCGGCATCCTCGAACTGGCGCACGGCTGCATCTCCTGCACGCTGCGCGTGGACCTTCTCCCGCTGCTCCGCCGCCTGCACACCCGCAGTTCGGTGCAGCGCATCGTGCTGCACCTCGACCGCCGGCTCGAACCCGAGGCCGTGTGCTGGGCGGTCGAGCACGTGGCGGTGTCCGGCGTGATCGGGCAGATCGACGGTCCGGCCTCGCGGGACGTGCGCGTCGACGGCGTTATCACCTGCCTCGATGCCGGATCGTGGCTGGCCGACGCCACCGGCGACGACGCACTGGACGACGACCGCACCGTCGCACAGGTCGCAGTCGGGCAGGTGGACTTCGCCGACGCCCTGGTGGTGTCGGGCAATGCAGGCGACGGCTGGCAGCAGGCCCGGCTCCACGCCGTCCTGGCCCGGCTCGCACCGGACGCCCCGATCGTCTGGGACGGGGACGCGCCCGACGTCGAGCGCCTGCTCCTCGACATCCCGGCCGGCGCGCGGCGCGGTGAGCTGTCCCACGCCCACTCACCACTGCTGCGCGGGCAACCGCCGCTGTCCCACGACTGCGGCGTCATGCTCGTCGAGTTCACCGCCACCCGGCCGTTCCACCCGGAACGGCTGCACGAGGCCGTCGACGTGCTCCTCGACGGAGTCGTCACGTCTCGCGGCCGCGTGTGGGTCGCGACGCAGCCGGACGAGGCGCTGTGGCTCGAGTCGGCCGGTGGGGGACTGCGGGTGGCCAGTGCCGACCGCTGGCTGGCCGCGATGACCCCGGACGAACAGGAACAGGTCCCGACTGCACGCCGCGCGATGGCCGCGCTGTGCTGGGACGAGCGCTTCGGCGACCGGCACACGTCGATGGTGGTGCTGGTGCATGCGGCCGACCCCACCGAGATCGACCGCACGTTGCAGTGGGCGCTCGTCACCGACGACGAACTCGCGGACGAGGCGGCCTGGCAGTTGTGGCCCGACCCGTTCGGGCAGTTCCACGAAGACCCCTGCGAGAGCAGCGAATCACCCTACGCAGAACCCGAATCGAGAGAGGGACACGAATGAAGCCCCACATCCACCCCGACTACCACCCCGTGGTGTTCCAGGACGCGAGCACCGGAACGACGTTCCTCACGCGGTCGACGGTGACCAGCGACCGCACCGCCCTGTGGTCGGACGGCAACACCTATCCGCTGGTGGTCGTGGACGTGACGAGCGAGTCGCACCCGTTCTGGACCGGCGCGCAGCGCGTGATGGACACCGCGGGCCGCGTCGAGAAGTTCGAACGCCGCTACGGAGTGCGCAAGCGCCCGTGAGTACTTATTAACCACCTGCGGTTAATAAGTACTCACGGGTGGAAGGCCCAGGCGCCTGACCTCGTCGAGGTGACGGTGGGCGGTGCGACGCATCGCGTGCCGCGCCGGCTGGTGAAGGCCGTGAAGCTGGGATTGGTGGACCCGGCCGGGAAGTGACGCTCCTCGTGCGAACCTTGGCGGGTGCTGCTGTACATCCTGGAACTGGTGGGCATCGCGGTGTTCGCGGCCTCGGGCGCCCTGGTGGGGGTGACGAAGCGCCTCGACATCTTCGGTGTGTGCGTGGTCGGTGTCTTCACCGCTCTCGGTGGCGGCATCGTCCGCGACGTCCTGCTGGGCATCCATCCGCCGACGTCGCTGGGTAGCTGGCCGAACCTCGGCACGTCGTTCGGCATGTCGTTGCTGGTGTTCTTCCTGCATTCGACTGTCGGGCGACTCCGCCGGGAGATCCTGGTGCTCGACGCTCTGGGCATGGGCCTGTTCGCGAGCACGGGCGCGGTGATCGCGCTCGACCACGGGGCGAGTCCGCTCGCGTCGTGTCTCATCGGCGGGACGGCGGCGATCGGCGGCGGGATCTTGCGCGACGTGCTGGTGAACGAGGTCCCGTTGCTGCTGCAGCGGGACTTCTACGCGGTGCCGGCGCTGCTCGGGTCGGCGTTGGTGGTCGTGGTGAGCGAGTGGGGTTCGGGCACCGACGTCGCGCTGGTGGTAGGCACGGTGTTCGCGTCGGCGCTGCGGGTGCTGGCGCTGTGGCGGAACTGGGGTCTGCCGGGTCCGCGGGTCCTCGAGTGACCGCCGCCAGGGCACTTCGATGATCCCTTCTCAGACATATCTCAGTTGATCGGGCCAAACTGTCGGGTATGCGCATTTTGGTGGTCGACGACGATCGCGCCGTGAGGGAGTCCTTACGGCGGTCTCTCAGCTTCAACGGATACTCGGTGGAACTGGCCGTCGACGGTATCGATGCTCTCGAGAAGGTGGCGAACGCGCGCCCCGACGCGCTCGTGCTCGATGTGATGATGCCGCGCCTGGACGGTCTCGAGGTGTGCCGTCGGCTGCGGAGTACCGGCGACGACCTGCCGATTCTCGTCCTCACGGCGCGCGACTCCGTGTCGGAACGGGTGTCGGGACTGGACGCCGGAGCCGACGACTACCTGCCCAAACCCTTCGCCCTGGAGGAGTTGCTGGCCCGGCTGCGCGCACTGCTGCGCCGCGCCGCGCCGGAGCCGGGCATCGACTCGGAGAAGATGACGTTCGAGGACCTCACGCTCGACCCGGTCACCCGCGAGGTGACGCGTGGCGAGCGGTCCATCAGCCTCACCCGCACCGAGTTCTCGCTCCTCGAGATGCTGATGGCCAACCCGCGCCGGGTGCTGACCCGCGGCCGCATCCTCGAGGAGGTGTGGGGTTACGACTTCCCGACGTCCGGCAACGCGCTGGAGGTCTACGTCGGGTATCTGCGTCGCAAGACGGAGGCGGACGGTGAGACCCGCCTGTTGCACACCGTCCGCGGAGTCGGCTACGTGCTGCGGGAGACTCCTCCGTGATGGCAGTTCCGTTCCACAAGACCGCCGACAAGTCGGGGGCGAAGCACGACTCGCACCACATTTCCCGGCACCCCACAGGCCCGATCCCGTTACCGCCCGAGATGCGGCCTCCGATGCCGTTGACGCGGTCGGTGTCGTTGCGGTGGCGGGTGACGCTGCTCGCCGCGTCCGTGGTGGCCATCGCGGTGGCCGTGATGGCGATCGCGGCGTACGCCGTGGTGTCGCGGGCTCTGTACGCGGATGTCGACAACCAGTTGCGCACCCGCGCGTCGGCGCTGATCGACAGCAATCTTGTGACGTTCGATCCGCGCTACATCGCGGGCGCGACGCTGTACACGACGGACATCAGTGTGGCGCTGATCTTCCCGGACCTCGACACGTACACACCCCCGGGGTCGAGTGTCCCCATCGGGGAACCCGAACTGGCCGTGGCCCGCGGCGAGCGCGACACGTCGTTGCGGACGGCGGACAATCAGCGGGTGCTGGCCGAGCGCACCCAGGACGGCAGCACGCTGGTGATCGCGCAGCGCCTGGCGCCGACGGGCGCCGTGCTCGACCGGCTCGCCTGGGTGCTGTTCATCGTCGGCGGGTGTGGAGTGGTCCTCGCGGCTGCCGCCGGAACGACGGTGGGGCGCACCGGTCTGCGTCCGATCGCCCGGCTCACCGCTGCCACGGAACGGGTGGCCCGGACCGACGACCTGACCCCCATGCCGGTGACGGGCAACGACGAACTCGCCCGGCTCACCGAGAGTTTCAACACGATGCTGAGGGCGCTCGCCGAATCGCGGGAGCGGCAGAGCAGGCTCGTCGCCGACGCCGGACACGAACTGCGGACGCCGCTCACGTCGCTGCGCACCAACATGGAGTTGCTGATCGCGTCGAGTCGTCCTGGCGCGCCGCATATTCCGGACGAGGACATGGCCGAACTGCGCACCGACGTGGTGGCGCAGATCGAGGAACTCTCGCAGCTGGTGGGCGACCTCGTGGATCTCGCCCGCGAGGACGCACCGGAAACCGTCTTCGAGAGAGTCGATCTCAGCGAAGTGGTGGAACGGAGCCTCGAGCGGGCACGCCGCCGGCGCAACGAGATCGACTTCACCGCCGTCACCGTTCCCTGGTTCGTCTACGGCGACCACGCGGGACTGTCGCGGGCGGTGCTCAACGTGCTCGACAACGCGGCCAAGTGGAGTCCCACCGGTGAGCAGGTGCGCGTGGCGATGAAGGCGGCAGGCGACGGACTTCTCGAGCTGACGGTCGACGACGCGGGCCCGGGCATTCCGGAGGAGGATCGGGAGCTGGTGTTCGACCGCTTCTACCGGTCGACGGCGTCGCGCTCGATGCCCGGCTCCGGGCTGGGTCTGGCGATCGTCAGGCAGGTGGTGGTCAAGCACGGCGGCACGATCGCCGTCGACGTCTCCGAACGGGGCGGTGCGCTCATCCGGATCGTCCTTCCCGGCGAACCCGAAGCGGAATAGTCTCAGGGTCTCGGCTAACTCCAAGGCCGGTCTCAGGACCTTCTCAGTCCCACCGGGCACTCTCGTACACAGAGACGGTGCGACCGCCCCTTTGCGGGCGGTCGCAGGAGATGGAAGTGATGCGATGACCGAAGATCGAAACAGTCACGACGGCAACAGCCGCGACAGTGCCGGTGGCGACCCGGGCGCGCGCCCCGATCAGCCTGCCCACCCGCAGACGACGCCGGGTCACCACCCGACCGAGCAGTTTCCGGCCACTCCGCAGCACCCCGCGGGCGGTCCGATGGGTCAGCAGGCCTACGGCGCCGGGTACCCCCAGGGCAATCCGTACGGTGCCCCGCACCAGCCCACACAGCAGTTCGGGCAGCCTCAGCACGGCGCTCCGGGACACCCGGGTGCCCAGCACACGGCCGGGCAGCAGGGGGCGCCTCAGGGCCCGTTCCCCGGCCTTCAGAGCCCAGGGCAGGCAGGGGAGGGGTCGACGGCGACCGCGACCAAGCGTCCCGCCCGCACCGCCATCGTGGTGGGCGCTGTGGCGCTCGCTCTCGTGAGCGGCGGCATCGGTGGCGTCGTGGGCTCCCTGGCAACCGAACGGAACGGCAGCGGCGCCGCGGTGACCAACTCCCTCGACGCCCCCAAGAACAACACCGCGACCCCGGCCGCGAACGCACCGGCGGGTTCGGTGCAGGCGGTCGCGAACAAGGTGGTCCCGAGCGTCGTCCAGATCGAGGTCGCGACGGCCGGCGGTTCCGGTGGAGAAGGATCCGGCATCGTCATCTCGTCCGACGGCATGATCCTCACCAACAATCACGTGGCAGGCGCGGCCGCCAAGGGCGGCAAGCTGACGGTCGCCTTCTCGGACGGCAGCACGGCGGACGCCAAGCTGGTCGGCGCCGACCCGGTGTCCGATCTCGCGGTCATCAAGGTGGACGGCAAGACCGACCTCACTCCGATCGAGCTGGGAACGTCCGGCAACGTGCAGGTCGGGCAGCAGGTCGTCGCGATCGGGTCGCCCCTCGGTTTGGCCGGCACCGTCACCGAGGGCATCATCTCGGCGCTCAATCGCCCGGTGTCCACCAGCGGTGAGTCCGGCAACCAGAACACCGTCATCGACGCCCTCCAGACGGACGCGGCGATCAACCCGGGCAACTCCGGCGGCGCCCTCGTCAACATGGACGGCCAGCTGATCGGCATCAACACCGCCATCGCGAGCATCGGCGGTTCCGGTGCGGGTGAGCAGAGCGGATCCATCGGACTCGGCTTCGCGATTCCGGTCGACCAGGCCCGGCGCATCGCGGATGAGCTGGTCAAGACAGGCAAGGCCACCCAGGCCGTCATCGGGATCCAGGTCCCGTCACAGGACGCCGCCAACGGTGCCACCGTCGTCGAGGTCACTGCGGGCAGCCCGGCGGAGAAGGCGGGAATTCCGAAGGGGTCGGTCATCACCAAGGTGGACGACCGTGTCATCACCAGTGGCGACGCACTCATCGCCGCCATCCGTTCACACGCACCGGGAGACAATGTGTCCATCACCTACACCGACGGGAACGGATCCAATACCAAGACCGTCGACGTCACGCTCGGAACCGCCGAACAGGGTGGCCGCTGATGAACACGGGGATTCTCGGGCAGGTCGAGTCCGTTCTGAACGGGGCCACTACGGTAGGGACCATGGACATCGAAGCCTCGCTGGCCGGCCGCGCGCTGGTGGTAATCGTCGACGACCGCACCGCTCACGGTGACGGCAAGGACTCCATCGGGCCTCTGGTGACAGAACTGCTGAACGAGGCCGGCTTCATCGTCGACGCCATCGTGGCGGTGGCGGCCGACGAGGTGGAGATCCGTAACGCACTCAACACCGCCGTCATCGGCGGCGTCGACCTCGTCGTCTCCGTCGGCGGCACCGGCGTGTCGCCGCGCGACGTCGCACCCGACGTCACCGCCGAGGTCCTCGACCGTGAGATTCCGGGAATCTCGGAGGCCCTCCGGTCTTCGGGTCTCGCCGCCGGTTCGCTCGACGCGGGCCTCTCCCGCGGGCTCGCCGGCGTGTCCGGCAGCACACTCGTGGTAAACCTCGCGTCCTCCCGCGCTGCGGTCCGGGACGGCATGGCCACGCTGACGCCGCTCGCGGCGCACGTGATTTCCGAATTGTCCGGTCTGGAAGGCTGAGACGATTTCTCGTTCCGACGAGCCGGACTCGCCCAGCGAGACCGACGAGCAGGCAGTTCCGAGCCGGGCCCCGATCGACAGGGCCCGGCTCGAACGCATCTTCGGGGACGTCTTCCCCGACACCACCGCGGACGAACGCGAACCCGGGGAAGGGCCCGCCGCCGCTGCCGGCGACGAATGGCTGCGCCGCCAGCGCCCCCCGCATCACGGGTAGTTATCTTTGAAACCCTCACCTTAAGCAAATCGTGATCTGCTGTCGTGGTCTGCGATCGTCGTGAGTTTTTGTGCTATGGCCCGGGTGGAATTGTCCTGGGCGAAGGGCCGCTCCCAGCATTCGTTCAGTCATCACATTTCGGTCAGAACAGACATCCTTCGAGCTCGTGAACCGAATGTAAACGTTACCGAACTTAACGTGAACGGCCAGTGAACCTGCTGGTCAAACGGTTGACGAGTGGTCGGAATTCTCTCGCAAATCCCACACGTTGGACACGTTTCCGGGTGTGGCATACATCACGATTCCGTTTCGGCAGGAATTAATTGCTTAGGCAACCACCTGCCGGTTACTGTCCTCGGCGAGTCAGTACTGGAGATGGAGGGCAGGGTCGATGTGCCGTTGCCCAGTCGGAACTCTGACGCTTCGTCAGTGATTTCGTCTTCAGCGCGGTTATCGAGCTGTGATCATCCGTAGTTCACTCTGCGGACATCACAGCTCTGGATACTGCGCTGGGCCCGACATGGACCACTCCTCAGTCTCGAAGGTCGTGACTGGGAACCAGCAGAATCCTGATGAGGGGAACGAATGAGCGAGAACCGAAAGACCGGCCTGCGCCGTGGAGCCCGCATTGCCGGCCTTGGTGCCGCTGCGGCTGTAGTCCTCGGCCTGATGTCCACGGGAGCGGCCAACGCCGACACCTTCGTGCCGCTGCCGGGTGGCGAAAAGGTCGTCAACGCGGGAAGCGTCACGGCCAAGATCGCCCGCAACGCGGAGAG
>NZ_JBLWIT010000101.1:0-134467 GCF_048381435.1 Rhodococcus mengyinensis | reverse complement strand
ACGGTCGCGGTGTTGTACAGCACCGAACGATCACGCTCCTCCGGCGACTTCGGCCGCTCCCACAGTTCGTGATCGAGGATCAGCCACAGAATCATCGCCACGATCGACAGGACCGTCGCCGCACTCATACGCCATGGGCCCATCGTGTCCGCGAACAACCAGATCGTCTCGGTGGCCAGGGCGATCGCACCCGTGGCGAACGCGCCGACGAGCACCTTCGACAGTCCGGTGACCAGTCGCCACGGCCGGTTGACCCGCACCATCCCCGACAGCAGTCGCAGTCGCCGCAGTCCCGCGGGCGCGAAGTACCGGATACCGTCCTCAATCTGCACAGACGGGAACCGCCGCGCCGCGCCGGGGGGCTTGAGTTCCGGTTCCCCGAGGATGCGGGCGATCGCGAGTTCGGTGACGGTGCGGACGCGGCGCTCGATGTTGACGCCGCCCACTCCGGCGACGGAGATGAGCGCGAATTTGTGGTCGGCGCTGACTTCGGCCACCACGGGTAGGGTGTCCTCGCGTCGCGGCAGATCGGTGAGGTACACGACGATGTCTTCCTCTTCGGAGGACGGATCGACTGTGTCGATGACATCAGCGAAGTCTGCTTGCTCGTCGGGCAGGTACGGTTTGCGGCGTACGCACGTCGTCCACCGGCGCCCGACCCGGTCAGAGCTGCGCAGGCGTTCCGGCAGGTACTCCGCAATGCGTTCGGCAACAGCCGCAGGTTTGCCCGGATCCGCGATGAACAGCACCGAGGCCTGCTCACCCGCGGCACCGGAGCGCCCTTCCTGCAAATGCTCGTTCACGCCTTCGCGTACCCGCTCGGTCTGCCCCCAAACTCCAGCCAGTGCGTGCGAGTCCACCACAGCGCCGCCGCGGATTGCCGCTGCCTCTGTCCGGCAGACACCACGAGCGTCCGAGGACGCACCGTCGACACGACTACAACCGGCTAGCCAACGCAACGTGCCGAGCCGCAACACAGATCCTGTCCACGCCCGTGTTGGTCGCTCTTGGAATCGTCGTCAGCTGGCGGGGCGGTCTGTCACGGTAACCGAAATCTGCTGGGTCTCGCCGCCGCGGAGCACGGTCAGTTCGACTCGATCGCCGGGGTCGACGGCACGGATCGCCGCGATGAAGTCCTCCGCCGACTCGGTGTCGTGGCCGTTGACCGCGGTGATGACATCGCCGGGCCGGATACCCGCGGTCGCTGCCGGACCGAGCGGGACGACCTCGAGGACGACGACACCGCTGGTGCGGTCGACTGCCAGTTGTTCGGCGATCTGCGGGGTCAGTGTGCCGGGTTGAATGCCGACGTACGCATGCTGGGCGGTTCCGGAGGCAAGCAGCTGGTCCGCGACATCGACGACATTCGCCGCGGGGATGGCGAAACCCAGAGCGACCGCACCCGCCGACGGGGGGATGTAGGCCTGGCTCATCCCCACGACCCGCCCTTGTCCGTCGATCAGGGCACCCCCGGAGTTACCCGGCGAGATCGCGGCGTCGGTCTGGATCAGGTCGACCAGCGGCGCCCCGGTGGAAGCCGACCCGGGGATCTGACGGTGCAATCCCGAGATGATGCCCGAGGTGACCGTGGCCTCGAACCCCAGCGGACTGCCCACGACTACGGCGAGCGCGCCGACCTCTGGCAACGCTGTCTCGAACGTCGCCGCAGTCAGATCCTTGCGGTCCGCTTGAAGGACCGCGACGTCGGTCACACGATCGACGGCCCGCACGTTCGCGGACACCTGTTGCCCGTCCGCGAAGGCCACACTCACCTGCCGGGCACCCTCGACCACGTGGGCGTTGGTGACGACGGTGCCGTCGGTCTTGTAGACGATGCCGCTGCCCACGCCGGACCCGGTGAGCACGGTGACGACCGAGGCCTCCACCTGCCGGACCAGTGCCGGCAGGTCTACGGCAGGTCCCGCTGAGGGCGTCGAGGTGGTGGGAGCCGAGGCGCCGCATCCCGCGAGGAGGAGGACCACGATCGCGATCAGTGGCACCCAGATCGAGGAACGTACGGTCGACGGTATGCGCATCAGCGACCGCCTCCGTGAGGAATCGGTCTCCTACTTGCACCTGCCGCGAGCGGGCCCACCCGATCAACATACCCCTGCCTGCTCCCGTGGTCGGCGACTCCCGACCCGCGTCACATACCCATGAAAAATCTACATCGACGATTACAGTCGCGTGTCTCAACTGCTACGGCGAACAATCGTATACTGTTGTACTACTTTCACTTTCAGACCAGCACCCCGGTTTCCGCCCGATTCGGTTGCCGTACAGTGAAATCAGAGTTTGGTGGACTCCACCGGATGGGCTGATCCAACAGCTGGAAGGTGGATTTCGTCACTGGTTCGATTCTGCACCAGGGGATTAGGGTCCACCACCGATGGCCTGATCCTCTACATGAGGATGAAGTAGCTGTTATTCCCAGCGCTCCCGCGACTGTACTGTCAGGGTGGAATCGACTTCCTGCTTTCGACCTGCGGGGCCCTAGGCACCCACCTCCTTCGGCTGCGAAAATTTCCTATCGGGAGTTCAACTCATGGAATTCCCCGAGTAGTGGCTGATGCCCGGAGTGCGCGCACCGGCCGCCTCGAGCGGGTTCCGACGGAACATCTATGCCCTGGGTCAGGTGTGGACGCCACTGTTTCCCGTTGTGTGGACGCCCGTTGGGCGAATCTTGATGACACCCAGTGGCGGATGAGGAACTAACTCTCAGGCGGTTGAGCTTCCGTGAGCTCAAACGGTTGACTGATCGACCGAACGCCGAACTGGTACGCGCGGGCTCGGCGAATCCCAAGTCATCGACGCCTAGGGGGCGTGATGTCAGAGTCCAGTGGCGGAACCTCCGCCGTAAGTCCACACCCACCTGCACGCCAGGTAATTGCGACATTCGACACCTACGCCGACGCCGAAAGCGCCGTCGACTATCTCTCCGACCAGCATTTCACGGTAGACAAACTGGCCATCGTCGGTCGCGACATCGAGCTGGTCGAGCAGATCGTCGGCCGATTGAACTACGGCTGGGCCGCTCTGCGCGGCGCCGCCGCGGGCGCGCTGACGGGTGCGCTGTTCGGCTGGATCTTCGGGTTACTCGATTGGGTCCAGCCGCTGCTCACGGGCCTCGCGCTCGCCTTCTACGGGTTGGTATTCGGTGCCGTTGTCGGCGCTCTGCTCGGCCTGCTCATGTATGCGCTGCAGGGCGGCCGGCGCGACTTCACCTCAATCCAGTCATTACAACCACGTCACTACGAAGTCCTCGCCGATGTCGAGGTCGCGGACGAAGCCGTCCGCTTGCTCACCGGCCGGACCGATCGAAAGGAATGAGTCATGGCGACTGCTGTGGGTATAGACCTGGGCACCACCAACTCGGTCATCGCAAGCTGGCAAGGCGGCGAGCCGGTGGTGATCTCCAATGTCGAGGGAGCGCGGACGACGCCGTCGGTGGTGGCGTTCACCGAGAGCGGCGAGCGCCTGGTGGGTCAGCTTGCCCGACGGCAGGCGATCTTGAATCCGAAGGGCACGATCTACTCGGCGAAACGCTTCATCGGACGTCATTACGACGAGATCTCCGAGGAGGCCAAAGCGGTCAGCTTCGACGTCGTGCCGGGTGACAACGGTGAGGCCCGATTCGACGTGCGGGGCAAGAAGTACGCGCCGGAGGAGATCAGTGCCCTCGTGCTGCGCAAGCTCGTCGACGACGCGAGCAAGTTCCTCGGTGAGAAGGTCAAGGAAGCGGTCATCACCGTTCCGGCCTATTTCAACGACGCGCAGCGCAACGCCACCAAAGACGCCGGCCGGATCGCTGGCCTCGAGGTTCTGCGGATCATCAACGAGCCGACCGCTGCGGCACTGGCGTACGGCATGGACAAGCAGACCCACGAAACCGTACTGGTCTTCGACCTCGGCGGCGGCACCTTCGATGTGAGTCTGCTCGATGTCGGCGAGGGAGTGGTCGAGGTTCGTTCCACGGCCGGCGACTCCCACCTCGGCGGCGACGACTTCGACCGACGCCTGGTGGACTACCTCGCCGACGAATTCCAGCGTGCGGAGAATATCGATCTGCGCAAGGATGCGCAGGCATTGCAGCGCCTCTTCGAGGCCGCGGAGAAAGCCAAGGTCGAGTTGTCCTCGGTGACACAGGCCCAGGTCAACTTACCCTTCGTCACCGCTGACGCGAACGGTCCCAAGCACCTCACCACCACGATCATGCGATCGAAGTTCGAGGATCTGACGGCGGATCTGGTGGAACGCTGCCTCGACCCCGTGAAGCAGGCGATGAGTGACGCCAAGGTCACCGCCAACGACATCGACGAGGTGATCCTGGTCGGTGGTTCGACACGTATTCCGGCGGTGCAGGCGCTGGTTCGCCGGCTCACCGGCGGTAAGGACCCCCACATGGGCGTCAACCCGGACGAGGTCGTGGCGCTCGGTGCCGCAGTCCAGGCGGGCGTGCTCAAGGGCGAGGTCTCCGATGTGCTGTTGCTCGATGTCACCCCGCTGTCCCTCGGCGTCGAGACGCAGGGCGGGGTGATGACCAAGATCATCGAGCGCAACACGACGATCCCGGCCCGGCGCAGCGAAGTGTTCTCCACGGCGGAAGACAATCAGTCCGCCGTGGACGTCGTGGTGCTGCAGGGCGAACGCGAACGGGCCGCCGACAACCGGGTGCTCGGCCGGTTCCGGCTGGAAGACATCCGCCCCGCGCCACGTGGCGAGGCCCAAGTCGAAGTCACTTTCGATATCGACGCCAACGGCATCCTCAACGTCACCGCCCGCGACAAGGACACCGGCAAGGAGCAGAGCATCACGATCAGTGAGCAGGGCAACCTGGACCAGAGTGACGTCGAGCGCATGCTGGCAGAGGCCGAACGGAACCGGGGTGAGGACGAGGCGCTGCGCAAGGCGGTCGACGCACGCAACGCGCTCGACTCGGTTGCCTATCAAGTGGAACGGCGACTCGCCGAACTCGGTGACAGTGCGCCACCGCACGACAAGGCGCGGGCCGAGATGCTGATCGCCGACGCCAGGAAGGCTGTCAAAGACGGTGCTTCACCCGCGGAGGTAGAGCCCCTGACCTCGGAGCTGCAGCAGCTGCTCTACGGGCTCGCGCCGGTCCAGGACGGCGGCGACGGACACCAGGCCGGCGGCGCAGAGGCTGCGTCGTCGGATGACGACGACGTGATCGACGCCGAATTCGATCGAAGCTGAGGCACACGATGGAAAGGTCTGCAGATCATTCGACGACCGAGCCGGCTACCGACGGTACCGACGGGGATCAGACCGAGACGGCGCCGGATCGCACCGACACGGGGGCCGAGTTGGCTCAACTCGAGGACCGCTGGCGCAGGGCCCTCGCAGATCTGGACAACCTGCGCAAGCGGTATGCCAAGGATCTGGATCGTGAACGCGCCGCGGAGGTGGCGAAGGTTTCCGCGGCGTGGCTGCCGGTACTGGACAATTTGGAGCTTGCGCTGGCCCATGCGGGCAGCGATCCTCAGACCGTCGTCGAGGGTGTGAAGGCGATCCGGGATCAGGCGGTGCAGGTGCTCTCACGGTTCGGCTTCGAGCGCCACGACGAGGTCGGTGTGCCGTTCTCCCCGGAGCTCCATGAAGTGGTCAGTGTGGTGGCCCAACCCGACCTTCCCTCCGGGACCGTGGTCGAGGTCTTGCGCCCGGGCTATGGAGAGGACGGGCGGCAACTGCGTCCCGCCGCGGTGGTCGTCAGCCGCCCCGAGGGGTGAGCACCGATGGCGCGTGACTACTACGAAGTGCTCGGGGTCCCGCGGGGCGCCGGCACCGACGAAATCCAGCAGGCCTACCGCAAGCTGGCCCGCAAGTACCACCCCGACGTGAACAAGGACCCCACTGCGGAGGACAAGTTCAAGGAGGCCAACGAGGCCTACCAGGTGTTGTCCGACCCGGACACCCGGAAACGCTACGACCGATTCGGTGACGACTTCCGGCGTGTGCCAGAGGACTACGACGAACGGGTCCGGGCAAGCGCCGGTGGGTACGGCGGCGGGTTCGGCGGCGGCGGGTACGGCGGTGGGGGCGGGGGCAGAAGGGTGCACTTCGGTCACGGTGTCGGTGGCGAGGGCGGCGTCGACTTCGAGGACCTCTTCGGGCAGATGTTCGGCGGCGGTGGCGGGTACGGGCCGATCCCCGGCGCCGATCAGGAAGCGGAACTGGAACTGCCCCTGGAAGAGGCGTATCGGGGCGGCAAACGCACTCTCAGACTGGACGGCCGGCAGTACGACGTCGACATTCCGGCCGGTGTCCTGGACGGACAGCGAATCCGGCTGGCCGGGCAAGGCGGCCGGGGCAACGGTGACGCGCCGCCCGGGGATCTGTACCTCGTGGTGCGGATCAAGCCGCATCCCCGGTTCCGCGTCCAGGGCCGGGACATCTACGTCGACCTGCCCGTATCGCCATGGGAGGCGGTCCTCGGGTCGACCGTCGTCGTTCCCACCCCGGGTGGCGAGGCGAAAGTCAAAGTGGTGCCGGGCTCGTCGACGGGAAGGAAGCTTCGCCTGCGCGGAGAAGGAATGCCCAATCCGCGGGGCGCCAACGGCAACCTCTACGCCGAAATCAAGGTGATGGTGCCGCCGAAACCGACAGCACGCGAACGCGAGCTGTTCGAGCAGTTGGCCACCGAATCGAACTTCGATCCGAGGAAAGAGACATGAGCACCCCGACCCCGGTCACCCAGTACGTATTGGTTCGCCGCACCGGATTGTCGCCAGATGCCTTCGCCGAACGTACCGGGCTGCACCCCGACCTGGCACGAAAGCTTGTGGCTCTCGGCCTGCTCGACGCCCGCCGCGACACCGGCGGCGAGATGTCGTTCGAACCATCCGAAGTGGCCCACGCCGCCCGCATCCAACGGCTGCGGACCGGTCTGGGCCTGAACTACTCGGCAATCGGGCTCGTGCTCGATCTGCTGGATCGAATCGAGAAACTCGAAGCAGCTTCCCGCAGAAGGAGGACACCCCCATGGACACCGGCAGCCTGACTGAAAAGTCACGAGAAGCCCTGCAGGAAGCCCAGAACGTCGCGACCAGAATGGGTCACACCGAGGTCGACGGAGAGCACCTGCTGCTCGCGTTGGTCGATCAGCAGGAAGGGTTGGTACCCCGACTGCTCGAGCAGGCCGGCGCGAACGTCGATGCCCTGCGATCCGATCTGGAACGTGAACTGTCGCGCAGGCCGAAGGTCAGCGGCCCCGGCGCGACACCCGGTCAGGTGACGATCACCCAGCGCCTGGCCAAGCTGCTCGACGCCGCGGAACGGGAGGCGAAGCGACTCAAGGATTCCTACGTGTCGGTGGAGCATCTCGTGATGGCCCTCTCCGAGGAGGGGTCGGCCAGCGCGGCCGGACGGGTCCTCGCCAGTCATGGGGTCACACGAGACGCCTTCCTCACGGCGCTGACGAAAGTGCGCGGCAATCAGCGCGTCACCTCGGCCACCCCGGAAGGGGCGTACGAGGCGCTGGAGAAGTACGGACGCGACCTCGTCTCCGAGGGGCGGGCAGGCAAACTCGATCCGGTCATCGGCCGAGATGCCGAGATCCGCAGGGTAACGCAGATCCTGAGCCGGAAGACGAAGAACAATCCGGTGCTGATCGGCGACCCCGGCGTTGGTAAGACCGCGATCGTCGAGGGCCTCGCCCAGCGGATCGTCCGCGGCGACGTGCCCGAGGGCCTGCGCGACAAGACGATCTTCTCGCTCGACATGGGTTCCCTGGTGGCCGGTGCGAAATACCGCGGCGAGTTCGAGGAGCGACTGCAGGCGGTGCTGTCCGAGGTGAAGGCGGCCGAGGGGCACATCCTGTTGTTCGTCGACGAGTTACATACAGTGGTCGGTGCGGGATCAGTCGGCGGCGAAGGGTCTCTCGACGCCGGCAACATGCTCAAGCCGATGCTCGCCCGCGGCGAACTGCACATGATCGGTGCCACCACTCTCGACGAGTATCGCAAGCACATCGAATCCGATGCGGCACTGGAGCGTCGCTTCCAGACCGTTCTCGTCGACGAGCCCAGCGCCGAGGATGCGATCTCGATTCTGCGCGGACTTCGAGAACGCCTCGAGGTGTTTCACGGCGTGAAGATTCAGGACGGCGCACTTGTGGCCGCCGTGACCCTCTCGCACCGGTACATCACCGACCGCTTCCTTCCGGACAAGGCGATCGATCTGGTGGACGAGGCGTGCGCCCGGCTACGCACCGAAATCGATTCGATGCCCGCCGAACTCGACGAGCTCACCCGGAAGGTGACCCGGCTGGAGATCGAAGAGGCCGCGCTGTCCAAGGAAACGGACGCGGCCAGCAAGACGCGCCTCGAAGAGCTACGTAAGGAACTGGCCGATCTACGGGCCGAGGCCGACGCCCGGCACGCTCAGTGGGAGGCGGAGCGGCAGGCGATCCGGCGGGTGCAGGAGCTGCGGGGAGAGCTGGAACGATTGCGCCATGAGGCCGAGGAGGCGGAACGCAACTACGACCTCAATCGGGCCGCCGAGTTGCGGTACGGCGAGATCACCGCGCTGGAACGCAGGCTCGAGGCGGCGGAGGAGCAACTGGCTACCAGGCAGGGCCGGAATCCGTTGCTGCGTGAAGTGGTCACCGAAGACGAGATCGCAGAGATCGTGGCCGCATGGACGGGTATCCCGGTCGCCCGGCTGCAGGAAGGTGAGCGGGAAAAGCTGTTGAAGCTCGACGAGATTCTGCACGAGAGGGTCGTCGGTCAGGACGAGGCGGTGCAACTGGTCGCAGACGCGGTGATCCGGGCGAGGTCCGGTATCCGTGATCCGCGCCGGCCGATCGGTTCGTTCATCTTCCTGGGACCGACGGGCGTGGGAAAGACCGAGCTCGCAAAGACGCTGGCCAGTGCCCTCTTCGACAGCGAAGACAACATGGTGCGCCTGGACATGAGCGAGTACCAGGAGCGGCACACGGTGAGCAGGCTCATCGGTGCGCCCCCCGGGTACGTCGGGTACGACGAGGGTGGCCAGCTCACCGAGGCGGTGCGCCGCAAGCCGTACTCCGTGGTGCTCTTCGACGAGATCGAGAAGGCCCACGCCGACGTCTTCAACACCCTGCTGCAGGTGCTCGATGACGGCCGGATCACCGATTCTCAAGGCAGGCAAGTCGATTTCCGGAACACGGTGATCATCATGACCTCCAACATCGGATCCCAGCATCTCCTCGAGGGAGTCACAGCCGACGGCGAGATCAAGCCGGACGCCCGGGAGCGGGTGCTGGCGGAACTGCGCGGACACTTCCGTCCCGAGTTCCTCAACCGGGTCGACGACATCGTGTTGTTCACCCCGCTCACGCTGCCCCAGATCGAGCACATCGTCGAGCTGCAGCTCACCGATCTTCGGAACAGGTTGTCGGAGCGACAGATACACCTGGATATCACGCCGGAAGCACGCCGGCTCATCGCCGAACACGGTTTCGACCCGGTCTACGGTGCGCGGCCGCTGCGGCGGTACATCGCCCACGAGGTCGAGACCAAGATCGGTCGTGCGCTGTTGCGGGGCGAAATCGCACCGGGTGGCACCATCAGTGTCACGGTGGACGGCGGCGAGCTCGCCGTCGCGTATGCGGAACCCGCCGTCGCGGCGGCCTGAGAAGAGGTGTCGTCATGGGATCCGACAAGGTGAAGTGCCCGCACTGCGGTAAGACCAACAAGGTGCCGGCGGCCGGGGACGGAAGACCCCGCTGCGGGAACTGCCACGAGCCGCTGCCCTGGATCGCCTCGGCAGGGGACGGCGACTTCGCGGAGGTCGCCGAGAAGTCCTCGGTGCCTGTGCTCGTCGATCTCTGGGCGACGTGGTGCGGCCCGTGCCGCATGGTCAGCCCGGCGCTCGAGCAGCTCGCCACAGAACGCGCAGGTCAGATCAAGCTGGTCAAGGTCGACGTGGATGCTGCGCCCCAGACGGCCGAACGGTTCACCGTCCGCGCCGTACCGACTCTGCTGGTGATGGACCGGGGTGAGGTCCTCGCTCGTCAGGCGGGCGCAGCTCCGGTACCCCAGCTGCGCACGTGGCTCGATCAGGCGCTCTCGGAAGATGCAGGCAAGGAGGCGAAGTCATGACTTATGTCCATGCCGACCCACACGTGACCGCGATCCGGGACGTGGTGCCCCGGACCCCGCAGGGTTGCGAGGAATGTCTTCGCCTCGGCACCCCGTGGGTGCATCTGAGGCTGTGCCTGACGTGCGGACACGTCGGTTGCTGCGACTCTTCGCCGGGCAAGCACGCGAGCGCGCACGCTCACGCCATCGGCCATCCGATCGTCCAGTCGATGGAGCCAGGTGAAGATTGGCGGTGGTGTTATGTCGACCAGAACTTCGTCTGAGGACGCCGCACCCGTCGGCAACAGTCCGCCGGTCGACGACGAGACTCCGGATGCGGTCGGAGCATTTCCGCGGCTGACGGACGACCAGGTCGCGAGCCTCGAGACCGGTGGCACGCGTCGATCGGTTCGCGCCGGTGAGGTGCTGATCCGAGAGGGCGCGCCCAGCAACGATTTCTTCGTCATCCTTACCGGCAAGGTCGCGGTCATCGACGAGGGCGACGGGGACGGCGAGCGCCGGATACTGCGCGTGCACGGTCCAGGCCGCTTCCTGGGCGAGCTCGGACTGCTGGAAGGCCAGGTGGCGTTCTTCACCGCCGAAGCGATCGAGGACGGCGAGGTCCTCGTCGTCCCGGCCGAGCGGGTGCGCGAGCTGGTGGCCCAAGATCCCGTGCTCAGCGATCTGATCCTGCGCGCCTACCTGGTGCGCCGGCACCTACTGATCGGGCTCGGCTCGGGGTTCCGGATCATCGGCTCCTGCTATTCGCCGGACACGTTGCGGCTTCGCGAGTTCGCCATGCGAAACCGATTGCCCCACAGGTGGATCGATCTGGAGCGGGACCAACGGGCGGAGCAGCTGCTCCGCAGCCTGGACGTCGCCCCCGAGGACACTCCCGTCGTGATCTGGCACGGCGAGAAGGTGCTGCGCAATCCGACGAATGCGGAACTCGCACGCATCGTCGGGCTTCCGGTCCCGGACTCGGTCCCGGACGCAGCCCAGGACGTGTGCAACCTCGTCGTCGTGGGTGCCGGACCAGCCGGTCTGGCCGCGTCCGTGTACGGCGCCTCGGACGGGTTGAACACGGTGACACTGGAGTCGATCGCCGCCGGCGGCCAAGCCAGTACCTCCTCCCGGATCGAGAACTATCTGGGCTTCCCGGCAGGGGTCTCCGGCTCCGAATTGGCCGAGAGGGCCGTAATCCAGGCCGGTAAGTTCGGCGCCCGCATCCTGGTGTCGGCGGAGGTGACCGGTTTGGGATCCGAGGCCGGGAACCATGTGCTCCGGCTGGCGGACGGCGGCGCGGTTCGCGGCCGGGCGGTCGTGCTCGCCACCGGGGCGCGGTATCGCAAGTTGGCCGTTCCGGGGATCGAGGAACTGGAGGGGACGAGCGTGTACTACGCCGCGACCCATCAGGAAGCGCGGATGTGCGGCACCGACCCGGTGGCTATCGTCGGCGGCGGAAACTCCGCCGGCCAGGCCACCGTCTTCCTCGCCGACCATGTCTCCCACGTCCACCTGCTCATCCGCGGCGACGACCTCGGAAAGAGCATGTCCCGATACCTGGTCGACCAGATCGAGCACCACCCGCGCGTCACCGTGCACCGGAACACCGAGATTCGTGCGGTCCACGGTCAGAAGTACCTCGACGAAATCGTGGTCGAGGACAATCGCACGGGCGACCAGGACACGATCCGGGTACATGCCCTGTTCGTCTTCATCGGGGCGACGCCGCACACCGGGTGGCTGGCCGACGCGATCGCACTCGACGACCACGGCTTCGTCCTCACGGGCATGGACGCGGTCCACGCCCGAGGAGACGGCAACCGGCCGATCAGCGCCGGGCTGTCCAGGACGCTCGAAACCAGCTTGCCCGGCCTGTTCGCGGCGGGCGACGTCCGCCGCGGCTCGGTGAAACGAGTCGCATCCGCAGTCGGTGAAGGAGCGATGGCGGTACGCCAAATCCATGAATACTTCGAAAGGAGCTGACGACATGCCAGTGATGGGCACCGTGAAATTCCAGCGGTTCTTCCGGGCAGCGGCTGGACTACAGGTCGACCGGAACGACCTCAAGCGCTATACGGATTTCATCGACGACAAGATCTACGATTTGATCCTCATCGGCAAAGCCTCGGCAAAGGCAAACCTGCGTGACGTGATCGAACCGTGGGACCTGCCGATCACCAAGGGGCTGCAGGAGAGCATCCACCGGTTCGAAAAACTGGACGAGGAGATCGAACTTCAACCTCTGCTCGATCAACTGACGGCCCGCCCGCCGTTGGACGTGGCTCTCTCCGAGGAGACCGAGCAGCGACTGCCGCTGATCGCCGGAGGCTTGAGCGTGGCACTGGCGCATACCTTCGTCACGGTCGATCCGGACCGCAAGAACCCCGGCACCGCCGAATGGAACGTCGCCTTCGACATCTTCCATCTACTGCTCTGACCCCGGACCGGCGGTCCGGAAAACCAGTAGATCGCCGGGACGCGAAAGGAACTCGTCCGAGGTCACGTATGACCGGTCGCCGACCACCACACCGTGTGATCGTACGGTGCAGATTTCCATAGATGATTGAGCAGCAGCGGCCACCGCGCTGTCCGTCCTTGCTCGTTCCGGACGTTTCCGGTCATGGTTGAGGGGTCCGTTCGGGGGCGTGGTGGTCCGCGCTCCGCCGACAAACCGCGGCGCTCGAGCTCCTGCATCCACAAGCTCTAACAGCAGTTGCGCCGCTTTGGGGCCATTGCCGACGAGCGGCCGCCGGACGATCGTCGGGCCGGCGGCTCGCGCGCGTGATCAGGACAGTGTGAATGCCTTGTATCCGGCCGCGACGTTTTCCTCCCAGTGGTCGAAGTAGGAAGGAAGGCCGCCAGAGTAGTTGAGCATCTGGCTCGGCTTACCGGGAATGTTTGCCCCGTGATACCAAGACTTGGCCCGCGGAAAGAGCGACGTGTGGAAGACTTCCTCCACGTGCGCCGTCCATGATTGCTCTGCGTCCTCGCTGGTCTCGAACCGCTGGTATCCGCCGTCGCGAACGTGGGTCAGGAAGTCGACAACGATCTCTCCCTGTACCTCCGCGCATGTGGGCCCGTTGCAGAATCCGGCTGGGCTCTGCGGGCCGTACACGAACATCAGGTTGGGGAATCCTGCAGTGGCGAGTCCCATGAAGGTATCGAGCCGCTCGGACCACTTGTGGCTCAGGAGTTGATCATTGGCGCCTCGGATATCGATCGACGTGATGCCACCGCGGTTCGCGTCGAAACCTGTCGCGAACACCAGGATGTCGAACTCGCGTAGACCGGATCTGGTCTGGACCCCCGTCGGGGAGATCCGCTCGATCGGATCTTCGTTGACGTCGACGATGTCGACGTTCTCCTGGTTTACCACATCATAGAAGTTCTGCTCGAGCGAGGGTCGCTTCGTCCCGAACGGATGGGGCGGATCCTTCGGGGCAAGCTTCTCGGCCTTGACCGGATCGGTGACGCGCTGATGGACCTTGTTGCGCCAGAAATCGTACATGGTGCGGTTCGCGTGTTCATCGAGCAAAATATCTTGATAGTTGGCGAGCCATAGCTCGAAACCGCCGGTAGCCCACATCTGTTCGTAGGTGTCGGCTCGCTCTTCGTCCGAGACTTCGAACACGCTCTTCTGGATGAAGTCCATATCGAATCCGGCAAACGACCTCCGGCGCTGGGCAAATCGCTCGGGAAGGTGCTCCTTCAGCTTCTCCTTGAGCCGGCCTGTCAACTGTTGCTGCCGCATCGGCAGCGCAAGGTTGGGCGTCCGCTGGAAGATGGTGATCTGTTCGGCGTCTGCGGCGGCCTCTTGGGTGACCTGAACGCCGCTCGACCCGGTGCCGATGATCCCCACGCGTTTGCCGGCCATGTCCAGACCTTCTTGGGGCCACAGAGCGGTGTGGTGAGATTCGCCGGCAAAGCTGTTGAGCCCTTTGATGTTGGGAATGTAAGGCTTGGCACCGAATCCAGTGCAGATCACCACAGACCTGGCACGCAGCGTCCGGCCGGTATCGGTGCGCACTGTCCATTGGTTCCGCTCGCCGTCGAAGTCCGCAGACGTCACCCGGGTACTGAAGATGATGTCTCGAGAGAGATCGAGCTTGCCGTCGACGTAGGCAAAATAGTCGCGCACACCGGACCACGACGGGTAGAGCTCATCGTAACTCCAGTCCTTCCACAGGTCCTCGCGTGAGTACTGATAGATCTGCCCGGTGCTGTCGGTTCGAGCACCCGGGTAACAATTCCAGTACCAGATGCCCCCAAGCGAGTCACCGGCTTCGACGACCTTCACCGAAAATCCGCGTGAACGAAGTTGATCGAGTTGATACAGACCCGCGAAGCCGCCTCCGACGACGAGGACGTCCAAGACGCCGTTCGTCTCGTCGAGTTCCCTTGGATGGATCGATATCGTGGCCATGTTGCCTCCTTGAGTGAAATGCCTGGGACCCGCGCGAGGAGCAGATCGATGTGTGCCGGTCCGGCCGGTTCGTATGACCGACATCACATACGCTAGGTTCGTTCGAGAACCCGGGACTGTCCGATATCGATCCACCAGACACCCGGAGGGCGCCAGGCACACGTGCACGCACGCCTCGCGGGGCGAACGGCCAATTCATCAGCCGGCATCCACCCTGCAACCACAGCAACATCTTTGACCGGAACAGTGGCTGTAGCGAATCCGGACACTTCTGCCCAACTCTGCACGTAGAGCATGGAACTCAGCTTCTGAGTCGGCATCCACCCCGACCTCATGGCACCGTACTTGTCCACCTCACCAGTGAGGGGCAGAACAGCACTGGCTCCCGAGGTTATGCAGTGGCGAGATGCTCTGCGATCGACCTGACCGAGACATCGGGTGGATCAAATCTGGTCACTGAAGACGACCGGGCGGATTCGAGTGGCCGCCGCAACGCTTGCGTAATCATTGTGGCAGTCGAGCGGCGAAAGCCGTTGCCGGTGTGGCCCAGTGCAAACTCTTGCGCGGCCGATTGTTGAGAAGGTCCTAGACCCGTCGCAGGTCGTCGATGGCGTAGGTGCGCAAGTCGGTGCTCTTGGGAAAGTACTGGCGAACCATGCCGTTCGTGTTCTCGTTGGTACCTCGTTGCCACGGACTTCCGGGTCGGCGACATTGATGCCTTCGTCGATGAGGTGGGCAAGAAGATCAGTGGCGAGCCATCTCGCTGCCCTGGTCCCAGGTCAGGGTGCTCCGCGCGATCGGCGGCAGGTCGCCGGCTGCGGTGGCCAAGGCCGCGGCGAATTTCCCAGCCTGCGGCGATCGGGCACATGCACCAGGCGGACGAAAGGAGAGAGAGACACCGGGTTCGCGCGGCCATAGGCACTGTGGAACTACCCCGATCGCAGCTGATCGGCCACCCGTGGGCTCGTCGACACTGCTGGGATTTCGTTGGCCGGTAAGCAGTGACGATGAATGGTTCTACCCGTATTCCGCGAGCGACATCACAGCCTATGTCTCAGCGGCGCTACCGCTCTATCCAGTCGGTGTAGAAGTCAGGAAGGTCGGTGGAGACGCGTCCCTTGAACTGGGGCTTCCTCTTCTCTCGGAATGCTTGGACACCTTCTCTTCCATCTCCGATACTGGTGTAGAACATGGCGAGTGAGTCGACGCGGTGAGCTTCGGCGGGGTGATCGAGAAGCGCGTTGCGGTACATCATCTGCCGGGTCAGGGCGGTTGCGACACGCGACCGATCGCGAGTGAAGCGATGTGCCAGTGCAAGCGCCGCATCGAGAAGTTCGTCCGGCGAGTGGATCGAGCGAACCAGGCCGATCTCGGCCGCGTCGGCCGCGTCGAGGATGTCGGCGGAGTACACGAGGTCGAGCGCGGTATCGAGTCCGACGATCCTCGTCAGGAACCAGGTCGAGGCTGCTTCGGGTGTGATCCCGAGGCGTCCGAAGACAAATCCGAATCGTGCTGCTGTGGAAGTGAGTCGGGCATCCATGGACAAGGTCAGGGTGGCTCCGATGCCCACAGCGGGGCCGTTGACGGCGGCGATCACGGGTTTGAGGCAGTCGAACACCGCAAGTGTGACCCGACCACCGGTGTCGCGGACGCCGCGGGCAATGACCGGGTCCTGCAAGTCACCCATATCGTGGAGGGTCGGCTCCAATGTCTCGTCGAGGCCGAACACGTTGCCGTCGGTCGTGAGATCCATACCGGCGCAAAAGGCGCGGCCCGAGCCGGTCACCACCACGGCGTTGACATCGTCGTCGTCATTGACGGCCCGGAAGAGGTGCTCGAGCTCATCAGCCATGGTGATGGTGAAGGCGTTGAGCGACTCCGGTCGATTCAGCGTCACGATCAGCACGCCGTCGCGCAGCTCGAGGGCGATCGTCTCGTACTCGGCATCCACGGTGCGGATCATCGGATGGCACCCGTAAGTTGGGGAAGTCTGTTCACGATCAGATCATGGGCTTGGTTGACCGTGCTGGTCACGATCTCCTCGCAGGTGAGGATCTCGTCGATCAGTCCCTGTGATTGCCCGGCCCACCACAAGCCGGCATCCACGTCACCGCCGGCCAGAACCTTCTGGCGACCGCGCACCCCGGAGGCCAGATCGGCGACGTCGTCGAATGTTGCGTTCGGAAGCGCGGAGATCTCGGAAATTCTCTCCGAGATGGAGTTGCGGGCGACGCGGGCGGTGTTGTTGAACTCTCGGAACACCAGTTGCGTGGATCGTTCGTCGTTGACGGTGATCTGGCGTTTGACGTTCTCGTGGACCGTCGCCTCTGTGCTGGCGACGAATCTGGTTCCCATGTTGATTGCGCTGGCCCCCAATGCCAGAGCCGCCGCCAGGCCGGCACCGTCGGCGAATCCGCCGCTGGCGATGACGGGAATCGACAATTTGCGGGTGGCGGCAGGGATCAGGACGAGACCGGGGACGTCGTCGTTTCCGGGATGGCCGGCACATTCGAACCCGTCGATGCTGACCGCGTCGACTCCAAGCTGCTCCGCCTTCAGCGCGTGGCGAACGGAGACGGCCTTGTGGATTACCTTGATGCCGGCGGCGGCGAAGGCGTGCAGATGGGGAGCGGGATTGCTACCCGCCGTTTCGACGACGCCCACGCCGGAGTCGATGATGACAGCGCGGTAGTCCTCGTAGGGAACAGGTTTGAGGGTTGGCAGGATCGTCAGGTTGACACCGAAGGGTCGGTCGGTCATGGACCGACATCTTGCGATCTCCTCGGCCAAGGCTTCGGGTGTCGGCTGGGAGAGAGCGGAGAGGAATCCGAGAGCACCCGCGTTTGCGACGGCGGCGATGAGGTCGGCAGTGCCGACCGCAGTCATGCCGCCACAGACGACGGGATGCTCCACGTCGAAGATCCGCGTGAAGGAGGTAGTGAACACCCCGGGGCTCCTTGGTCAGTTGAGATGTGAGATCAACGCCGAACCCGCTGCGGGAGACGGTTCCGCCGCGGGATCCGGAGGGTCAGGGGCGTCCGGCGTGTGGTACGTCCACTTCGGTGGCGAGCATGCGCCCCAGCCGGGTTGCGGTGCGTTCGTTCTCGTCGAAATTCGGTGCGACGCACAAGAACAGGGTGCGCCCGTCGTCGCCGCCGAGCGCGACCGCGAACACCCCGTCGGGTGCGGTGCTGACCTCGTCGAGGATTTCGCCGCCCTTGGCGATCCGCACCGCTCGGTTGTTCCCGGCATCGGCAATCCACACGGCGCCTTCGGCGTCCAGGGTCAGACCGTCGGGCACGATCGTGGCGGCCTCGAGTCGTGCGCCGACGTCGGGCTCGGCACCGAGATCTCCGTAGCCGGCCCATTCGATTCGCTCGCCGAGCGTACCGTCCGGGTGGATGTCGAATGCCGAGATCCGATTGCCGAACAATTCGTTGACCAGCAGGGTTGAACCATCGGGAGTGATGACCATGCCGTTGGGGAATGACAGTCCGTCGGCGACGATCGAGGCGCTTCCGTCGGTGTCGACGAGGACGACAGTGGTGTGCTCGTGTGGCGCCCCACCCATGAGGTCGAATCCGAAGTTGCCCACGTAGGCCCTTCCCTGGGCGTCCACGACCATGTCGTTGGCGTGGCCACCGCATAGGTCGCGGATGTCGGCATGCTCGACGAGTGTGCCGTCCGACTCTTGACGCAGCACCTTGCGGTCCTTCATCGACACGATCAGCAGCCGCCCGTCCGGCAGCCAACCGAGCCCAGAGGGTTGGTGCGGGACCGTCGCGACAAGTTCGATGCTGCCGTCGGCGTTCACGGCATTCACGGTGTGGGTGTAGAAGTCCGCAAACCAGAGACGTCCGTCATGCCAGCGGGGGCCCTCGAGGTACGAGTAGCCATCGACAATGGTTCGCAGCGTGTATTCGGTCATGGTTGTGCCCCTTTAGATTTGGAGTCGTTTCGGGCTCGGCATTTCAAACCCGCGGTTTCCACCACTGTTGTCGGCTGAGTGATCAAACGAATGTCCGAAAATGCAACACCACGTTGGGGCAAGGGATGACTCGTTATAGGACACCGTGTGCCTGACGGGGGGTACAGGATCGGCCTATTACGTGGTCGCAGAGTTGGCATCCATCGAGGACCCGACTTGGAGCGATCTGTTGAAAGGCGGTGGGACCGGTGGATGGGCTCATGATGAGTAGTCAATTGTCGGTGGCGAGGCTGCTGTGGCGCGCCGAGAACGTGAATGGCGCTCGGATCAACACGGCCTGGACTTCGGACGGGGTTCGCAGTTTCACGTACCGGGACCTGGTCTCCGACGTGAGGGATCTGGCCGGTGCGCTCGCATCGATCGGCGTGAAACGCGGGTCCCGAATCGCAACCATGGCGTGGAATACCCGTCAGCACCTGGCGGCATACTTCGCGGTCCCAGCGCTCGGGGCCGTCCTGCACACGGTAAATCACCGCATGCCGGTCGAACACATGGCCTATACGATCAACCATGTTTCAGATGAGGTTCTGATCGTCGACGAGGATCTCCTCCCGTCGGTGGAGGCGATGCGTGGTCGGATTCCCACGGTTCGTCACCTCGTCGTTGTGGGCGAACCCGGTGCGATCGATGGCTTCGATCAGGTCATTCCCTATGATCAGTTCGTTTCACGTGCATCCACCCACGGGTCCTTCCAGGAGGTGGACGAAAACACTGCGGCGTCGATCTGCTTCACCTCGGGCACGACCGGGTTGCCCAAGGGCGTCGTCTACAGCCACCGGAGCATCGTGCTCCACGCCATGGCGATCAGCACCAAGGGCGGAGTCGAGATCGACGCGGAGCGGGCCTACCTGCTCGCCACCCAGATGTCGCACGTCAACGGCTGGGGTGTCCCCTACGCGGCGGCGCTCCAGGGCGCACGTCTGGTGCTGCCCGGACCGCACCCCACACCCGAGCGGTTCCTGGACTTGATCCATGGCGAACGGCCCGACACCTTCGTCGGCTCGCCGACGGTCGCCGCCCTCATGCGCGACGAGCACCTACGCCGTAACTGTGGCTACGACCTCTCGGAGCTGAAGACGATGTGGCTCGGCGGGCAGGTGCCGCCGGTCGCGCTGGCGCGGTGGTGGGCTGAGCAAGGCGCCCGCGTCGTAAATGGATGGGGAATGACCGAGACATCTCCGATGGGCACGTTCTCCCCCGGCGGCTCGATGCAGGGCAGGCCACTGCCGTTGTTCGAGCTCCGCGTCGTAGACGAATCCGGGTCACCACACGACTGGGATGGTCAGACCGTCGGCGAACTGGAAGTACGTTCGCCGTGGGTCGCCCGGGAATACCTGGACGATCCCCGAACGCCGGACAGCTTTCGAGACGGCTGGCTGCGCACCGGCGATGTGGCGACCGTTCACCCAGACGCCGGCCTGCAGATCAAAGACCGTGAAAAGGACCTCGTCAAGAGCGGTGGGGAATGGATTTCCTCGGTGGACCTCGAGAATGCGCTCATGCTTCATCCTGCTGTCTCGGAGGCCGCCGTCATCGCCGTGCCGGACGACACATGGCAGGAACGCCCCCTCGCGTGGCTCCGGCTGGACGCCGACGTGACCGACGAGGAGCTCCGGACGTTCCTGGCGACAACCCTCCCCCGGTTCTGGCTGCCCGATCGTTTCGTGAGAGTCGATGAGATCCCCAAGACTGCAATGGGCAAGATCGACAAAGCCGACATCAGACGACAGCATCGGGAAAACACAGGTCAGCCCATATCGACAGACCAGGCGAGCACCATCTCCGATGGTGGCGATCACAGCGTTGCAGTCATCCCCACCAGGTCCGGGACAGCGAGCGGACTGTAGCAAAACGGGACACACCCAAAGATGTGAGCCAGGTTACATTGAAAGGAGGGTCAGCTCGGAAAATCCCCTGACCAGTGATGTAAGGTGGTTATGAGTATCAACAAGGCGGGCCGCGAGCCATTGAACGAACGTGAACGATTCTGGACATCAGCGCCATCACGAGAGAGCCAGGAGTTGAGCACCCTCCGACCCGAGATCGAGGCGTCATGGCGGCGGTGTGAAGTTATCGGCGTCTCGTCCGGCGATGGCGACCTTCCCTACACGCCGGACGTGGATCGTGACAGCCGGTTGAGGAGAGCCGCCGATCCCGTGATCGACAACCTCGTCCTACACCTGCAGGACGCGCCCGCGACCATCCTGCTGGCCGATTCCGCCGCTCAGATCGTCGACCGCAGGGCGGGCGACGCAGGGTTGCGAGCGCGTTTGGACCGCGCCTACGTGGCACCCGGTTTCCGCTATGCAGAGGAGGACACCGGCACCAACGGGATCGGCACCGCGTTGGAGGAGCGACGACCGTTCCAAGTCAGCGGTGGTGAGCACTTCCGTGAGGCGCTGCAGAGCCTGGCGTGCGTCGGTGTTCCTATCATCCATCCGATCACCCGCACCGTGGAGGGGATCCTCGACATCACCTCCAACCTGTCGGACTCCAACGCGCTGATGGGTGCCCTGGCGCAATCAGCCGTGCGCGAAATTCAGTCGCGCCTCTACGCCGAGTCCTCCGATCGCGAGCAACTGCTTCTCCAGTCCTTCCTGCAGGCCTCTCGACGCGGCTCCTCTGCAGTGGTGTCCTTGAATCAAGATGTCATCATGACCACCCCGATGGCCGCGCGGATCGTCGACACGTCCGACCAGGCGCTCTTGTGGGATTGGGCATGCCGAATGCTGGCCGGCCGCGACGAGTTCATCGGGGACGTCAGACTCGCCGACAACGTCACGGTTTCCGCAACTGCACGTAGAGTCGGAGACTCCCGAACGCCGGCGGGCATCGTCATCGAGATGCGGCCACATCCCCGCGATACGAAGAAGTCGCCCGCCCGTCAATTGGCGTCGGCCTCCTCCGTCGAAAGGCGCACGGAGACTGTCAAGATTCCCGGCCGCAGTTTGGCGACGAAGCGACTGCAGACCGAACTCGAGCGACTCGCCGCGATCGACGCACCTGTGCTCGTCACCGGAGAACCCGGCGCCGGCAAGTTCTTTGCCGCGAGCGCCCTCCACCGGATGCAGGATGCCGACGGCCATTTCACCGTGTTCGACGCTGGTACCGCCTCCGTCGACCCCGACGCGTGGATTGCCGGACTGGTCAATTGGAACAAGGTCGACGGAGCCCTCATCATCCGGCATCTCGATCTCCTGCCGGAACAACTGGTCTCCAACGTCTGCGCGATCCTCAGCGAGGCCGTCGACAATCGCGCTCACATCATTGCCACCGCCGGCGAAGGGATCCGTCAAGGCCCCGCCGGGCGACTGTGCGATCACTTCATGCGCCGCATAGAGATCGATCCACTGCGACATCGGTCCGAAGATATCGCCGACATCAGTGTCGCCCTACTACGTAAGCACTCCCCGGACCGCAACGGCCTGCGACTGCAACCCACTGCTCTGCAACTGCTGGTCGCGCGGGACTGGCCGGGAAACGTCAGAGAGCTCGAATCGGTTCTGGCGTCCTCGCTCCTGCGGTCGATGGGCTCCGACATCGGAGTGCAGCATCTGCCCGACGGATACCGCGACGGTGATCTACGCCGCCGAAATGCCTCGACCTCACTCGAATTGGCGGAGCGTGACGCGTTGCTCAGGGCACTCGTCGAGACCGACGGCAACAAACTACTGGCTGCGCAACGCCTGGGGGTAGCTCGCTCCACCCTCTACCGCAAAATGCGCGCCCTGGGAATCGACGGAAGCCGGTTCCTTCCGCAGTAGTGCCAGTCGATGACGGGACCGTGCCGATCGAGACAGAGCGTCAATCACCGGCTCGCGCCCAGGCCTCGAGCATGCGCCTCGCAATCGAGACTGCGCCGGGCAACAACACGTGCGCATCCGCCGAGCTCGTCCAATCCCCTACAGCCAGAGCCTCCCGTACCTCCGCGCGGGTGCACCAGAGAGCTTCGCCGATCTCGCCATCCATGAAGACGAGCTCTTCTCGGGGATCGGCCGTGGCATGGAATCCGAGCATGAGGGAGCGCGGGAAGGGCCAGGGCTGACTTCCGACGTAGACCACGTCGGAGACGACGAGACCAACCTCCTCCGCAACTTCCCGTGCCACACAGCTTTCCAGAGACTCACCCGCCTCGACGAAGCCCGCCAGCGTCGAGAAGTTCCGTGCCGGCCAGTTCGCCTGACGTGCCAGCAGTACTCGGTCCGCCCCGTCGTGCACCAGACAAATGATCGCGGGATCGGTACGCGGATATTCCTCCCGGCCGCACGCCGTGCACACGCGCATCCAACCACCCGAGGTGATCGTTGTCGACGCCCCATCCCGCGCGCAGAAATGGGCGTCGTCCTGCCACGTCAGCAATGCCAACGCTGTGACATACCGGTCGGCGTCAGCAGCATCGAGGAGTGCTCCGTGTGAGCGCAGGTCACCGAGCTCGACCTCGGTTCCCGCAGAGGAATTGTCAGCGAGGAACTCGTCCCGCACCCCCCACTCGTGAACCGTGCCACAGACGCCGAGCAGCACGGCGCGCGCGGGAGGCTCGGAGTAGAGGTCGGCGGCCGGTTCCAGCATCAGTTGTCTGTCGACAAGCCGGACCTGACCGCGACCGTTCACGCGAAGTATTCGGGCATCCGGCCACGCCTCTACCCACGCAGCCGCATCGTCACGGACCGAGACGGGACGGCTCAGGGCACCACGTGACGGGGCCTGCCCGGTGTGTTCGACACTCACCACTGGATCACAACTTTCGGAAACGAGCGACACTGTCGACCGGACCGCCGTTCGACGAACGACGGTCCGGTCGCGCCTATCGCGAGGCGAATTCGATCTGAACGGACGAATACGATTCGGCCATCACCGAGATGAATTCCTGGACGAGGCGCACATGATCGGGATGTGCCAGGTATGTGCGAAAGTCGGGAACGTCTTCGAAGGTCGCGGAGATTGCGTAGTCGCCGCTGCCGGGCTTGAGGGCCAGATCCCTTCCGTAACGGTATTCCACGACCTCCGGAATCTTCTCCGAGACTGCGCTCAGAGCTTCGTGAAAGGACTCGATGTGCTCGTCACTGATGTCCTGCTTCCATTTGAATGTCACAACGTGATTCAACATGGTGAGAATCCTCCCTGGATTCGTGATTCGAACGTGGCATGGTCGGAACCCGGATTGCGTTCCCGGTCAGATCAGTACAGAGATTGCTCCGACAACGCCACCGTCTCCGGAGCGTTCTCCACCATGGGGTAGTGCCCGGCTTTGCCGTGAACGGTCTTCAGGTTCCCGTTCTTCAAGGCCGCCAACGTGTCCCCGAGGTATTCGGCGGTGACGAACGGGTCGCTCTCACCCACGATCAGGGTGGTAGGCCCTTCGTAGGTGCCCATCCGGTCGAGGAAGTCGGGACTGGTCCAGTTCTTCAGGTAGGACTCCCAGGTTGCCTGGTCCATCGTCGAGCGGTTGCGGTCGACGAGATTCTTCAGATCTGTCTCGTCGATGTGCGGTGCCAGTGCGCCACGGATGGCTGCACCCGGGTCTGCCCAGGCCCCGGCGAAGGAACCGTAGGTCGCTTCGTCGAGAGGGGTACCTGCCGGGGAGACGGGCGTCAGGGCGACGACCGAGGTCACGCGTTCAGGTGCGAGGGTCGCCACCCGAAGCGCTGTGGTGCCCCCCATCGAATGTCCGAGAACGGAAAAGGTCGACCATCCGAGCTGATCGGCGGCGTCGAGGGCGACCGCGGCCATCCCGTCGATTCCGTCGGCCGGTGCTTCGGGCCGGTTGACCCCGTATCCCGGAAAGTCGAGGTACGCGTAGGTGAAGCGGGACTGATCCGTCCGGGCTCGGGCGGTAAGCCATACGCTGCTGTCCAGCGCCCAGCCGTGCAACACCAGGATCCGATGGTCACCGCTTCCTTCGATCGCTGCAATCGCGTTCACTGCCGTTCCTCTCTGTCGGCGACGCTGAAATTCCAGCCGTCTGTTGATCACTCCGAATCAAACTAGAACCGCAGGGCGTCGGTGTGTCCGATTGTGAAACACACATGCGTGTGTGATTTTCGGACACTCCCCGCGCCGAACGCACCCATAGGGTGGCTCCACCTGTCGGCTGAACAGACTTGCTCATGACATGAAGGAGAACACCATGGCACTCGATCCTGCGGTCAAGAATTTGATAGACACTTTGAACGAGCAGGGACTGAAGTCGTTCGAGCAGATGAGCATTGCTGAAGTCCGTGGGGTCGTCGAGTCCTTCAGCGACCTCCAGGCACCGAACGCGGACGTCGCTCGTGTCGTCGACACGGTCTACCCCGGCCCCGGTGGCGACCAGGCAGTGCGTCTCTACATCCCGGAGTCCGAAACACCTCTGCCGATCGTGGTGTACATCCACGGCGGTGGCTGGGTCGCCGGCAGCCTCGACGTCACCGAGCAGCCATGTCGCGCGCTCGCCGCCGATGCGAAAGTCATCGTGGCTGCACTGAGTTACCGGCTGGCTCCCGAGCACAAGTTTCCTGCCGCACCCGAAGATGCGTTCGCCGCACTGAACTGGGTCGTCGAGCACGCAGCCGACTTCGGTGGCGACGGCACGCGCGTAGCCGTCATGGGTGACAGCGCCGGAGGCAACCTGGCCGCGGTCACAGCCCTCCGGGCACGCGACACCGGCGCCCCGGCACTGCGCGCTCAGGTATTGATCTATCCGGTCATCGACGGCACGGCACGATTCCCGTCGCGCGAGGAGAACGCCGAGGGGTACTTGGTCACCACGGCAGCCATCGACTGGTTCTGGGAGCAGTACCTGGCCACCCCGGAAGACGCCGAGAATCCGTACGCCTCCCCGGCCAAGGCCGCGGATCTGTCGGGGCTTCCCTCCACCCTGTTGTTGCTCAACGAATACGAGGTCACTCGGGACGAGGGCGTGGACTACGGCCGGAGGTTGGCCGACCAGGGCGTCCCCGTGCAGGTCGAATTGTATGAAGGCCTTGTCCACGCCGTGTACTGGATGACCGGTGCCATTCCGCGCAGCGCTGAACTGCACGGCGCCGTCGTCGAATTCCTCGGCAAGCAGTTCGCCGGCTGACCACGGTGCCCCGGGTCGGCTGCATTACGGTCGTACGCTGCGATCGGACCAACTCCGGGCACCTTGCTCCAAGAGTGCGACCAGCCTGTCGCGCTCCTTCGTGATCACGGTGTGTGGTGCGATGACACCGACGGCGGCGACGGTCTTGCCGTTCTCACGAACCGCGACCGAGACACCGTCGCCGTCGGTCGACTCGTTGGGGGAGGCGCAGATTCCGGTCTGTTCGATCTCCGGTAGGGCAGCGAAGAACCGCTCGACAGTGTCGCGATCCTCGTCGGGCAGAGTCTGGATGTACGCCCAGAGGTCACGCTTCTCCATCCCGGCAAGCAGTATCCAGCCGCCGGAGGTACGGATGAGCGATCGCCTCACGTAGTTCTCGGCGAGGTACGCGAACCGTGGGTCGGAAGAGCAGTAGTCGACGTAGAAGATGTTCGGACCGACGGCGATCGACAGCACGGTCGTCAAGCCGGAACTCGCGTGGACGTCTTCGAGGTCGGCGTGCGTGACCGTCGAGACGGGCTGCCGCCCAGCGAGGCGGTTGAGTAGATACGGGGCACTGCCGAGCGAGTACCGTCGCTCGTGCTCCTCGAGATAACCCGTCGCAACGAGGCCGTTGACGAGACCTTGCGTCGAACTGATCGGCGCGTCGAGCTCTTTGGCCATCCCACTCAAGGTGAGTCCGGTGTGGGATCGGGCTACGAGTTCGAGAATCGCAGCAATGCGGTCCACGGTTCGATGGCGACTGCGGCCTCGAACATTGGGGGCGTCATCTGGTTGCATCACGGCACATTCTCCCTACGGGCACTGCTCCATCCGAGCGGTCACCACCACTCTATCTTACTTATATCTGTAATTCACTCCATTATTGCGGAAATCTGTTGAGACTGACATAGTCCATGAAGTGCTTCCTGTCGCAGCGAAAGAGGTTTCAGTGAAACTCACACCCGGCGCTCTTCACGGTCTGCGCGTCATCGATTTGACGACCGTGATCATGGGCCCCTTCGCCACCGCAACCCTCGCCGACATGGGCGCAGACGTCATCAAGGTCGAGAGTCTCGACGGTGACATGAGCCGAGATGTAGGTGCCCGCCGCCATGACGGTATGAGCGCTCTGACACTCAACCTTCAGCGCAACAGCGCAGCATCGCGATCGACCTCGCCTCCGCGGAGGGCCGCGAGATCCTCGACGATCTGGTGCGCAACGCGGATGTGTTGGTGACGAATCTACGGCCGCGCTCCCGGCAGAAATTGGGCATCACCTACGAGCGACTCTCGGAGGTCAATCCGGGACTGATCCTCTGCACCGCACAGGCGTACGGCTCCGAGACCGCCTTCCGGGACTACCCCGCCTATGACGACATCGTGCAAGCCGCGTCCGGCGCCGCGAAACTCGCGGAACTCATCGACGGAGAACCTCGTTATGCCCAATACGTCATCGCCGACAAGGTCGTCGGACTCTCCGCCGACCGCGTCCATGCGCTGGCCGATGCATCCGTCGTGACGGCGACGTCGCCTCAGGCCACCTCCTCCTGAATGGAAGAACCATCATGACCAACCTCAGATTGGTGCCGCCGGTCTCCAGTGACCCACACGCCATGGACGACTTGCGGACCGAAGTCCGTGAGTTTATTGCCGAGCAACTCGGTGAAGGCAAAATCGGCCGACAGGTCGACTCCTGGTTGACCGGCTGGGACGAAGACTTCACACGTGCATTGGCCGCCCGCGGATGGCTCGGCATGACCGTGCCGGCCGAGTACGGCGGCCACGGTCGCCGCCACCTCGAACGGTTCGTCGTCACCGAAGAGTTGCTCGCCGCCGGCGCCCCCGTCGCCGCCCACTGGATCGCCGACCGGCAGATCGTCCCGTCGCTGCTGAAGTACGGCACCGAGGTCCAGAAGCACAAGTTCTTGCCGACGATCACGCGCGGAGAATGCTATTTCGGTATCGGTATGAGCGAGCCGGATTCCGGGTCCGACTTGGCCAGTGTGCGCACAAAGGCTACCCGAGTGGCCGGAGGGTGGTCTATTACCGGAGTCAAGGTCTGGACCTCCGGTGCTCATCGCGCTGACGCGTTCATCTGCCTTGCCCGCACCGCCCAACTCGATCCGGCACATCGACACGATGGCCTCAGCCAGTTCATCGTCGATCTGCACGCCCCCGGGGTCGACATCCGGCCGATCGTGTCGATGAACGGGCAGCACCACTTCAACGAGGTCCTCCTCGACCAGGTCCTCGTCGGGGACGAGATGGTCTTCGGCACCATCGACAACGGGTGGCAGCAGGTCACCTCGGAACTCAGCTTCGAACGCAGCGGCCCGGAGCGATTCCTGTCGACGTTCGTCCTTCTCGCGAAGACCGCCGAGCAGATGAAGCAGGGAACCGTGCCGCGGCATTCGAATCTGGGCCGGTATTTCGGACGGATCGCCGGTCTGCACCAGATGTCGACCGCAGTGGCGGGCGCACTCGAGCGCCACGAGCCCGCCGACACCGCCGCAGCCGTGGTGAAGGTCCTCGGGACGTCCACCGAAGGCGACATAGCCGACTTTGCCGACCTCCTCACCGATGAATCTTCGGCTACTGGTTACGCCTCGATGCTCGAGGACGCCATCGTCCAACGCCCGGGATTTACTCTGCGGGGCGGCACCAACGAAGTTCTGCGCGGCGTGATCGCGCGGGGATTGGGGATGCGCTGATGCACGCACCAACCACGGTCGACGCGGACCTCACCGACATGATGTCCGCGGTCTTTTCCGCTCACCGGGAACGGAACGGGCCCGAGAACGGTACGGCCACGTGCGATCCCTCCCTGTGGGCACAACTCGACGAACTGGGTCTTGTCCGGCTGACCGGCCGCGAAGATACCGGCGGCAGCGGCGCAGGCTGGTACGAGGCCGCGGAACTCGTGCGCGCCGCGGCATCGCACGGGGTCCGGGTTCCTCTCGCCGAACACGACCTGCTCGCCGGGTGGCTTCTCGAAGAGGCCGGCCTACCGATGGACGATGCGCGCCTCACCGCATGCGTACTCGACGAGAAAGGCGTCGCCCGCGGCGTGCCGTGGGCGTCCCAGGCAGACAAGATCGTCACGGTCTGGCGGAAGAACGACACGTACGTCGTCGCCGACCTCGAGTCAACCTTCTTCGACATCACCTCCGGGTCCAACCTCGCCGACGAACCCCGCGACGTCGTCTCCGCTGACACGATCGCATTGTCGGGCACCGCAGTGTCGGACTCGGTGATCCGACAACTCTTTCTGCGGGGCGCCCTCATCCGAGCACTGCAGGTGTGTGCCGCCCTCGACCGCATCCTCGATCTCTCCGTCGCCCACACCACCGAACGAGTGCAATTCGGACGCCCACTGGCCAGGTTTCAATCCGTGCAGAACCTGGTGGCTGACATGGCAGCAGAAGCTTCCCTCGCCCGAACAGCGACCGAAGCAGCACTGACGGAAGCGGTCCGCACACAGTGGTCGAGTGAGAACCTCGAACTCCTCATTGCCGTCGCCCGGTCGTGTGCTGGACACGCGGCATCGGTCGTCGTCCGTAACGCCCACCAGGTGCACGGCGCGATCGGCACCACCCGCGAGCACAGGCTGCACGAATTCACCCAACCCGCCCTGGCGTGGCGCTCAGAATTCGGATCCGTCCACTACTGGGACGACACCTTGACTACCGCCGCTCTCGAAGCAGGTTGCGAGAATATCTGGGGCCTCATCACCCGCTGAAGTGCCCAGGCGTCACCAGAAGGGCACCAGTTTCGCGAGCAGACCTGAAAGAAGAACTCCGTGGAAGCATCCAATTCGCATCCACGGAGTTCTTCGGTTTCTCGGGAACGTCACTCGCCGGTGAAGGCGGCAGTTCTCTTCTCCATGAAGGCGTTGACTGCCTCCGTGTGATCGGTCGTCTGCTGAACCAGCGCCTGCATGGCAGCGGACAATTCGAGGAGACTGTCGAGGCTTTGGTGCTGTCCCTCGCGGAGGAGCCTCTTGGCCATCCGCACCGAATGTGGCGGATTGGCGGCCACCCGGCCGGCGAGCGCGCGAGCTTCGTCGAGCAGCTTCTCCGGCGCAACGACACTGGAGACCAATCCCCACTCGAGTGCCTTGATCGCGTCGACACGGTCGCCCGTCAAGATCATCTCTGCCGCCCGCGCCATCCCGACGGCCTTGGGCAGCAGCCACGCGCCACCGTCACCCGGGATGATTCCGAGCTTGACGAAGCTCTCCGCAAAGAATGCCTTTTCACTGGCAATGCGGAGGTCGCACATGAGGGCGAAGTCGCATCCGGCACCGATGGCAGGGCCGTTCACTGCTGCGATGAGAGGCACGTCGCAGTTGTACATGATCCGCGGAATCCGTTGTATCCCAGCTCTGTAGCCATCCCGTTGTTCGTGAGGTTTCCCCCCGAACAATCCGCGACGATTCGCCATGTCCTTGACGTTGCCGCCGGCGGAAAACGTCGATCCGGCACCGGTGACGATGACAGCTCGCACACCGTAGTCGGCGTTGACGGCCTCGACGCAGGCGACCAATGCGTCGACCACCTCCATCCCGGAAATAGGATTGCTCTGCGCGGGTAAATTAATCGTCCATGTCTCGATGAACCCGTCGCGTTGGACGAGGACTGGACTATCCATGGGTGTATCTCCCTTATCTTCACTGCGGATCGATCGTTCAACTGATACCCGACCGGCACGCGAACGAACTCGTCGGCGGCGGTCCAGACAGACCGCCGTCGACGAGCACGTTCACCTCTTGCCGCCGAGAGCCTTCGCGTTCATGCGCACGCGGCGCGGGCGCAGTTCAGGCGAGGCCCAACTTGGGTCGCAGCCACTGGGCAATCCGGCTCAACGCTTGATCCGCCTCGGGTGCCCGTCCCGCGTTGAAGTGAAATACATGCTGTTGCTCATCGACCACGTCGAGCACGACCTCGCCGCTCACCTTCTCGATCAAGTCGGCCAACCGACGTGAGTCGTCCAGCAGCGTCTCGAAGCCTCCGACCGATACGTACACCGGAGGGAAGTCGGTGTAGTCGTTGAGCAGTGGGTTCGCGCGCGGGTCCGTTGCATCTGCGGGTTCGGAGAGGAACATCTCCCGCATCATTTCCAGAACCGCCCTCTTGGCCAATACGTCGACCGCGTCGTTCGATTCGACCGTCAACCCCTTGATCTCCATATCGAGCCAAGGCGAAAGCGTGACGACGGCAGCAGGAGTGGGTAGTTCCACGCTCGCGAGTTCGAATGCTGTCGAGATCGCGAGATTGGCACCCGCCGAGTCGCCGACAGTCGCCGTGTTCTCCGCCTTGTAACCTTGCGTGCGGAGCCACTTGTGGACGGCCATGCAGTCTTCGAGTTGGGCCGGGTGCTTGTGCTCCGGCGCGAGCCGATAGTCCACGATCAGAGCGTGAACACCCGCCAATTTGGCGAGGTGTGCCGCGAGCTTGCGGTGTGAGAACCGTGAACCTGTCACGAACCCACCACCGTGGGTGAAGACAATCACGCGGTCCTCGGCGGCCCCCAAAGGCGTGGCCCACGTTGCCGGCACACCGTTGGCTGTCACTTCCTCATAGGTGACGCCGACGGGTTCGATGGTCGGAAGATGCCACTCTTCGAACATATCTCGCTGACTGGCGAGGTCCATTCCTTCGGACCGGGTAAGCCACGAAGCGTACAGGTCGTTGAGGAACAGGGATTCTTTGCTCACGGACATGTGTTGCTCACTTTCATCACTACTCGAGGGAGGCAAATTGACTGCTCAGGAAAGCGTGAAGCCCTTGTATCCCGCACACACGGTCTCGTCCCACTTGGCCAGGTAGAGGGGAAGACCACCGGGGTAGTTCAGCAACTGCCGCGGCTTACCCGGGACGTTGGCACCCATGTACCAGGAGTCGGCTTTGTCGTAGAGCGCCTCGGCCGTCAGCTCGGCGACGTGATCGGACCAGGCAGCATCCGCGTCCGCCTCGGACTCGATGCGGTTCAATCCGTTGTCCCGCATGTAGTCGATGGTGTCGACGATGAGGTCACCTTGGATCTCGGCGCAGCTTGGCCCGTTGCAGAAGCCCGACGGGCTCAGCGGTCCGTAGAGGAACAGCAGGTTGGGGAATCCTGCCGTTGCGACCCCGAGGTTAGCCCGCACACCGTTCGACCACTTGTCCCGGAGCAACGTATCGTCGGTGCCGCGAATGTCGATGGCGGTCAGGCCACCGGTGACGGCGTCGAAGCCCGTTGCATAGACGATGATGTCGAACTCGTGCTGTTCCGATGTGGTCTTCAGCCCGGTGGGCGTGATCGTCTCGATCGGGTCCTCGTGCAGATCGACGAGACGCACGTTGTCCTGATTGAAGATGTCGTAGTACGTCTGCTCCAGCGACGGACGCTTCACGCCGAAGGGGTACGCCTTCTTCATCGGCGCCAGCTTCTCGGCGATGACCGGGTCCTTGATCCGGGCACGCGTTCGGTCCCGCCAGAACTCGTAGGCCGTGTCGTTTGCGTCATCGTCGACGAAGACGTCTTGGTACGTTCCGAGCCAGAACTCGAAACCGTACTCCCACAATCGCTCATAAGTGGTGGTTCGCTCCTCGTCGCTCACCTCGAGGGCTGACTTGGGAATGAAATCGAAGTCGAAGCCGGAGAATGACGCCGAACGACGACTGAATCTGTCCGCCAGATCGGACTTGATCTTCGCGTTGTCCTCGTCGGTGAGCTGGCGCTGTCGCATCGGGAGCGCCTGAACGGGGGTGCGCTGGAAGATGGTCAGCTGTGCGGCTTCCTTCGACGCCTCCTGAGCGACCTGCACGCCGCTGGCGCCGGTACCGATGATGGCGATTCGCTTTCCTGCGAAATCGATTCCGCCTTCAGGCCACAGACCGGTGTGGTGGTTGATCCCTGCGAAGCTGTCCATTCCCGGGAGCTTCGGAAAGATCGGCTTTGCCGCGAATCCGGTGCACAGAACGAAGTACTTGCAGACGAAAGTGCTTCCGTTCTCCGCGGTCACGGTCCAGGTGTTCGCCGTATCGTCGAACTCGGCGGAAGCGACCCGGGTGTTGTAGTAGATGTCCTTGCTCAGATCTAGCTTCGCGTCGACGTACTTGAAGTAGCGGCGCAGTTCGTCACCTCCGGGGTAGAGCTCGGAGAATGCGAATTCATCCCATAGGTCGGGGCGCGTGAACTGGTAGATGGGACCTTCGCTGTCCACTCGGGCACCCGGGTAGCGGTTCCAGTGCCAGATTCCGCCCAGACCCTCACCCGCCTCGACTACTTTCACCGAATAGCCTCGACTCCGCAGATTTTCGAGCTGGTACAGCCCGGCGAATCCGGCTCCTACAACGAGAACGTCGAGTACTTCGGTCACGGCTGGTGCGACAGCGCTCATGTTGGTCTCCTCTTGATGCCAAGGGCTACTTGGGGGTTCGTCGATTGCGCTCCGTGTCGCAGACTGCGATGAGCTGAATGCGGGGAAGCTCGTCCGGTGTAGCTTCTAGGTCCAGCGGACGTACGCAGTCTTGGTGGTTGTGAAGAAAGTACGTGCGGCCTTGCCCTGTTCTCTACTCATGCTGCTCGAGCCTTTGAGGCCACCGAACGGCACATGCGGCTCGACACTGCTCGTCTCGCGATTGACATGCACCAACCCCGATTGTGTGCGCCGGATGAAGGTCATCGCCGTCGCGATGTCTCTGGTGAACACTCCAGAGGACAGGCCGTAGTCCGTGTCGTTCGCGGCCTTCAGCGCACCGTCGAATCCATCGACCTCCTGCACGGTCACGACTGGCCCGAAGATCTCGTCCCTGACGAGCCTGCTCTCCTCCGATACTCCGGCCAGGACTGTTGGTGCGATATAGCAAGTGTCGGAATCGAACTCCCTTCCCGTAAGGAACTCGGCGTTCTCGTCGCGGGCGAGTCGCAGGTATCCGACCACCGTGTCACGTTGCTCCACCGAGGCAAGGGGCCCGATGTCGGTGGCTTCGTCGTACGGATCACCGACGACGAGCGCGTCAGCGTGCTTCACCAGCAGTTCTCGTAGTCTGGGAGCGACGGCGCGGTCCACGTAGACCCGGCTCGTCGCTGTGCAGCGTTGTCCCGTGTGGAGCATCGCGCTCTTCACGATCTGTTGCGCTGCATCCTCGACATCGGCGTCGGCGAGAACAATGGACGGGTTCTTGCCACCCAGCTCGAGCTGGACCTTGACGTTGCGATCGGAAACGGCCTGACGTAGTCGCGACCCGACTGCACCCGAACCGGTGAATGTCAATGCCGCGAGTCGCGCGTTTCCGGTGAGTGCCGCCGAAAGCTTTCTACCGCTGCCTGTCACCAGATTGAGAACCCCCGCGGGCAACCCGGCTTCTTCAAGGATCCGCGTCAGGAACACTGCGGACCCGCAGGCCGGTTCGGCAGGCTTCCACACAACTGCGTTCCCGAAACCTATTGCCGCCGCGATTTTCCATGTCGGAAGTGCGAAGGGGAAGTTCCACGGTGTGATTGCACAAACGACGCCGAGCGGCTCCTCTACCGTCATCAGCATCGTGTGTGAATCAGCACTGGGGTATGTCTCTCCACTGGGCTGCAGGATCTCACCGGCGTAGTAGCGGAGAATGGCGACACTTCGCAGGACCTCGGCGCGTGCGTCGCGGATCGCCTTCCCCATGTCCGCGGTGATCGTCAGGGCAGCGTCGTGAACGCGGATTTCCAAAAGGTCAGCGGCAGAACGAAGAAAGTCCGACCGCTGAATCGCTGTCGTCTCGGACCACGCTGGTTGAGCACGGCCGGCGGCCGCATAGGCAGCCTCGACATTGCCGGGAGTCGCCGAAGCGTAGATTCCCGTCACGCGGCGGAGATCGGAGGGGTCTACCCGCTCGTAAGTGTCGGCGGCAGCGCTCCATCGGCCTGCGATATACAGCGTTCTCCCGTCAGCGCTCGACGACGACAATGCTGGGTGGTCCACGTTTATGGACATCTTTGTTCCCCGATCTGTGTAGGCGCAGAATTGGTTTGGAAGTTCACCACCCGGCGCGGAGTTGAATTGCCTGATCAGTCGTCCGCGCTGTGCGGCAGGCGTGCCAGTACGAAAACCTTTCTCGGCAGTTTCTGTAGTCGAAGGAATTGGGAAATTCGCTTTCTTGCCCTCAAATGTCTTGCACTCAGTGCGTTTTGAAGACTCACAGGCATCAGACTCGCTGCTGCCTGACGCTTCGGCCGGCTCGTGCCGAGCGGGAAGATGCACGACAAACGTAGCGGGATCGAAGTGGTGGGCGGCATAGATGGTCGATCCTGGCGGCATACCCGCGCTCCCCTTACAACCTTGCGCAACATATTCTTGGGGACGCACGCGCGCCAATCTGTCTTGACCGCAGAGACTTCGAAACTGGACTTCACAAGCAGGCATGCCCGTCACCGCAGTTCCGACGTCGTTTGTCAAGCGAGAAGGGTGCGGGTTGGCAGCGGTCACCTTCGCTGGAGCTACAGCACAAGTCGGGAGCGTAGGTTGAGCCACAGAGAGATCAACCGTCATAGACGGAGAGGTGACTTTACTGCCGCGGCTTGAAACTCACGGTTCGCAGTTGAACGCAATCGTGCTTGTGTGGACCAAACATCGCAGATTCAGGCCTTGGACCGGACCACGCCGACCCAGTCGATGCGGATCGGCTCGGGAGGGAAGCACACTCACGACTACGCCCGACACCGCACCTTCACCCTGTTCTCCGCCACGGACATCGCCACTCGGCATCATGGATGAAGCTTGTGGAGGTGCTGGTTCGGAATAAGAACGGCAGGCCGTCCACCGCGGACCTTCGGCTCCGTGAAGGAGCTGACCACCAAGATCCGCGCCTTCATCAACGGATGTAACACCCGCTGCGCGCCGTTCGTCTGGACCAACACCGCCGACCAGGTACCTACGAAGGAAAACCGTGAAGATACCTCGACACCGAGCCACCAGGGTATGAGCGCGCCCCACTGTCACTAGATGCCGACGAGAGGGCCTATGACTGGATTCCATTGGTAAATGCGCTGCTCTACGACGACACCCTGCTTGACGTAAGGATCCTCCGCAAGCAAGGAACGCAAAGCGTCTTCGCTGGCCGCCTGGAATACCAGTAGGGCTCCGGCGCCGTCGGCCCAGGCGCCGGCCTCCTGCAGCATGCCTCGGGCAGCGGCATCCTTGACGAAAATCAGGTGTTCGGCATGCGCAGCCTCTTTGACAGAGGCATCGGTGGTATACGACCAGATCACAGCAAACAAGGCCATGGTCACTCCTCGAGTGGGGAAAAGAAACGGTTCCGAACATGCACACGGATTGCGCACCTGAGAAGGTTAGAAGTACGGATGAGGTGACTCGTGTCCTACTTCGCAACACTGGCTGCCCATTGAAGATGATGATTCATGAAATGGAATCGGATCTGACCGGCGTGTCGCAAACCCGCGAAGGCGGCCATCGCATGACTCTTCGAGAGACCTACCGACTCACTCCAGGAAGGACAACGCGATGGTGCTCGTAGGCGTTGACGGCGGCTTCTGCCTTGCGCCATTCGTAGCCGTCGCGCCAGTAGGCGACCCAGCCCACGGAGATAGCGGTCCGGGACGCCGTAAGACCAGTCCCCATTCTCCTCGCCCAGCGGCGGCCGTACTCGACCGGCTCCGCCACGGCGACCTCATCAACACCGTCCAGCCAGACACCGCGGTGACTGTCACCGCACACGTCCAGCCATAGACGGTGTGGTGTCCGTCGGCGGCGCACCTGGTGTTCGGTCCCAGGAGTGGTTGGAAATTGCTTCCCAACCACTCACCTGGGCCGTTCGTCGCCATCGTCTGGTGCGCCGCGGTACGACTTCTTCACCGACACCCATACCTATGCGCCTCGAGCGCGACACCACCTCGGCCAATGCCGCAGCGGACCGTATCCAGTCGTCCCTTGCCCGTGCCGTCAAGTCGGGACGACTCGACAGCAATGCCGCCGGAGGACGACACCGCCATCGCGCTGTCCGAGGACACCGCCGCCCGCTACGAGGCGTACGGCTGGCACGTGCAGATCGTCGAGGCGGCGAGGTCGCGGCCGTGAAGAAGGCCGCGACCTTCCCGCCGGCTGGGCCGACGTCGTGATTACCTGCCCGTTCAGTTCGTGGAGGTACCAAGGACCACATCATTGCCCGCCATAGGTGAACACCCCTCGCACTGGTTCCGGCCCCGCCGGGAGCGCGTGACGGCCTGCTGTTCCGTACCCTTCGCGCACCGTCAGGAATACCCTGGCAAGTACGCCCCCATGCACCTCCCGGAATCTGCAACGCCCGGAATCGGACCGCCATGAACGATCGCCCGCCGAGTGATTCGACGGTCGCGTCTGGGCCGCCCACCGAACTGGGTCAGGACACCCAGCTGCCGCCGTCGACAACGTCGGGCGCCGAATCGGTGTTCGTCGTGGAAAGCGGTGTCGAACGCCTGGTCGCGGATTGGGAGTCGTCCGGTTCACCGGCCGAGCTCACCGAGTATCTCCCCGACACGGCCGCGATCAGGCGGGCCGCGCTGATCGAGCTGATCAAGGTGGACCTCGAATACCGGTGGCTGCGGTCGGGCAACCCGAAGCGCATTGCCGACTACTGCCTCGAATTCCCGGAGCTGCTCGCGGAACCACTGCCACCGGAACTCGTCTACCTGGAGTACCGGGTCCGCCGTCAAAGCGGCGCCGACGTCGATCCCGACGAGTACGTCAGCGAATACCCGCAGCAGGCGGCCCGGTTCGAGACCCTCCTCGAACACGACCGCCGCATGGACCGGCGCACCATCACCGCGGAACTCGGCCCGGGCGACGACCTCGACGTCGGTGAACGCCTCGACGATTTCGACCTGATGATGGAACTGGGTCACGGCGCGTTCGCGCGGGTGTTCCTCGCCCGGCAGCGTTCGATGCAGCGTTGGGTGGCGCTGAAGATCTCCCGCAACATCGGCAACGAGCCGCAGACACTCGCGCAGCTCGACCACCCGTACATCGTCCGTGTCTACGACCAGCGGGTGCTGGAGGACCGCCGGCTGCGGGTGCTGTTCATGGAATACGTGCCCGGTGGCACGCTCCTCGACGTGGTGCGGTTGGTCCGCAAGACCCCGCCCGAGCAGCGATCCGGACAGCTGCTGCTCGATTCGGTGGACCGCATCCTCGCGGAGAGAGGCGAGATCCGGCCCGAGTATTCGAGTGTGCGGGACGAGATCGCCGGGCTGTCGTGGCCGGAGACGGTGGCGTGGATCGGGCTGCGGCTCGCTGATGCGCTCGACTACGCCGAGGAGCACGGCGTCCTGCACCGCGACATCAAACCGGCGAACGTGCTGCTGGGGCTCGAAGGCATCCCCAAGCTGGCCGACTTCAACGTCAGTTCGAGCGACAGCGTCGAAAATCGCGGCGCCGGAGGATTCATCGGCGGCTCCGTCGCCTACATGTCACCCGAACAGCTCGAGGTGATCGACCCGAGCATCCACCGGACCGCCTCCGACCTCGACACCCGCAGCGACATCTTCGCGTTGGGCGTCATGCTGTGGGAACTGCTGACCGGGGCACGGCCGTTCCCGGACGACGACGGGACCACGTCACCGCCGTCTCCTCGCGTCCTTCTCGAGTCGCGACGCCGGGGAGTCGACCCGGAACGATCCGCGCTCCCCGAGGACTGTCCCGCCGCGCTGCGGCGCATCCTGGTGAAGTCGCTCGCACCCGACCGGGACGATCGGTGGTCGAGTGGCCGGAAGCTGACACGGCAGTTCGCGCTGTGCCTCGACCCGCACGCCCGCGATCTCGTCGACCCGGCGCCTGGAAGCGTGCGGTCCACGATGTGGCGGTGGGCGCTTCCCATCGTGATCGCCGCCGTCGGCATCCCGAACCTGCTGGCAGCCGGATACAACTACTACTACAACAAGGTGCTGATCATCGCGACGCTGCCCGTCGAGGCGCAGGAGGATCTCGAATTCGTGCACCTGGTGATCGGCGGGATCGCGTTCCCGCTGGGCGCAGTGCTCATCGTCTACTGGTGTCGACTCGCGCTCACGGTGCCGCGCGGTCTCCGCAACGGAAGAACCTACAGTTCCGAGGTGCTGGAGAAGGCGCGCGCCACGACGCTCGGACTCGGCCACCGCGCGGTCGTGGTCAGCTTCGGGCTGTGGGTCGTCGCCGGCGTCGCCTACCCGGTCGCCCTGGAGATCACCGCCGGCGGGATTCCGTTGCGCGCATACACGCAACTCCTCGCGTCCCTGGCCGTGTGCGGGGCGGTCGCGCTCGCCTACCCGTTCTTCATCCTCACGTTCTATGCGGTGCGGTGTCTTTGCCCGATCCTGCTGTCGCACGGCGAGTTGCGCGGAAACGACGGACGCAACATCCGGGCCCTCGGCCGGAGCATGCCGCGGTACCTCGCCGTCGCCGCGGCCGTCCCGTTGATCGGGGTCGCCGGGCTCAGCTTCGTCGGCGGAAGCACCGGCGACGCCGTGAACGCGACGGTGCGCGCGCTGTGTCTGGGCGGCATCTTCGCCTTCATCGCCGTGTATCAATTGTTCCGGCGGATCGAAAGCGATCTGCGTGCGCTCGAGAGGGTCGTGTGGCTGGAGGTGCCGGGGTCGCCGACCAGGCGGCGGCGGTAGGAGCGGCCGTCGCAAAAAAGAAGGCCCCTGGCGCTGCCGGGTCGGGGTCCGACAGCGCCATGGGCTCACTGTGTATTTCTCTCGAAGCCCCCTCGGCGTTACACCCCGCGTTTCGCGCGCCCGGCGAGGCCGCCCATCGTCATGTCGTAGAGGACGGTGGCCAGCTCGTTTCGCCGCTCGCGGAGGTCGCGGCGGAGATATTCGAGGCTCACCTCGCGGTAGCTGACGGTGAGCACCAGGAGCAGGGCTTCGAGGTCGACATCCGGACCGATCGCCGACGGATTCAACGTCACATACGTACGCAACAGGTCGCGGCACCGTTCCTCGATCCGGACCGAACGGTGAGCGGTGAGGGCCAGGTGCGGGGCGTCGTTGAGCAGCGAACCGAGGATGTCGCGATACCTGTCCAGGACGGCGAGGAGCTGGGACTGCAGCGCCGCGTCCTTCAGGAACGTGCCCTTCGCGACGGCCTGCTCGAGTTGCGTCCCGAACGTGGCGGTGGTTTCTTCCATGATCTTGTCGATCAGGACCTCGATGATTTCGTCCTTGTTCGCGAAGTACTGGTACACCGACCCCTTCGAGATGCCGGCGGCCTCCGCGATGGCGTTCGTGCTGCAGCCGCTGTACCCCTTGGCCCGCAAAACCTGACCAGTTGCCGACAAGATGCGCGCGACCGTCTCCTGCGACCGCTGCTGGGAGGGGTCTTTACGCTGGCCAGTGCCCATTCGCTGAACCCTCCCGATCTGCCGCACAATGCGACTTGTACCCGTCCGATTAGGTGGGGTGAACTGTAACTCACAGCCCCTCGAGCGGGGGCTGAGGCACAAAGACGCCCCCTTCTCGACTACCGAATCGAGTGCACCGCAATGACAGAAACCCAGTCCCGGGAGTCGGCGCCCGGCTTCTCCGACTTCACGCCGCCGCGGCGGTTCGACATGGACTCGGAGTGGGGTCACCGCTCGATGCGGACGCTGTCGCGGTTCGTGCACGGCGACCCGACGCCCACCCCGGCGGAGCGGGAACTCCACGCCCGGGCGGTGGTCGGTCAGGACGAGATCGGTGCCGCACTGGCGCGGGCCGTCCTCGTCGACAAGACCGTGACGATGGCCCAGTTCTCCCGGGCACTCTCCGACGGCATCGGCAGCGTGCCCGACGCCGCGCCGCCGCTGGTCGCGTTCTTCGACGCAGTGGACCGTCGGCCGTCGTGGGTCGACGACCGCCGCCTCGAGCACGGGGCCGCCGTCTGCCTGCGCAGCGGCATGACCGGACTCGACCTGCTCGCGACCGGTTCCCTCATGAACGGCTACCGCAGCGCCGCCACCTCCCGCCAACTCGTGGCCACCGGCAGGCTCGTCGGTGACGGCGCCGGTCAGCGCGTGGCCGAGACCGTGCGGTGGTGGTACGAGTGCGTCCTGCCCGGTGGCATGGACCGCGACCGCCGCGGCTGGCAGTTGTCCGTGCACGTCCGGTTGATGCACGCGTTCGTGAACTTGACCCTGCTGCAGGACGAGAACTGGGACGTGTCCGACTGGGGCATGCCGATCAACCAGTCGGATCAGGCCGGGACGCTCGCCCTCTTCTCGACGACATTCCTCGTCGGACTCCGGTCGCTGGGGGTGTGGGTCTCCGCCGACGAGGGCCGCGACGTCATGCATCTGTGGCGGTACATCGGCTGGCTGATGGGCATCGACGAGCACTGGCTGGTCGACGACGAGAACACCGGACGCCGCAACATGTGCCAGATCGGGATGTTCGCTCCCGGCCCCGACGACAACTCCAGGGTGCTGGCCGACTCACTGCAGAAGTCGTGGGCCACCTTCCACTACCCGCATGCAGAGTCCCTGCGACGCCGGCTCAACCGCCAGCGTCTGCTCAGCATCCAGCGGATGTTCTCCGGCAAGCGCGGCATGCGGGAGCTCGGATTGCCGGTCGTGCCCGCCTGGTTCGTTCCGCTGGCACTGGCGGGGAACGGGACGCTGCACGGTGCGGCCCGAGTGAGTCCGGCCGTCCGCGAACGCGTCGGCCGACGCTCCCGGCGACGAGTCGAGGCGTGGCTCGCCGCCAACGAGACGTCGTCGCGGGTTCAGCGGCGCTCGTAGATGCCGCGGACGTACGCCGCCTGCCCGGCATGCTGAAGATCGTCGGAGACGACGCTGATCAACCGGACACCGAGAGTGACTGGCGGATCCCAATTCTCGTCGACGATCCGGTCGAGGTCGTCCGACCCGATCGACTGGACGTAATCGACGGTGCGGTCGTGCACGGCATCGTGATACTCCCGCAGGAGGTCGGAGCCGGTCCGCACCTTCGCCACCTCGTCCGCGGAGTGCCCGTAACCGATGTCGGCAACCGGGAACGGGAGGTCGAGGCGCTCCACCCACCCGCCGGACGTCCACACCTGCGCAGTGCCCGCGACACCGGCGACGTGGTCGTCCTGCACTCGCGTCAGATGCCAGATCAGCCAGGCGATCGTGTTCGCCTTCGCGTCCACCCGAAACGTCAGGGCGTCGGCGGGGAGATCGGCCAGCGTGGAATGCACGGTCTCCTGAATGCGATCGAAGGCGTCGGTCAACAGCGCGCTATGGTCCACGATCTTCCTTTCGTCGTGTTCACATCACGTTCCACTATGACCCCCCTCGGGGTCACAGAACCGGCACGACATGTCCCCGGCACCCCGGGCGGCCGCTGACCACCACGGCCGGGCTACGCCGGTGACGATCCGAACCGCCGAGCGTCACGGGTGGGCGGAGGTGTGAGGGTGTCGGCTGTGGTCGGTTTCTGTGTTCGGCCTCGAGTAGGGAGCTGAAGGCTCGGCTACGGAGGAGATCGTGGCGGTTCCGTTTTCATGACACGGACCTTGCGATCACGGCGTCGAGGTACCGGCTCGCGGCGTCCTCGACGCGGGCGCCCTCGGCGACCATCGGCCACGCACCGTCCATGCCGCCGACAATGGCCGCGCGGGAGAGGAACCCCTCCCAGAACGCCGGTGACCCGAACTCGCCGCGCCACTGCAGGGCGGGAAGGGTGACCCGGTGCAGGGTGTGCTCGTGGGTGGTCCCGATCGCGCCGTGCACCTGGTGGACGTTGCGCACCGCCACGGCCAGGGCCTGCGAAACGACGCTGCGCGCGACCGCAACGCGGAACTGGGACAGCTCGCCGTCGAGGTCGTCGGTGAGGGCGTCGGCGAGCGCGGTGTCCACGGCAGCGCGGGCCAGCACGGACTCGGCGGCGATGTCGACGACGAGGTTCTGCACGGACTGGAACTTCGCCAGGGCGCGACCGAACTGGCTGCGGGCGGTGGTGTGCTCAATCGCCGAGGCGAGCATGCCGTCCATTGCGCCGACGCACTGCAATGCACGGGCGAGCGCGCCTCGCAGGACGTACGCCTCGACGGCCGCGGTGGGTACGGGTGACCAGGAGATGCCCTCACCGACGGTGACAGAGCCGGTCGGCACTGCCGAGATGCCCTCAATGGTCGTGATCGTCAACCGGTCGGTTGGCACGTCCGCGAGCTCATGGGTATCGCCGGCGGGGCGCACGCACACGACGGTGGCGGTGGCACCGGCCCACGGGACACCGTGCGCGGTCCCCGAGGAATCGAAGAGCGCGACGGTGGCGGTGGAGTCGGACGAGTCGTCGATCCCGGCGGCGCGCCGGAGCGGCCCGGCCAGCAGGTCAGTCTCGGCGTACGGGACGGCCACACCGGCGGCAGCCGCGGTGCGCAGGAGCGCGGCGGCTTCGGCCCAGCCGGCTCCGCTGCCCCCGGCGTCCTCGGGCGCGGTGAGCCGGGCGACGCCGACCTCCCGCAGTGTCGACCACACGGCGTCGGCGTCGGGCCGGACGTCGGGGCCGGAGAAACCGGAGACGACGTCGGAGAGCATCGCCTGCAGGTCCTCGTCGACGGAGAGGTCGACGGTCGTGGCGGTGGTCATCAGCGCATCCCCAGTCCCCGCGCGATGACGCCGCGCAGAATCTCGTTGGTGCCGCCGCGGAGCGTGAAGCCCGGGCGCTGGTGGAGGCCCGCGCGCAGCAGGCCGTGGATCTCGGCGACCGCGGCGGTGCCGTTCGTGCCGGCGAAACCGGGTGCCAGCTCGTCGCCGAGCCGGGTGGAGACGGTGTCGACGATGTCACCCTCGGTGGCGGTGCCGAGCAGCTTGACGAGGGCTGCCGGGGTGTCGGCGGGTTCACCGCGCTGCAGCGCGCCGGCGATGTTCTGGCTGAGGTTGTGCAGTCCGGCCATCCGGGCCACGGTCCGGCCGAGGTCGCTGCGCTCGGGCAGGGCTCCGGTGGAGATCGCACCGATCTCCGCGGCGAACAGGCGGAACGAGGAGAGGAACCGTTCAGGGCCGCTGCGCTCGAAGGCGAGCTCGGAGTTGACCTGTTCCCAACCGTTACCGAGGGCGCCGAAGACCATTGAGTCCGCCACGAAAACGTCCTCGAGGACGACCTCGTTGAAGTGGTGGTCCCCCGAGAGGGAGACGATCGGCCGGATGGTGACGCCCTCGCTGCGCAGGTCGACGATGAACTGACTCAGACCCGCGTGACGGTACGAGGTGTCGAGCGGTTCGGTGCGGCACAGCGCGATGAAGGCCTCCGCGTGCTGGGCCCCGGAGGTCCACACCTTGGTCCCGGTGATCCGCCAGCCGCCGTCGACCTGAACGCCCTTGGTCCGGACACTGGCCAGGTCGGAGCCGGCGTCCGGTTCGGACATGCCGATGCCGAAGCAGCACTCGCCGGCGGCGATGCGGGGCAGGTAATCGTGCTTCTGCTCCTCGGTACCGTAGCGAAGCAGGGACGGGGCGATCTGTCGGTCGGCGACCCACTGCGCGGCGACGGGGGCGCCCACGGAGAGCAGTTCCTCGGTGACGACGAAGCGCTCGAGGTGGGTTCGGCCGTGGCCACCGAACTCCGTGGGGATCGTCATCCCGACCCAGCCGCGTTCGGCGAGGCGTCGGGTGAAGTCCTCGTCCCAGCGGGTGAGCCAGGTGTCGATCCAGGGTATGAGCCGCCCGGCGTCGACCTCCTCGGCCAGAAACGCGCGTACCTCGGCACGCAGGGCGTTCATCTCATCGGTCGCCACCGTGGTCGGTGGCGCGAGAGTCGAACTCATGGGGCCTCCTGATGAGTCCTGCCCGGGCGGCGCCCGGGCGATCGGGGTCGACTGTGCCGCTGTTCGGGGAGTGCGCACAGTCAAATCAAGGGTCAGTCCAGACCGCGGGTCGCCCTGCCGCGGAGGATGCCTCGCATCACTTGGAAAGTGTTCCAGAAACCCCTGAGATACACAATAGCGAAGCAGACTACGTATATACGCTATCTCTTGAGCGCGAATGCCATTGCTACGCTTTCGCAATGACGGAAACTTCTCCGGCCGCCGGAGCCGTACCTTTCGAGCAGGTTCCCGAGCGTCCCCGCCATCGCATGATCGACCGGGTCGCGGCAATCCTCGAACTCGTCGCCCGCTCCGGTGCCGGTCTCACTCTCACGGCCGTGGCAAAGGCTCTCAACGCCCCAGTGAGTTCGGTGCATGGGCTGCTCAACGGTCTCGTCGCCGTCGGCTACCTCGACGAGCGCGACCGTATCTACACCCTCGGTACAGCGCCCTACCTGCTCAACGTCATCGCGGGACGCCCCCCGGTCACGTCGATAAGTCACGAACAGCTCCAGCAAGTGCACGCCGAGGCCGGACTGACCATCGCGCTGTCCACCTCGGTGGGCGACGACCTGTTCTACGTTGACCACGTCTCCTCTGAACCGGAGTACGCGTACCTGGCGGAGAACCGCCTGCGGCGCTCCCTGCTGCGCACGTCCGCGGGGTGGCTGCTACTGGCCGACCGCGAGCAGCGCGACATCTGGGCCTACCTCAACTCCCGCCCGGTGGCCGACGCCGACTACATCGAGCAGTTCCTCTACGCCCTCGAGGCACTACGGGCGACCGGCGTGTGTGCTGCCCCAGGCGTGGCTGTCGAACGCGGTGACGGCGTGTCGGTGGCTCTCCGGGAACGCGGCCGAACCATCGCCACACTCGGTGTGGTCGGCGTTCGCGAGACGATCATAGAGCGGCGCGACGAGCTCGCTAAGATCTGTCTCCGGCACGCCGAGGAGTGGGGCTTTCGCTGACCGCTAGGCGCGCGACTCCGTGCGAATGCCGAGTGCATGAACGTTCTCACAAGATGTAGGACGAACGCGATCTCTCGTGTCAACGCCCCTGATACTTGCCGGCGCGTTTGCCCGCGAACGCCGTCAGCGCCTCATGGTGGACCTCGCTGTGATGCGCGGGCGCCCACGGAGCGGCCGACAGCTCGAGAGCAGTGACTCCAACGGCTGGTGCTGGAACTCCCGAAACAGGAGAGCTTCGTGCCACTGGGCTCGTTCCCGGTGCGGCGAAGAACGCGCGGGGCGAGGCGACCCGCAGGTTAGTCGAGCCCACGACGTTGATGGCGGTGACCAGGGGCAGGATCGACGCTGATCAGACACGTCTCGAGCTGGAGCTGGACCGGAGTCGCAGGTCCGCGCGGGCGGGGATGCGGTGGTGCGCTCGCACTCCAGCGAGGTCCTGTGGGCCGACCTGGTCGGGACGTACTAGGCGCTGGGGTTCGATGAGATCGGCGATGAGACATTCAAAGTCGCTAGTGTGCGCCCGACTGATCGAGCCGAACGGCAAACTCGACACGACCGGGCGCTCGAAGACATCGGCGTCCAGGCACCCCCCGAAACACGATCAACGCCAACCTGCGGGGCCGTCGTTCATCGTCGCCTCCCGAACCTCCAAGGCCCCCAGGGAAACTCGAGGATCACTTCGGCCGCCGCGGTAACACTGTCGCCGAAGGTGACACCGCGGAGCTGACCCGCTCGATGGGCCAGGGCCCTGACCGGCGCGACCGCAGGGTGGTGTGGCACTAAAAGTGGCAGCGCGCCCAACGCGACCGGCGCACCACGAACGCGCAGATCGACCGCACCCAGCGCGTAGGCGACCTGGCAGAACCACTACGAAGGTAACGATCCGTCAAGGTCACCGGACAGAGCGTCATCCTGGATGAGGCATCAATCGAGCGGGCCCGCCAGTCCGCCGGCCACAAGGGCTACGTCACCGACATCGAGCCGACCGCGATGGTCGAAATGGCGGTCGTGGCCACCTATCACAACCTGCGGAAAGTCGAGCAGTTCTTCCGCCTCACCGAGTCCGAACTGAAGGCCCGACCGGTCTTCCACCGCACCCGCGAGTCGATCGAGGCGTACCCGACCATCGTGCTCGCCGCTCCAGCCATCGCCCGCCCGCGCCGCGCGGCCAACGCAGCAAAACACGACTGAAGCGTCCGCGTTTTACGTAGTTATGAATTATTCTCTTTAGTTGCGGACTTGAAGCCTGAAGCCTATGGTGTACACCACATCCCAAGCGAGACTTGGTCGCAGTCACACAGGTTCCAGATCTCGCTCCCCTCCAGCTCGTTCGGCCCTCTAATCACCTCTGATCAGAGGGCTACAGCGAGCGGCAACCCTGCCCCATCTCAGCGTTCGAAAGGTCCAAATCGATGACCGCACTCCACGCTCCAAAGAACGACCTGGCACAGTCTGCAGAAACACCTACCTATGACGTCATCGTTGTCGGGGGTGGTTTCGGTGGCATCTATCAGCTACGCCATCTTCGGGACCGGGGATTCTCTGTGATCCTCCTTGAAGCCAGTGGCGGTTTCGGCGGGGCATGGAGCCTCAATCGCTATCCGGGAGCAAGGGTGGACAGCCACGCACCGGTATATCAGTTCACTGACGAATACCTCTGGAAGGATTGGGACTTCTCGCAGATGTACCCCGATCATGAGGAAATGCGTAGCTATTTCAATTATGTTGATTCCAAACTGGACCTGAGCAAGGACAGTCGATTCAACACTAAGGTCGTGGGCGCGACGTTCGACGAAGAGCAGCGGATGTGGAACCTCGAAACACAGGACGGAGCCACTTTCCGGGCAAGGTTTGTGGTGTTCGCGACAGGGTCGACCACGGAACCCTACACACCATCCATCCCAGATATGGATGCGTACCAAGGAGAACTGGTTCATACCGCCCGATGGCGTTCCGATCTGGACATGACGGGCAAGCGCGTCGCGATTATCGGAACCGGCGCAAGCGCTGTTCAGGTAGTGCAGGAAGCAGGCCCAGTAGTCGAAAACCTCACGGTTTTCCAGCGCACTCCGAATATTTCGTTGCCTATGCAACAGAAGTACTTGGATGATGAGGAACAAGCCGCCCTCAAGAACAAAATGCCCGAGGTTGCCGCGAAATGTCGCGAAACCCACGCAGCGATCGACTACGACTTTGACCCCCGGAGCGGTGTCGAAACCCCAGAGGACGAGCGCAATGCTGTCTTTGAGCGCCTTTGGGATCAGGGCGGATTCGCATTCTGGCTGGGAAATTTCTCGGACTATCTATTCAATGACGAAACAAATGCGCTGACATATGAGTTCTGGAAGAACAAGATCAAGCCCCAGATCAAAGACCCAGTCAAAGCAGAGCTGCTGGTCCCAGAAATCGCCCCTCATCCCTTCGGAGCCAAGCGGCCGGCCCTCCATCAAAACTATTATGAGGTGATGAATCAGACGAACGTCTCTCTTGTCTCCACCAAAGAGACCCCGATCGTCGGATTCACCGAAACTGGGATTCGCACAGCCGACGGAGTCGAGCATGGCGAGTTTGACATTATCGTTCTCGCTACAGGCTTCAACAACAACACCGGCGCACTAACCTCGATCGACGTTCAGAACGCGAATGGCGTCACTTTACGTGACAAATGGAGCCAGGGCGTAGACGCCTACCTCGGAGCAGTCACAGCCGGGTTCCCGAACGCCATTTTCGTCTACGGCCCCCAGAGTCCTGCTGCATTTGCGAACGGGTCCACGAACGCCGAGCTTCAGGGCGAGGTCATGGTCGACTTTTTCGAATTTCTTCGGTCAAACGGACTCACCCGTTTCGAATCGACAGTTGAAGCGGACAAAGCTTGGACCGCGCACATCAACGAGACCGACGACACGGCGCTATTCAATCGGGCGAAGTCTTGGTACAACGGGGGCAACATTCCGGGCAAGAAAATGCAGATGCTGCAGTATCTAAACGGCGTACCGACATACTTGCAGTTCTGGCAGAAGGAAAAGGAGTCCGGATATACCGATGGGTTGACCGTGTCATGACTTTTCATCACTTGGTCGCTATATCATGGACCCGGCCGATCGATGACTCGAATATATCGGCTTTCGCAATTGCGCTTGATCAGCTGTCCACCGAATGTACAGAACTGCTACATGCCTACGCTCATGGAAGAGACATCAGTTCGCGCGACGTGAGCAGCGACTACGGGATTTCCGCTGCGTTTCATGATCCAACAGGCTATGCCGAGTACGACGTGCATCCTGCTCATATTCGCGCAAAGGAGTTGCTCTCCAAGCTCGCGGCGAAATACACCGTAGTGCAATTTGAGGCGTGACCAGCGCCTAGGATGCGTTAACTCGAAGCTGCAATCGCCATATATACCACCGAAAGGGCAGGCAATGAAGAACCATTCACTGCAGACAATATCCAGTGGGCATGGCTACCTCGAAGCACCACGCTGGCACGATGGTCGACTATGGGCCAGCGACTTTTTTGGCAAGCACATCCTTCATTTCGAAGAGGACGGCAGCCACACTGCATTCGCGACGCTCGAAGAGTCACCGTCTGGGCTCGGTTTCCTACAGGATGGATCGGTCTTAGTGGTCCTCTTGGATCCGACGAAGAAGAAGGTTGTGCGAATCGCGCCCGACGGATCCGTCAGCGAGTACGCCGATATCGCGCATATCGCCCGCGGAATGGCAAACGACATGCTGGTATCGCCGTCCGGACATGCCTACATTGGCAACTTTGGCTTTGACCTCGGGGCTGAGGATCCGAAGGCAACAACTTTGGCCCACGTAACACCCGAGGGCAACGTAAGCAGAGTTGAAGGCGATGCGATATTCCCGAACGGAGCTGCTCTTAGTGCGGACGGTCGAACTTTGCTCCTCGCGGAGACCTTCGGTCACCGGATTGATGCTTTTGACGTAAACGCCGATGGTTCCTTGACTAATTTCCGAGTGTGGGCACAACTCGACGAGAGCATGCACCCTGACGGGATTGCGCTGGACACCGAAGGTGGCGTCTGGTTCGGCAATGGCGTGACCAACGGTCCGGAGAGCGGCTTCTATCGCGTTGAGGAGAGCGGCGAGATCACCGATTCCGTTCTCGTGCCTGACGCCTGGGCTGTTGCGTGCACGTTCGGCGGATCAGACCTGGATGTGCTGTACATGTTTTGCAATGCGACCACTCTCGAGCAGTTCGGTGAAGGTAAGTCACAAGGCACCGTCCGCACCGCGCAGGTGAATCGACGTGGCGTCGCACAGTAGGCCGGCCTGATCTCCCTAGATGTGGGCCGTCGGAGTTCGATCGGGCCCGAGACGGACCGATCGGTACGGTGCCGAGCAGTCATCTAGTCATTCGCTTCAACTGTAGACGCTCCAGCGCTTTGCCCTTCGTTTGGCTGCGGCAGCGTATTGACCGTAATCGTCTTTCGTAAGCAACCTTGGAAGACAAGGTATATGACCACTTCAGAGAGGTTACATTATGCCCCCAGCCGGTGGCGCCGACCGCAGACAGTTTTATATTAACGGCCAGTGGCGAGAGGCTGTCGACCCAGAGTTATTTACTATTGCAGAAGCAGCAACCGAGCGGCCGCTGGGCGTTGCCGCAATGGGTGGTCCTTCGGAGATTGACGAAGCCGTTTTGGCCGCGCGGGCGGCACTCGACAACGGCCCCTGGGGGCGTTCCACCCCGCACGAACGGGCCGAGACTATGCGGCGGTTCGCCGATAGCCTCGAGCGCCGAGGAGAATCCACCGCGCGCTTGGTCAGTCAGCAGAATGGCATGATTAGGCCTTTATCGATTATCAGTAACGCTGCGGCCCCGGTAGCGATACTGCGTTCAATGGCTGAGCTCGCCGAGGCACGGACTTTTGAGACTCGCCGCCCCAGCAAGAAGGGGCACACCATTGTGCGGCAAGAGCCAGTCGGTGTTGTTGGTGCAATCGTTGCGTGGAACTATCCTCAGTTGCTGGCTATGGCCAAGATCGCTCCTGCTCTCGCCGCTGGGTGCACTATCGTTTTGAAACCAGCCCCCGAAACTGCACTTGACGCCTACGCGCTCGGGGAAGCAGCGGAAGATGCAGGTCTACCGCCTGGAGTCCTCAACATTGTTGCTGGTGGCGTTCGCGCGGGCGAGGCCCTTGTGGCTCATCCGGGTGTGGACAAGATTGCATTTACCGGGTCAACGGCTGCAGGGCAGGCGATAGGCGAGGCGGCAGGCCGGTCCCTTAAGAGGGTATCGCTCGAGCTCGGTGGCAAGTCGGCGGCCGTTGTGCTTCCTGATGCGGATCTGGATGTCTTGGCTAGGAGCCTGGACGACGCTGTGTTCAAGAACGGGGGGCAGACGTGCACCACAAACTCCCGTATCTTGGTTCCCCATAGTCGTTCCCGGGAAGTTCTAGATGTCCTGGCTGCCTATGTGGATGATCTGGCGATGGGGGACCCGCTTGACGACGCGGTCACTTTGGGCCCGATGGTGAGCGATCGACACCGAGAGCGAGTTAGAAACTATATCCGGCTTGGGGAGTCTGAGGGATTCCAGCTTGTCCGTGGCGGCGCCGAGCCGCCTGATGGCCTAACGCGAGGGTGGTTTGTTTCGCCTACTATTTTTGGAGGCGTGGACAATAACAGTCGACTGGCACAGGAGGAGATATTCGGTCCTGTCATCTCCGTTATCCCGTACGAGTCCGAGGATGAGGCCGTTCGTATCGCAAATGACACCGTCTTCGGTTTGGGCGGGGTCGTCTTTACTGAGGATCACGAGCATGGCCTAGATATCGCGTCACGTATCAGGTCTGGCACAATGGGGATCAATTATTTTTCGATGGACATGGGCTCCCCCTTCGGTGGCGTGAAGCACAGCGGAATTGGGCGAGAATTCGGCCCTGAGGCGCTGGACTACTATCTTGAATACAGGTCCATCTATGTCTAGTCGCCTCGGAGCCTTCCGACCCCACTCCCTGTTCAATTGGATGCCTAGAGGCTTCATGATTTACCTTCCCCCTCGGCCGGCCCGACCCTTCAATACCCACCAGAATGAGCAGCCATGACCAACTCGACAGTCAACACCCTTTCGGCCGACGCCTGGGACGCCTCTTCCAATTCAGCCGCGCTGCCTCCGCGGACTGGCGCGCTCACAGACATTCGCGTCGTCGACCTGTCGCGGGTGCTCGCCGGACCACTGTGCGGGCAGATGCTCGCTGACCACGGTGCGGACGTAACGAAAGTAGAGCCACCAGCCGGCGACGAAACCCGCGGTTGGGGCCCGCCGTTCGTCAGAGAAGACCACAGCACGTACTTCGACGGGCTCAACCGCAACAAGCGCAACATCAGCGTCGACCTACGAATCGAGGAAGGACAGCAACTCCTGCGCCGAATGCTCGCCGAGGCCGACGTCGTGATCGAGAATTTCAAGGCCGGGACGCTCGAGAGGTGGGGCCTGAGCGACGAAGTACTCGCCGCGGAGTTCCCGCGCCTCGTACACTGCCGGATCACCGGGTACGGTACCGACGGGCCGCTTGGTGGCGCGCCCGGGTACGACGCCGTGCTTCAGGCACTGTCCGGGCTTATGAGTATCAACGGCGAAGCTGACGGCGAGGCGATGCGGATCGGGATCCCGCTGGTGGATATCATCACCGGCCTCAATGCGATGAACGGCATCCTCATGGCGCTGCACGTGCGGCGCCAGACCGGGCGCGGGCAGCTTGTCGACCTCGCGCTGCTCGACAGCGCGGTGTCGATCCTGCACCCACACGCCGGCAAATGGTTCGCTACCGGCGTCGCGCCGGAACGCACCGGCGTCGCCCATCCCACCATCTGTCCTTACGAGACGTTCATCTGCAGTGACGGACCGTTCTTCATTGGTGCCGGCAACGACCGGCAGTTCCGGTCGCTCGCCAACGCGTTGGACGCGCCCGGGCTCGCCGAGGACCCACGGTTCACGACGAATACCGATCGTATGGCGAACGCAGTACAGCTGCGCAAGGTCCTCGGCGGACTCATCGGCGGTTGGCAGCGTGAGGCCCTGGCCGCCGCGCTTCGACTGGCCGGTGTTCCCTCGGGGGCCGTGAACAATGTCGGGGAGGCACTCAACCTTCCGCAGGTGCGGCACCGAAAGATGGTGATCGAATGCGACGGGTACCGAGGTGTCGGCGTACCAGTAAAGCTGTCCGAGTCCCCCGGTTCGGTACGATTCGGCCCTCGTCATCGCGGCGCCGACACCGACGCTGTTCTCGACGAGCTCGGATTTTCCGAGAACGAAGTTGCGTCTCTACGCCGCTCCGGGGTATTGCCGGAGTAGCGGGGCCGCAACACCCGTGAAATCCGTCATTCGGGAGCGTTCCGAGGACGGCATACCGATTGCAGCACAGTGGATACGAACTCCGGTCCGTTGTCCATCCGCAACATCAGCGGCGGTCCACCCCACAGCGCGAACGCCTCGTCCAACCCGATCCAAGCGAGCCATCGCACCGGCCTGGAAGTAAGCGACCATTGAAACCTTCGTCGCCCCACACTGCCCATTCGTGGTCCCCGTCGAAGACCCCGAGCAGCACCGCATGCTCGGGAGGCTCGAAGTAGCGGTCGGAGGCCGGTTCCAGCAGCACACGCTTCTCCGTGAGACGAACCTGCCCGAGCCCGTCGACTCGAAGAAGTCGCGCCGTCGGCCACTCCCGCAGCGCCTCGGCGTCGTCGCGCAGTGCGGCCGGGCGGTCGCGGCCACCACGTGAAGCCGCGGCCAGTCGCGATCGAGTTCGATCATAGATTCACGCCCAATCTCGTAATGGTGTTTCACAATTGCTCAGAAAACTCATGTTCGTACCGCGCGCTTTCGCCCATCAACCCTGAAGGCCCGGGAGGGCTCGCCTTCCAGGCACCGTACTACCGACGCGTCGTCAACGCGGTTATTCCACAGATGATCTCATCCACCATGAAGAATGGCTATCTGACACTTGCTTTACTGCAAGCTAAGTGACACGACACACCAACCTTGTATCATCATATTCGTTGCACCCCAGCCTTTTTAATCGATACTTAAGGCTGTTACCCTTGGCCGTGGCACGGTTCCCACCGATCAACTGATCTCGATTAGCGAAGTGGTTTGTCGAGTGCCTTTCCCCAACAAAAACCCTCAAGGAGCACGCTATGCCGCTGTTGCATGTGACCCAGACCCCCGGCCAATCCGCCGAAGCAAAGCGTGAGCTATTGAAAAAGCTGACCGCTGCATACGTGGACGCGACAGGAGCGAAACCGGCAAGTGTCTGGGTGACGATCGAAGAAGTGTCGAAGGACGATTGGGCCATCGGCGGCGAGACTCTGACCGAACGAGCCTCGAAGCCGGCCTGACCGACTTTCGGCGAGCGACTCCGACTTCTCGTTCGGCCACCTCGGTCGCGCGAGAGGCCGGAACCCACCCTCGGTTCTCACTGAACGTCGGCGCCCCCGATCAACTGGACGTGGTGCCCTCCNCAGGTGAGCGGAGTGCACCACGTCGACTCGGCGGACTGCCACTGCGGCCTGGATCCAGGAGGAGAATTCGACCTGAACCGATGAGTAGGTCTCAGCCATCGCCGAGACGAACTCCTCGGCAAACCTCACGTGGTCGGGATGTGTCAGGTACGCGCGAAAACTCGTCGATGCCATCAAATGTTGCGGAAACGGCGTAGTCGGCGTTGCCGTCCTTGATTCCGAGATCTCGGCCGTGCCGATACTGAACAATCTGCGAACTGCAGCCGAAGTCGGGACCGACAACTATAAGTCAGTCATCGTGACTGATTGACCCTCACACAAGGAGCAACTTTCATGGATGATCCCGTTCTCGTCCAGCGCGACGGTGTTATCGAGACCTGGACAATCAATCTGCCCGAAGAACGCAACCCGATCTCCGGCGAGGACGTGATCGACGCGCTCGTAGCGTGCGTGTCCGCTGTCAATGCCAGCCATGAGACCAGAGCAGTCATCGTGACGGGCGCCGGTTCCGCGTTCTCGGCGGGCGGTAACGTGAAGGACATGGCGGAAGGCCGCGGGCTCTTCGGAGGCAAGCCTCACCAGCAGCGCGAGGGCTATCGGAAGGGAATTCAACGTATACCTCGGGCGATGTACAACTGCGACGTCCCCCTGATTGCGGCGGTGAACGGCCCCGCAGTGGGCGCCGGCTGCGATCTCGCGCTCATGTGTGACATGCGGATCGCCTCCGACACGGCCTTCTTCGCAGAAAGCTTCGTCAAGCTGGGCATTATTCCCGGGGACGGTGGAGCGTGGTTGCTGCCACGCGCGATCGGCGCTGCCCGCGCTGCCGAGATGACGTTGACCGGGGACCGCGTCGACGCGGCGACTGCACTGGAATGGGGGCTGGTCTCCCGGGTCGTCGCCCCGGAGCAGCTGCTCGACGAGGCGCGCGGGCTGGCGGAGCGCGTAGCGGTCAATCCGCCGAACTCGGTGCGGATGGCAAAGAAGCTTTTGCGTGAATCCCAGCATCTGAGTCTCGATAGTTTGCTCGAGTTGTCCGCTGCCATGCAAGCGCTGTCCCATCACACCGCCGACCACCGGGAGGCCGTCAGCGCGTTCATGGAGAAGCGTCCGGGTTCCTTCACAGGTGAGTAGCACCTGAATCGCTCGAGGCAGGGTCGGTATCACCGGAGAATGACCGCCCAGCCGCCCGCGAGCTCAGTATGAGAACCACGAACGAGCAGATTTATCACCGCCTGACCCAACCGAGCCGGAGGACATTGCGCGTGCCATCGTGGCATTGATCGAATGCTTCAACTAACCCCGGAGGTGATGACAGTGATTCCGATCCCCCGTACGGGTTGGGCGACAGCTGGATGGTGTGGACACCTTGGCTGGTGCCCATCGTTCTCTGGTGGAACTCCTGGCACTGACCCAGTACCTACCGCGCGCAGCTGACATGACTATGGCGGACCACATCACCGCTGTTCCGGAATAAGCGGACCGTCTTTGGCCAGGTCACGGGCTTAATCGGGCGTATGCGTCTGATCGCGCCCATGCTGGCCACGGCCGGCACACTCCCGGACAACACGGACCGTCCGTGGAGTTTCGAGATGAAGTACGACGGGTGCCGGATGCTGGCCTCGGTGGGCGGCTGCGAGCCGGTGCTGTGGACCCGCGCCATGAACGTGGTGACACCTCATATCCCGAGATCGGCGGCCGCGGACGCATCGTTCTCGACGGCGGGGTCGTCGTACTCGATCACGGCAAGCCCTCGTTCGGCCTGCTCCAGCGGCGCATGGGGATTGCACACGCGACGAAGCCGTTACAACGACGAATCCCTGTGACATTCTTACCCTTTGACGTCCTGGCGTTCGACGACCTGCACATCATGAGCGCGTCCTACCTGGATCGGCGGGCGGAGCTGGCCGAACTGGAGTCGATCATCCAGAACGTCGGCGGCCTGCCCATCACCGTCCCCCCGCACTGGGAAAATCAGAGCAGCAGAATCATGCTAAATGCCGCGAACAGTGCTGGAATGGAGGGAATTTTGGCCAAACGGTCGACATCGATCTACCTTCCGGGCCAGCGGAGCCGAGCCTGGATCAAGCACGCAATCCGGACTCGCAGTTCGGTTTTGGCGATCGGCTTCGTCGGCTCCAGCCGGCCGGTTGCCGTGCTGATCCTCGGAGCGTACGACGCTACTGGTAATGCAGGATATTCAAACCTGCGGAGTGCCGATCGATGATGGAGAGCAAACCAGGGAGTCGGTGTTGCACGCGCTTGTCACGTTGCGTCGACTTGGGGCGATACCTAGATCATGAGGGTGAGGAAAGCCGCGATAGGTACCAGCGCTCTTGTCGCGATCGCAACCATCGCCGGCGCCTACTCGGTTATTCATCACGCCGCCGACCCGATCGTGCCGATGGCATCGGGGTATTTAGAAGAGCATTCATCGAGCACGCAACAAGCTCGTCGGGGAACTCGGCGTGTCGTGAAAGGTGCGGAATACGGACAAGATCGTTGAGTGCTGTGCGAACCGCATTCACCAGCGCGAGTGCGTCTGCCTCGGTGACTTCTGAACGCGAGGTTCGTAGCCATTTGACCCATTCGGCGAGGTCGTCCTGGCGGATTCGCCGATCACGCTCGGTAGCACTAGCGGGGAGGTTGAGGGCTTCGGTAACTGAAACCGCGAACAGGTCCGTTGCTTCGGTTGCGATACGAACATAACCTCTCACGAGGCCGTCGATGACCTGTTCATCGGAGGCGCTGTGATGCATGGCCCTGGAGCTCTCCAGGGCCATCCATTCCTGTACTCGGATGATCATGGCGGAAAGGATGTCGGCCTTGCTGTCGAAGTACCGGTAGACGGCGGGGCCCGCGATGCCGAACTCGTCGAGGCTGACTCCACCGAAACCGCGCTCCCGGAACGCGCGCGCCGCTGCTGCGATGATCTGTTCGCGACGTGATGTACCTGGTCGTTCATTTGCGACTGGAGCCTCCGCCGCTGGCGCATCGCGGGACTCGGGTGACGCTGACGCGCTTTCGGGGGTATTGATGGCTGCCAACGCAGCAGACACCAGCAGTGGGGACAGGCGACGCTGTGACAGTGACCGGTCGTAGTGCCCTGGGCTGGTGATGATGCTCACCGCCATCCACGCGCGTACGTCGGCACCGAATCTGCTCTTGGAGGGATCGGCTTTTTCAATGGCCCTTCGCACCGCGCCTCCGATGCGACGAGTACCCTCGCGCACTCGCTCGAAGTCATCGGCGGTGAGGTGCCGTGCTTCTCGCTGCCATAGGGGGCCGAGTCGAAGGCTCTCCAGTGATGCCTCGACCATCCGCGTCAATAACTCCTCTAGGCTGCAGACGCCGGTTTCGGAGCGCTCGGCGGATTGGGCTGCCATGAGCAGTCGGTCCTGGTCTTCGAGGACCACCTGCGACAGTAGATCCTGCTTGTTGGCGAAGTGCCGGTAGATCGCCCGTGCGGTGACGTCGGTTGCCTCGGCGATGTCTTCCATCCGCACGGCGTGAAACCCGTATTTCGTGAACAATTCACTGGCGTTGTGGAGTATCTGCGCACGCCGGTCACGGGGTCGCCGGCGCGTGGCAGCGGACGTCTTCACAGTTTGCGATGCGGTCACGACGCCCCTTTTCCTCCTCGAGGCCCATATGGATGCACACGATGTCCGGACTGGCGGCGCAGCCGTTGATACAGCCTTCTGACGATATACCGGCGGCGGACGGTCCCCCCGCAGTACCCCGCACTACCGCCGTTCGAGGGCCGATCGGACACAATGCCTCCTTCTACGCGGGGCGGCGCAGGCGCACTGCGTACGAGCGTAGGTGGAGTCTCCACTACGGCCGCAGTCCGAACAGCATGCACAATTTTCGATAAGAGTCATGGACAACTTCCGTTACATGATGCTACGTGCTTGATTCGATGAAAGATACGTTTGCCTGACATTTTCGGCTCAACACTTAGCGATGCGCCCCTCGCACCGCTGCGGTTCACTAGCGGATCGGCAGCTCTTCCTGCTCGCCATTTGCGGCTTGAACAGGTCATATGCTTCGGAATGGACGAAAAATCAACCATGCATCCTCTGAACTCTCTGGCTCTGAGCAGTTTCGCATTTTCAGATACGAGCTATTGACATATCTATGGAGTGGGGCCTACTAATGTGAGTAGAAGCACACCCGGTCGTGGCGCAAACCACTAGGGATCAAGGACATGCCGCCTCACGGAGACGACCATCCGCACCCGGCCGGTCACAGCTCCTGCTTACGCCCGTTCGAACAAAGGAACCTCGATGAAGGATCTGCAATTTCTGCAATGGAAGACCGATCAGAAGGTAGGCACGGTCTGGCTTACCCGCCCACCGGTCAACGCGGTCACCCGCGAGATGTACGCAGAGATCAAGTGGTTCTTCACCCACACGGAGGAGTACCTCCCCGAGGCTCGGGCGATCGTCTTGACCGGCGCCGGCAAGCACTTCTGCGGCGGCAACGATCTCACCGAATTCCAGACGATGACGCCGGAAAACGCCGGTGAGCGCATGCTTGCGGTCCGTGAAGCGTTCTGGTCGATCTACGATTGCCCGTTGCCGGTGATCGCAGCTGTCCACGGAGTGGCCGTGGGCACCGGATTGGCCCTGGCAGCGTCGTGTGATCTGGTCGTGGCAGCCAAGGGCGCCACCTTCACGCTTCCCGAGGTCAACGTCGGTGTGATGGGCGGCGCCAAACATGCCTCACGCCTGGTACCGCAGCAGTTGGTCCGCTATCTGCACCTCACCGGCGAACCGCTGTCTGCCGAGGAACTCGCGCAGCACGGCGGCGTCTTGAAAGTCGTCGATCCCGATCAGCTACTCGACGTAGCCTACGACGTGGCGGCCAAGATGGTCCGGCACTCGCCGGTCACGTTGCGGTTCGCCAAGCGCAGCCTCAACGCGATCGAATACCAGGACCTCAAGGGCGGCTACGAGTTCGAGCAGGGTCTTTCCGGCGAGTTGTCCGCTTACTCAGACGCCAAAGAGGCCGTAGCAGCATTCTTCGAGCATCGCGCACCGGCCTACACGGGAGCTTGAGATGAATGCTGTTTCACCTGTGCCGGTCGAGCAGATCACCGAGATCGCCGATCTGCGGCGCGAGGCTCGGAGGTGGCTTGCCGAAACAGAGATCCCCACCGTGCCGTTGGAGCTGGAGGAACGGTACAACGTCCTTCGTCGATGGCAGCGCACACTATTCGATGCCGGATGGATGGGGCTGGGATGGTCACGTGAAGCGGGCGGACGTGGCCTCACCGCGCGGCACCAGCAAGTCTTCTCCGAGGAGCTGGCGCGCGCTCATGCACCCGCCCCGATCGGATTGATCGGCCTCGATGTGGTCGGCCCCTCGATCCACCGGTACGGTTCGTCCGAGCAGCGCTCCCGTTTTCTGCCACCGCTGCTCGCGGGCGAAGACATCTGGTGTCAGGGGTTCTCCGAACCCTCTGCCGGCTCCGACCTCGCATCACTGCGGACCCGCGCTCTTCGCCACGGGGACAAGTACGTCGTCAACGGACAGAAGGTCTGGACCAGTTGGGGCAATCAGGCCAGTTGGTGCGCATTGCTGTGCCGCACCGACCCCGACGCCGAACCCAAGCACGCCGGCATCTCCTACCTCATCGTCGACATGAGTTCCCCCGGAATCACCGTCCGTCCACTCGTCCAGATGACAGGCGATGCCGAATTCTGTGAGGTCTTCTTCGACAACGTCGAAGTCCCGGTCGGCAACCTGGTCGGCAAGGAAAACGACGGCTGGCGAATTGCCCTCGACACCCTGTCTCAGGAACGTGGCAATTATGCAATGCGCCGACAGGTGGAGATCGGCTGGGGTGTCGAGAAGACGATCGACGGACTACGAGGCACCTCCTTGGAATCGACGACCAATCGTCGGATCAGCACCGCCATCGGAGAGTCACACGTGGCGCTGCGGGTGTTGGATGCTCAGATCCGCCGAACTGTGCAACGCCTGATCGACGAAGAGGGACCACATCCGCTCGACTCGATCGACAAGCTCGTCCTCAACGACGCAGAGCAGGTGGTCGGCCGCGCCCTCGCCGATCTCCTCGGACCGTTCCGCCTCGACACCGAATCACAACCTCTCGGGCTGAACGCCGCGCAGTTGATTCACGATCACTACTTCTCGCGTGCCGCATCGATCTACGGCGGTACATCACAGATCCAACGCAACATCGTTGCCGAGCGACTGCTCGGCCTACCCAGGAGCTGATGATGAGTCTCACCGTAGCTGACGTGGACCTCGTCACCCCGATCCGCGAATTCTTTGACCGCCGTGTCACATCCGACTACCGCCATGCCCTGCTCAGCGGCGGCGGCTGGGACCTGGAGCTGATGGCCGAACTCGACGACCTCGGCTGGTCCGAGCTGACCCGCCCCGAAAACCGCGGTGGTCTAGGAATCGACCTGACCGCGGTCGCCGGTCTGATCGCCTTGGTCGGTGATCGGCTCGTACCCGGCCCCCTGGTCGAGCAACTGATCCTGCCGGCGTACCTCGACATTCCCGACGGTTCGCTCGTCGCCTTCGCCGACCCTGCCGTCACCCTCGACTGGGCATCCTCGATCGGTTCCGTGCACATGGAATCGGGGCAGATCCAGGGAACGATCGAACTCGTACGCTTCGGCGGCGAGGCCGACTCGCTGGTACTGGCAGTCGACGGCCCGGACGGACCGGCGCTGCTGCTCCTACCGGGCAGTGACCCGGCGCTGGTGCTCACGCCGATCACCAGTTCTGATCCCACATCGCATTACGTGCGCCTGGAGATCGCATCGCGAACTGTCGCCGACGCCGAGATCCTCGCCACCGGAATCGAAGCGGCCACACTCCTACGACAGATCCGGGCATGGTTCCGGCTTCTCACCGCGTGCGAAATCAGTGGTATCGCCCGCCGCATGCTCGAGAAAACTGTCGAGTACGTCGCGCAGCGCCAGCAATTCGGCAAGCCCGTCGGATCCTTCCAAGCCGTGAAACACATTGCGGCGTCGATGGCACAGGCGGCCATCTCGATGGAGGCGCTCTGCGAGGCAACGGTTTCCGATATTGCCTCTGCTGAGGTTGATTTCGACATCGAGATGGCAACGTGGACGGCCAAGGCTTATGCCGCCGGCGCCGGACGACAGGTGGTCGAGGACGCCTTGCAGTTGCATGGCGGGATCGGCTTCACCACCGAATACGACCTACACTGGTACTACCGGCGCGTCCTCGCCCTGCGGACCTGGTATGGGGACGAGCACGAACTCCACGCACTCATCGGTTCGCGGCGCCTGACCGACGGAGTCGACCGATGATCACCGCAACTCACACCGATTCCGCGCGCCGCAACCGCTACCTCACCAGCGGCGAGTGGAGCCACAGCACGATCGATTCTGCTTTGGCCGAGTATGCACACCATCACCCTGATCGGCTGGCTGTGGTCGATGGCGATCGTCAGGTCAGTTATGCCGAACTCGACGCCATGATCCGCCGGTTGGCCGGTGTGCTACTCGAGCGTGGGATCCGGCCGGGCGACTCGGTGGTGTGGCAGTTGCCGAACTGGCTCGAAGCGATCGTCGTACATCACGGCGCGCTGCGGATCGGCGCCGTCTCCACCCCGATCATCCCGATCTATCGACATCGCGAAGTGCAGTTCATTCTGAAGCAGTCGCGAGCGCGAATCGCGTTTGTGCCCGGCATGTTCCGCACCTTCGACCACCGCGGGATGTTCGACGAGCTGGCGCCCACGCTTCCCGACCTCGAGCATGTGATCACCGTTCGCGGTTCCGACAACGAGTTCGACCACCTCCTCTCGGGCGCAACTCCACTCGACAATCCCGTCGAGCACGCCAGCACCGATATCGCATTGCTTCTGTACACGTCCGGAACCACCTCCGATCCGAAGGGTGCTCTACACACCCACGAAAGCCTGGATTACGAGAACCGGAGCATCATCGAACTCTTCGATCTAACCGGCGAGGACATCGTGTACATGCCCTCACCGGTCGGTCACATCACCGGAATTCTGTACGGACTGCAGTTGCCGTTCATGCTCGGCAGCCATGTCGTGTTCCAAGATATCTGGGACCCCGGCGCCGGCCTGGAGTTGCTGCAACGCCGACGCTGCACGTTCGTCATCGGTGCCACACCCTTCTTGCACGGACTGGTACACCACCCGGATCTCGCCGAGTACGACATCGCCCTGCGGGTTTTTGGTTGCGGTGGCGCCGACGTACCCCCCGAACTGATCCGGCAGGCCGAGGAGCAGCTGGGCTGCACCGCGACCCGCATCTACGGATCGACCGAATTCCCGACTCTGTCCGGCGGAAACGCGAGCGATCCGCTGGACAAGCGCGCCACCACAGACGGGCGTCCTATCGGGTCCGCAGAAGCGAGGACTGTCGATGAGCACGACACTCCCGTCTCCCCGGGCGCGGTCGGCGACCTGCAGGTTCGCGGCCCTGACCTGTTCACCGGATACCTCGATTCGAGACTCAATGCGGATGCCTTCGCCTCGGGTGGCTGGTTTCGGACCGGTGATCTGGCGGTGATCGACGAGGACGGGTACATCCAGATCACCGGTCGGCGTAAGGACATCATCGTCCGGGGCGGGGAGAACATTTCCGCCAAGGAGATCGAAGACCTGCTCTTCGAATATCCCGGTATTGCCGATATCGCGGTGATCGGCATGCCCGACCCGATCATGGTCGAACGCATCTGCGCCTATGTGGTACCGAGCGACCAGGCGCATCCACCTGCGCTGGACGAGCTCACGTCGTTCCTGCGCGAACATCGGTTGGCTACCCAGAAGCTGCCCGAGCGGCTCGAAGTCGTCGAACAACTACCGCGGACGGCGACGGGCAAGATCCAAAAGTTCGTCCTGCGTGACCGAATCCGGGACGCTCTGACCTCCGACAACGCTGTCTGATCGCGCTCCCCCATCTCCCTCGTACCCTTCTGGAAGGAAATCCCGTGAACACCACACTTCTCGAGGAGCTCGACGTCCTCGTCATCGGCGGCGGCTTCTCCGGCGTCTACCAGCTCGACCGGCTGCGCACCCTCGGCTACAACGTCAAGATCTACGAAGCCGGCACCGGACTCGGCGGCGTCTGGCATTGGAATTCCTATCCAGGGGCACGCGTCGATACCTGGGCGCCGGTCTACCAGTTCTCGCGTGAAGAGCTCTGGCGCGACTGGAACTGGAGCGAGATGTACCCCGGTCGTGACGAGCTGGTTCGCTACTTCGAATACGTCGACGAGAAGCTCGACCTGAGCAAAGACGTCCGCTACGAGACCCGTGTCCTGGCAGGCCGATTCGATGAAGAAACCCATACGTGGACATTGGTCTCCCGCAACGAGCGCACCGGTGAGGAATTCACCACCCAGGCGCGGTTCGTGATCATGTGTCTCGGTGCCGGCTCCAAGCCCCTCTTCCCCAACATCCCTGGCCTCGAGAAGTTCGGGGGCGACTGCTTCCACACAGCACGCTGGCCACTGGAGGGCTACGACCTTGCGGGCAAGCGGGTCGCCGTCATCGGCACCGGAGCCAGCGGCATCCAGGTAATCCAGGAGGCCTCGAAGGTCGCAGATCATCTGACGGTGTTCCAGCGCACCCCCAACACCGCGCTTCCGATGAATCAGCGGGCGCTTGGCGAGGCGGACAATGCCGAGATGAAGAAGACCTACCCGGAGCGATTCGCCAATCGCAAGAACACCTGGGCCGGTTTCGATTATGACTTCCTCAAAGAGAACCTCCAGGATCTGACCGAGGAACGTCGCAACGAAATACTCGAGGAACTCTGGACCAACGGTGGACTGCAGCCCTGGCTGGGTGGCTTCCTGAATGTCCTGTTCGACAAGGACGACAACGACATCCTGTACGCGTTCTGGCGGGACAAGACACGTCAACGTATCACCAGGCCGGAGCTGGTGGAACTGCTTGCACCGACTGAGCCGATCCATCCGTGGGGCGTCAAGCGTGTCTCCTTGGAGCAGAACTACTTCGAGATCCTGTGCCGTGACAATGTCGAGCTCGTCGATACCTCTGCCAATCCGATCCGGGAGGTCACCAGTGACGCCATCGTCACCGCGGACGGTACCCGACACGAAGTCGATGTCATCGTGCTGGCCACCGGCTTCGACTCGGTCACCGGAGGCTTGACTGCCATCGATATTCGCGGCACCAGAAATGAGACCTTCGAGGAGGTGTTCCGCGGCGGCAGCCGTACAGCACTAGGCAAGGCGACAGTAGGCTTCCCGAATCTCCTGTACGTCTACGGACCCCAGAGCCCGAACGCATTCTGCAATGGTCCGACATGCGCCGAACTTGAAGGCGAACATCTGATCCAGATCGTCGAGCACATGCGGAACAACGGCTACACCCGTATCGAGGCCAAGCCGGAAGCCCAGCAATATTGGGGTGCGCATATCGCAGAGCTGACCTCGGCCACCCTGTTCCCGCTGGCCAAGTCTTGGTACATGGGCGCCAACGTGCCCGGCAAAACCGTCGAAATGCTCATGTATCCCGGCGGTCTTTCGGTATACCTCGAGATCCTCGAGAAGGCTGCTGCCGGTGGATATCAGGAGCAGTTCGAACTCGTCTGAACTCACCTGACCCGCCACCCGATCGGAACCCGAGGGTCGACATGCTCATGCATGTCGTGACATTCACCTTCAAAGCCGTCCATCTCGACCAGTTAAATCGACGAATTCCAAAAGAATCTCGAATTTTTCGGCGACCAAATACCATACGCGCGCAATGTCCGACACGGTATCGACCTCGGAAAGCGACCGAACAACGTCAGCTACGCACTGGTTGCCCATTTCCAGGACGAAGCCGACTTCCAGCAGTATCTCGACCACCCTCTCCGCAAGGAGCTGACCCAGTCCAGTACCTCAACCCGCACGGACTAAGGAGTTCACGAGATGGCTACCTACCAACCCACAGTATTCTCGACCGGGCATCAGTTTCTCGAGGCACCTCGCTGGCATGACGGAAAATTCTGGGCCAGCGACTTCTTCAGCGAACAGGTGCTCACCTTCGCCGAGGACGGCACCGCAACGCCGATAACCAAAGTGCCCGGTCGACCGTCCGGACTCGGTTTCCTACCCGACGGGACCCCCCTTGTCGTCTCGCAAAACGAGCGGTCGGTGTATCGCATCACCGCCGGCGGCAAGCTCGAGCAGTATGCCGACTTCAGCGCACTGGCTGGAGGGATCGGCAACGACCTGTATGTGTCACCGGCGGGCGACGCTTATGCCGGCAATTTCGGATTCGCGCTCGGTGAAGAGGATCCGAAGCCGACTCACCTCGTTCACATCCGGGCCGACGGCAGCGTCTCGCAGGTTCCTGGAGATCTGATCTTCCCCAACGGCTGCGCACGTACCCCCCGTGGCACCCTGCTGGTCGCGGAAACCTTCCCGCACCGCATCAGCGCGTTCGACATGGCGGAAGATGGCGGTCTGACCAACCACCGAGTATGGGCGCAGCTCGACGAATCGTTTCATCCCGATGGCATCGCCCTCGATAGTGACGGCGGCCTCTGGTTCGGGAACGCCTTGACCCTCGGCGCCGACAGTGGCTTCTATCGGGTCGTCGAAGGCGGCCAGATCACCGATAAGGTCGAGGTCACCGACACGTGGGCAGTGGCGTGCGCCTTCGGCGGAGAGAACCTCGACACCCTCTACCTCTGCTGCAACACAACAACGCTCGAAGAGTTTCACGAAGGACGCTCGACCGCTCATGTGGCCGTCGCGCAGGTCGGGCGCACCGGAGTTCCGGCGTCCATCTGAACGTGAGGAGACAGGCGTGAACACCACGATCGTCACAGAAGGCCGGGTTCATCGCGGGCGATCTTTTCGACCGTCGATGCCGCTCACGCCGACCCGCCCGAAGCCCTCTCGTCGGGTATCCGCCGACGCCGTCGCCCGATGTCTGCCCTCGAACACCGCCGGAGAAGCGCCGGATTTCCGTCCGGCCAGTCAGGCAACATCTCGATCCCGGACGTGGCGGATCAGGCTCCCACACCGGTCGCCGACGACGCTACAGAACGAGACGGCGGATGTGATGCCAGTTACTTTCGAGCGATACCCTTCGGTAACGTTCGCGGTGTCGCTACCATCAATTGCACACCGTTTACCACCTCGTCAGAGGTGATCGAGTGTGGATCATCCGGGTTCGTCCCGGTCCCACCGATGTCGAGCCCAGGCATCAAATGCACCGACACGACCTGCGGACGTGGTGCCCGCCGATCACAGTCCCGGACTCAGGTCTGTCGCTACCGCTACCCGACCGCCGCCTCCCGGGCATCAGAAGTGACACCGCGATGTGTCGAGGGGTCTTGTCGCACAACACCTTCGGGGAAAAGCACTACGCCGTGGTTGTTTCCCGGGAGGCGGCAACAAGCCCAGGCCCGCCAGCCACGCACGCTCCGCCCATACCGACGGATCGGCCCACCGGTCCCCTCCGAAAGAGACCCACCCCGCTGTGCCTGATCATTTCCACCACTCCCCCGACCGGGACTGGCAACACCGCGCGTCCTGCCGCGGCACCGACACCAACCTGTTCTTCTCCCCCGACGGTGAACGCGGCCACGACCGCGCCCGACGTGAGCGCGCCGCCAAACAGATCTGCCAGGACTGCCCCGTACTCGCACGGTGCCGAGCCCACGCCCTCACCGCCACCGAGACCTACGGCATCTGGGGTGGCATGTCCGAAACCGAGCGCACCCGCCACACCCGACGCACCCGCGTCCCGGCCCGCCACCGCGACGCCACACACGCTCCGGCACCACACCACCACCGCTCTCCCTGCTCGCGCACGTGACGAACACGACATCGATACCCCGGCACGGCTCCGCACCGGAACCTGCGAACGTCTCTCCACAAACCGGCCGACGGCACTCCTGAAGTCCCTATCGTCGACAACGGACGTTCTCCCGCAAAGGAGTAACCATGAGCGGATCGATCGAATCATCCCCGAACGACGAGGCCCGTGTGCTCGTCGTGATCCTCTCCGCGGTGGTGGCGGTCGTGGGTTCGATCATCGGCTCAGGGGCGCTGGTGGGAACCCCGATCTCCCAGGTCGCCGACGGCGCCCTCGCCGCCGACGCCACCGCAGTGGCCCCCGGCGGGCCCGCCTTCTCCATCTGGACCCTGATCTACCTCGGGTTCCTCGCGCTCGCGATCTGGCAGGCACTGCCCGCGCACCGCACCGATCCTCGGCAACGCCGCGCCGGGTGGTGGCTCGCCGCGGCGATGATCCTGAACGCGGCGTGGATAGTCTGCGTGCAGTTCGAACTGCTGTGGCTCAGCGTCCTGACCATTTTCGCGTTACTCGCAGTGCTGGTTGTCGTGTTCGACATCCTGACCAACATGAAGCCGTCCAGTCGTGTCGAGGCGATCGTGGTCGACGCCACCGCGTTCGTGTACCTCGGATGGGTGTGTGTCGCGGTGGTCGCCAACATCGCTGCCGCCCTGGCCGCCGCCGAGATCGATCCGTTCGCTCTCGGGGCCGATACCTGGGCCGTGCTCGTCCTCACCGTAGTCGCCGTGGTCGCCGTGGTCCTTGCCGTCGCCGGTCACGGACGCTTCACCGTCACAGCAGCCATCGTCTGGGGGCTCGTATGGATCGCCGTCGCGCGGACCACCGGCGACGGTTCCACCTCACAGCCCGCCGCCATCGCCGCGCTGACGGCCGCCGCGCTGGCCATCGTCGCCACCGCGATCGCCCGGCTACCCCGCGCACGTTCCGGCGAGCCCACGGTCACGAACCCGTAATCGCGTAGTGCTTGGCAGGTCGACCACGAGCGATCCGCAGTGGCCGACAGATTCCCCCGATCACACCCGTCCTGGCCGCCCACAACTGCGCCCGCATCTTCTCCTCGAAACACTGGTCTACCGACGCCGAACATGGAACGTCCCGACGAGAACGAAGTCGTCCTGTGCGGAGGTCAACCAACCAGGGGACGATAACTCTCGAGCTCGAGAAGCGACCTCACGCATCCCGCTTCCGCCACGGCCGTCACCTCGTCGAGGTAGGCCAGGACGGGCCGGATCGGCGGCAGAGGCCGTGCCCGGGTCGCAGAACTGGACCTCCAGACGATCACCGCCCGTGGTCGCGTCCCTACTGACTGCACCGACATTCGAGTTGTCCCGCGCAGTCCCGCTGTGCCGTTAATCGAGCCAGGCTCGGCTGCGCGACCATGAGCGAACAGGCAGGCATCACGCTTGCGACATTCGCCGAGCGCGCTCACGTACGACTCGAATCCAATTCCGGCTCCGCAGAGACGTTCTCGTCGGGCTCCGGTGCCGAGGCGAGCTTGCTCGGCCACCAGATCTTCTGCCCGATGTCGACGGTGAGGGCGGGCACCAGGAGTGACCGCACGAGGAGTGCGTCGAGGAGCACGCCGAACGCCACGATGAAGGCGATCTGCGCGAGGAAGATCAGCGGGATGACGGCGAGCGCCGAGAAGGTCGCCGCCAGAACCACTCCCGCCGACGTGATCACTCCGCCGGTGACGGTCAGGCCGCGGAGCGCTCCCCGTCGCGTGCCGATGCGCCGGGCCTCTTCCCGGACCCGGGTCATGAGGAAGATGTTGTAGTCGATTCCGAGGGCGACGAGGAACACGAACGCGAACAGCGGGACAACGGGATCGGCACCCGGGAACCCGAAGATGTGCTCGAAGACCAGCGACGAGATGCCCAGCGTCGCAGCGAAGGACAGGACGACCGTTCCCATCAGCAGCAGCGGCGCGAGTAGCGAACGCAGCAGCAGGCACAGGATCGCGAACACCACGAGGATCACGACGGGGATGATCAGGGTGCGGTCACGCGTCGACGTGGTCTTGGTGTCGAGGTCCGTGGCGGTGGTGCCGCCGACCAGGGCGTCGGCGCCGTCGATCGGGTGGACGGCGTCACGCAGGCGGACGATGGTGTCCTCGGCCGCGAGGGAATCGACCGGATCGGTCAGGGTGGCTTCGATCGCCACCCGGCCGTCCACCACCAGTGGGTCCTGCGTGCCGGGGGCCGACAGGACGGTGATGTCGCCGACCCCATCGACGCGGGCAGCGTCGGCTACCGCATCGCGGGAGCCCTCGTTCGCGATGATCACCGCCGGTGAACCGGAGCCGGCGTCGAAGTGATCGCCGAGAATCTGCTGGCCCGCAACGGAATCGACGTCGAGCAGGAACGTCTCCGACTCCGCGACACCACTCGCCTCGAACTGGGGCATCAGGAGCGCGAAGAGCACCAGCACCAGGCTCGACGCCACCCAGAAACGGCGCGGGTGCGCACCGATCCGTGCCGCGAGCGCGGCCCAGAACTTGTGGTCGGCGGCCTCGTCCTTCTCGGCGTGCCGCGCGTCGAACGCGGGCCTCCTCGGCCAGTACGCCGTCCGGCCGAGGAGCACGAGCACCGCGGGGAGGTACGTCATGGACGCGACGAACGACGCCGCGATGCCGATGGCCGCCACCGGCCCGAGTCCGCGGTTGGAGTTGAGATCGGACAGCAGCAGGCACAGCACGCCGGCGATGACGGTGCCCGCGGAGGCGGCGACGGGTTCGAGCGTCGCCCGCCACGCGGTCCGCATGGCACGGTACTTGTCCTGCTCGATCCGCAGTTCCTCGCGGTAGCGGGACACGAGCAGCAGTGCGTAGTCGGTCGCGGCACCGAAGACCAGGATGAACAGGATCCCCTGGCTCTGACCGTTCAGCGCGATCACACCGGTGTCGGCGAGCAGGTACACGAGGAGACTCGACAGTCCCAGCGCGAAGACGGCGGAGGTGATCACCGCGAACGGGAGGATCGGGCTGCGGTAGACGACGATGAGGATGAGGATCACGACGACACCCGCCACCAGGAGCAGCAGTCCGTCGATTCCGGCGAACGCCGCGGACAGATCCGCGACCTGACCGGCGGGCCCGGTGACGAGGACGGTGAGACCGTCCGGTGCGGCGCCGAGCGCGTCCCGGAGTTCCGTGACGCTGTCGCCGACCTCGCCAGCGCTGTCGACGGGCACGAACATCTGCAGCGCCCGGCCGTCGGCGGACGGGATCGGCGGTGACACCTCGTCACCGAATCCCTCCGAACCGGCGAAGGAGTTCGCGGTGCGGGCGAGGAACTCGGTGTCGGACGCGGTGATCCCCGACGTCCGTTCGGCGACGACGATCGCCGGCACGAACTGCGTGTCGGTGAAGCCCTTCTGCAGCTCCGAGACCTCCGTGGCCTCGGCGGACGCGGGCAGGAACGACGTGCTGTCGTTCTGCTGGACCGAGGAGAGTTTGCCGGCGAACGGACCACCGAAACCGCCGACAGCGAGCCAGACGATCACCAGCAGGGCTGGCAGAATCCACCGCAGGCGACGAACCGGGCGCGGGCGGGCAGTTGTGGTCACGTGCTCTCCAATGCTGGACGGTTCGACGACCGGATGTCCGGATTGCGATGTTCCTATTTTGTTCAGCCTGCTGAGCAAATTGCAAATGGAGGCGAAGAAATGACGAGCGACGGCATGGACGAGTGGCCCACCGGACGGCTGTTGTCCACGGCTGCGCGGCTGGTCGAGCACTCGTGGGAGGACATTCTCCGGTCACAGAACATGACCCACGCCGGCCTCATCTGCCTGCACACGATCGCCGACCGGCCTGCCTCGCAACGGGACATCGCGAAGGCCTCGCGGGTGACGGACCAGACCATCAGCCGCACCATCGACCGCCTCGAACGAGCCGGGTACGTCACCCGGGAAACCGACCCGCTCGACGAGCGGCGCAAGCGGGTCGCGATCACCGAGCCGGGTCGCGCGATCTACCGCCGCCTGCTGACCCTGGAGAAGGAGGATGCGGCCCTCACCGCCGCCGTCGGCGACGTGGGGCCGCTGCGCGAACAACTCCTCCTCCTCGTCCGGTCGCTGGGACTTCCGCCCCGGGACTGATCGTCGTCGTCACACATTCGCAGGCAGGGCGATGACGACCTCCCGCTCGTTCGCCGGCAGATAGTGGACCGTCACCACCCGGCCGACCTGGACGTGCCCGACGCTGCGCGGCGGCAGGAACTTCTCGACACGGGTGGTGAACGTCGTGCCGTCGGGCCGGGTGACCGCCAGCCCGAGTTCGACCTTCGAATTCCCGTTGCGGATCTCGCCGGGCACACTGAGCGACTGCACCACCGCCTGCGCGGGGATGCCGCGAGCCGCGATGTCGAGCGTGCCCGGGGTGGTGAGCCCCTGACGAATCATGGATCGGTTCAACGCGTCCTGCGCCGTCGACGTGTCTCCCGACCTGTCGATCTCGACCTTGTCGGTGCGCCCCGGCAGGTAGCGGACGGGGAGAACGACACCCGGGCGGAAAAGAGCCAACTCGGTGAGCGGCACGATCATCCTGGCGTTCGATTCGAAGGTCTCGCCGTCGGCGCCCTCGACGAAGAGGTCGATCCGGACTTCCGGTTGATCGTTCAGCGTCATGCCGGTCTGGCGCACCGACCGCACCGTCCCGATCCCGACGGCGCCCTGCCGGAACGCGGCACTGTTGCGCCCGGTGAATGCCGCCAGCACGCTGTCGCCGGTGAGGGCGAAACAGACCACGACCACGCTGACCGCGACAATCGGCCAGATCATCTGCGGGCCGACCCACGACAGGGCGTCGATTCCGTAGTTCGACCGTCCCCGATCGCCGAGGCCGTACCACAGGTAGTAGCCGACCGACCCGACGAGAAACACCAGGGCGGCGGTACGCACGATCTTCTTCACGATGAGTCCTCTCCGTGCCTGAACTGGGGGGAAGAACGGGTGGGACGCGCGCGAACTCGACTGCCGCGACTCCGCGCGCGTCCCGGGGTGAGCCGGCTCAGCCGCCCACGACGGTCGAGCATGCGAACGTGATGTCGAACTTCGACGAACTCGGCGCGGTCGGGTTGCTCATGTCGGGCGCGCCGACGCCTTCGCCGCTGATCGTGTAGGTGTCGCCGTCCTTCACGACGGTCGCGGATCCGCCGGGCATTCCCTGCCCGAAGCCGAGGGCGTACGGGAGGCCGTTCGACCCGCCCTTGCTGCCCGCAATTCCGACGGCCTGCACGGTGTCCGCGCCGGTGATGGTCGCGGAGACCGCCAGGTCGCCGTACGTCGCATTGGCGGTATCTGCCAGCGCCAACGCGAGGGTGTCGCCCTGCTTGGCGCAGGTGGCGTCGAAGTCGGCTTCCAGTGCCTTGCCGTCGACCGCGGCCGAGGACGCGCCCGCCGGGTTCGCGGCGGCCGGGGACTGTTCGGAGCTTCCGCCGCCGGAGTTGCTGTCACCGGTGTCGCTGCAGCCCGAGACGAGCAGGGCGACAGCGGCCGCTGCCACGATGCCGGCGGTGTAGACGCGCTTCTGAGTCCGAACGATCTTGTTCATGATCCGTCCTTCACGTTTCGTGAGGGGCGCTCGGCGCCCGTCGTCGATTCCTTCGGCTCGCGGACTGGAGCCGATGTGAGAAAGGTAGGAACGTCTCGCGCCCTACCGATCCCAGATTTGTCGCCCCGTCGACCGGGCATCCCTGCGGTAGCCTGCTCGAATGCGGACGGCATCGAGGAGCTCAGTGGCTGCTCGGCGACCGCGAGCGATGGTCCTCGACGAGGTGTGGCGCGAGCTGGACGGGGTCGAACCGCTCAGTGGGCCGGACGGCGGACCCCTGAGCCGCACCGTGAAACTGATCCTCGATCCGCTGGTCATCCGCCCGGTGCAGAACCCGCTGTGCGCCGGTCCGATCGTCACGGCCGACGGGGCGCAGTTGCTCGCCACCCGGGTGCACGCCTCCGCCGACGTGCTCCGCGCCACCGCCGCCTGGTTCACGCTGCTCAAACGGGTTCGCCGGGCGCTGCGCATCACGGACGGCAACCCCCAGGACCTGTATTTCCAACGCTGTTTCGAACTCGCGACCGGTTCGGGCACCCCCGACCCGCTCCGGAGCGAATCCGTCGCCGAGGACACGCTGCGCGACGTGCACGATGTCGCGGCCGGCCGCACCACTCAGGCGTTGAAGGCCCACGTCACCGACCCGGAACGGGCACGCGAGCTGAACGCCCTGATCGACGTCGCGTGGGGGCGGCGACCGCTGTCGGGCGCGGCCACCGTCGACCACGCCGACGCGATCGACGTGGTACTCGACGCCTGTCCCGGCGCGCGCCTGGACCAGGACGGCGACGACGGACGGCAGGCACTCGACAGCCTGGTCGCCGGCCACGCAGGAACCCACCGCGGGATCGCGCTCTGGACAACCGCGGCCTCTGCCCACCGGCTCGGGCTGACGGCGCATCCCGTGCCCGCGCCGCCACGTCTGGGAGCGTCGGCGTCCACCTCGGCCCTCGGGCTCCCGTTCGACCGGTCCGTCTACGAGCGCGTCTTCACGGTGCTCCGCGCGTCGACCGACCGTGCGGAGCTGCCGCCGATCCAGGAACTGGTCACGACCGAGATCGCCCGAAGTTGCTCGCCCTGGGCGCTTCTCGACGAATCCCTGCGGGTCGCGGCGACGACGGGCGCCGGGCTGGCAACCGGTCTCCGTCCGATCGGAACGCCGTCTCCCCCCGCGGCCACGGACACCACCGCCGTCCGGGTGATCAACGGCCGCTGGCAACGGGAGGCGTACGTCCTGCAGGCACGCCGCCTCACGGTGAGCGCCGACGCCGCGTCGCTGCCCGAAGCGAATCCGCTGACGGCCATCGCCGCCGAACTCCGCGAGCCGTGGCGGCCCTACCTCCGTCGCCTGTGGGTCCGCCTCCACGGCCGCGACGTGCGCGAGTTCTCGGTCCACGAACCCGACGAGCTCTGGGACCTCCTCGACGGAGTGGCGCGATCGGTGATCCTCGACCACCGCATGCGGGTCAAGCAGGCACTCAGCGCAGTTCCGCTGACGGATGCGGAAGATGCTCCCGAATCGAGGGCGAGTTGACCCCCGGCACGGTGCGGATCGAGCGCGCACCCGACGGGGTATGGGTCATCGCCCCCGACGACGCACCGAGTGTCCTGGACGACGCCGCAGGCATCCACGTGGCAGTGCTGGAAGTGCTGGGCGGGCACCTGTCGTGGAGTGTGCTCGCCGACCACACGGTCCCGGTCGCGGTGCTCGACGACGTCGCGTCGGCGCAGAACTGGGTGTGGGCCGTGTTCGGCGAGGAAGTCGCGCTCGCCGTTGCCGCCGGCTCCGGGCGCGACGTCACGGTCGAGCCGGCGCGACCGCGGGTGGCCGCCGGTGCGAGGCGACTCGCGCACGCGCACTGGGCGGCGCGGTGGTGGCCGGCCTCGACGATCGACGCCATCCCCCCGCTCGACGAGGGGCTGTTGCACGGCGAGATCGCCACCCTCGTCGAGGAATGCGATCTACTCGTCGACGGAGACGACGCTGTCGTGCCGACGGGCCCGGCGCCCGCCGACCGGCCCCGCCGGGCAGACGACTACGCCCTCGCGGCCGGCGCGGCGGTCGCGACGCTGCCGAGCACGCTCGTCCTGGCGCGGGGTACCACCGGATCCGACTGGCGCCGGTACCCACCCGGGCTCGTCGACGCGTCCGAGCGTGCCGTGTCGTGGGAGGTGGTGCGCGCCGCCGGGAACACGACCGTGCGGGTGAGTGTGGTTGCGGCACCGGGCCTTTCCCAACCCATGCCGGCGCATGTGCGTCCACACGCGCTGATCGGCACCGCATCGGGCACCGCTGACGTCGCGCTGCAGCTGTCGGGGGACGTGTGGTCCGGCGCGTCGGTCGCACCACCGGGCTCGGAATCGGGGGTGTCCGTGGACGTGTACCTGCCCGGGTTCGGCGTGAACGGTCACGCCGACGACGGAGGCCCGGAGGCCCGTGAGCGCGTTCGGGCCCTGGTCCACGGGCGGCTGCGCCGGGCTTCGGAGACGGCACCCGACGACGGGGCGGATGCGTCCCTGCTCGCCGAGATAGCCGCGGCCGCCTCGGATTCGGACTTCTGACGTGGGAGAACAGATGGGGCGTGACCTCCTCGCGGCCGGCGCGGCAGCGTACTCCCGCGGAGACGTCGCCGAGGCACTCCGGACGTTCGAGCGGGTCGCCCGCTCGACCACCGGCGGTCTGCGGACGAGCGCGATCATCAACGCGGCCAGCATGTCCGACGAGCTGGGCGATCACACGAAGGCCGTCGACCTCTACCGGGAAGCCCTCGCGGAGATGCCGGCCGACGCGATCCGGATGCGTCCCGCGGCGCTGGTCAACCTGTCGCAGGCCTTGCAGCACCTCGGCGACCTCGACGGCGCGCAGGACGCGCTCGAGCAGGCGCGGGGGCTGCTCGCGGCAGCCGACGATCAGGGCGACCTGCGCGTCGCGTGCCTGCTGTCACTGACCGCGGTCGCGATGCACCGGCAGCAGTGGGCGCACGCGGCCGACATCGCCACCGAGTCCCTCGACGCGGCGGTGCGTTTCGCCCCCGCGCTGGCGGGCCACCCGCTCATGAACCTGGCCGCCATCCATTTCGAGACCGGGCGCTTCGACCTCTCCGACGACTTCGCCGGGCAGGCGCTCGAGGCGTTCGAGACCGCGGGCGACGTCAACGCGGTCGCCGAAACGCAGCAGAACCTGGGCATCATGCACGTCCGCTCGGGGCGGCCCGACGATGCGGAACCGCTGGTGCTGTCGAGCCAGACGTACTTCGAGCGCGCCGGGATCGGCCACCGGGCGGGGATCGGATCGAAGGTGCTCGCCTTTCTCGCCGAGGGCCGGGGCGACACCGAACGCGCGGCGAAGCTCTATCGCCGCAGCCTCGACTACTTCCGGACTTCCGGAGCGGTACTCGACGCCGCGGACGTTCAGACCCGCCTCGCCACCGTCGCCTTCGGCGAAGGGCGACCCGACGAGGGAGAGACACTGCTCGCCGCCGCGTTCGACACGTACCGCGCGCTGGGGCTCGGGCTGCACTGCGCGCAGGTCGACTTCTGGCACGCCGCCCTCCTCGAGTCCGCCCTCGCTGCCTCCGAAACTCCCGACAGCGCGGTGCCGGCACGAGCCACCGCGCTCGCGGTGCCCGCGGCGATCGCCATCGACGCCGTGCGGTACACCCTCCCGAACGGGCGTCAGCGCGAGCAGTGGAACCGCGAGATCGCCGATCCGGCGATGCAATTGGCGTTCCGGCTCGCGTACGCCTCGGGTGACGCGCGCCTGGTGGCCGATCTCGTCGAGGCGCAGTGCGCGGGGACGACGGTGGACGTCGGCCGGGCCGGGTATCGCACCCCGGCGCGGCTCCCCCTGCAGTTGCCGGACCTTCCCCCGGCAGGCACGACCGACACCGAGGGGTCGTTCCTGCTCGGCGCCGCACTGGCCGGAGTCGCGGCCGGCGCCGGTCTGGCGGTGCCCCTTCCCCCACGGCTCGCCCTGACGTCGGATGGGCGAATTGCGCTGGGCAACTCGATCGCGGTCGCCGAGGAACGCTACCGACGCGCGGTCCGGGACAGCCGGGTAGTGCCTGCATGGTGGCCTCTCCCAGGTGTCATGGTCGTCACACCGCACGTCCGGCGACCACCTCGGGTGGTGTGGGTGGAGTGCGGCACTGACCTGCGACGCTGCCGATTCTGCGACCATTGATAGCCCCACCCAATCTATGGAATAGGTCTCATAGATTGGACCTATTCCAATCTGCTGGATAGCCTCGTCGCTGTTGGATTCCCCGTCTCCCCGAATAGAGGTTTCAATGGCCCTGATCAACACGCAGATCAAGCCCTTCGCCGCGAACGCTTTCAAGGACGGCGCGTTCATCACCGTGTCCGCGGACGACATCAAGGACAAGTGGGCGGTCTTCTACTTCTACCCGGCCGACTTCACCTTCGTCTGCCCGACGGAACTCGGCGACCTCGCCGACCACCACGAGGAACTGCAGCGCCTCGGCGTCGAGGTCTTCTCGGTGTCCACCGACACGCACTTCACGCACAAGGCGTGGCACGGATCGTCCGACACCATCGGCAAGATCAAGTACGCCATGATCGGTGACCCGACCCAGGAGATCAGCAGGAACTTCGAGGTCCTCCGCGAGAACGAGGGATTGGCCGACCGCGGCACCTTCCTCGTCGACCCCGACGGAGTCATCCAGTTCACCGAGGTCACCGCAGAAGGCATCGGGCGCAACGCCGCCGAGCTCGTTCGCAAGGTCAAGGCCGCTCAGTACGTCCGGTCGCACCCGGGCGAGGTCTGCCCCGCCAAGTGGGAAGAGGGCGAAGAGACCCTCGCCCCGTCGCTGGATCTCGTCGGCAAGATCTGACGCAGCCAGTCGTACCGCAGGCACGGGCTCAGGTTCCCTGAGCCCGTGCGGGCGGTTCCCGGTGCTCAGCTCCCGTGGGGGCAATCGGTGTCGCACCAACACCTTCCGGACCACCTGAACCAGAATTTTCCGGTTTCCGATCCCCTTGTCCTCCCGACCGATGGAGTAGATCCTCATGCTCGAAGCCTCGCTTGCCGGCCAACTGAAGTCCCTGCTCGAAAAGCTGACCCTGCCGATCGAGCTCGTGTCCTCACTCGACGACGGACCCAAGTCGGTCGAACTCGCCGAACTGCTCACCCAGATCGCGGCGATGTCGGAGAAGATCACCTACGAACGCCGCGACGACGACACGCGACGCCCGTCGTTCGCGGTCCGCCGCAGCGGAACCGACATCGAGGTCCGCTTCGCGGGCATCCCTCTCGGCCACGAGTTCACCTCGCTCGCACTCGCTTTACTCCAGGTCGGCGGCCACCCGTCGAAGGAGGCACCCGAACTGCTCGAGCAGGTCCGCGACCTCGACGGCGACTTCCACTTCGAGACCTACTTCTCGCTGTCCTGCCAGAACTGCCCCGACGTGGTGCAGGCCCTGAATCTGATGTGCGTGCTCAATCCGCGCATCAGCCACGTCGCGATCGACGGCGCCCTGTTCCAGGACGAGGTCGACGGCCGCCAGATCATGGCTGTCCCGACGGTCTTCCTCAACGGCGAGCTCTTCGGCTCCGGCCGGATGAGCCTGGAGGAAATCGTCGGCAAGCTCGACGTCGGCGCCGCCGACCGCGCCGCCGCCGCGATCGCGCAGAAGGATCCCTTCGACGTGCTCGTCGTCGGAGGCGGCCCGTCCGGCGCCGCGGCCGCGGTGTACGCCGCGCGCAAGGGAATTCGCACCGGCATCGCCGCCGAGCGCTTCGGCGGTCAGGTGCTCGACACCATGGCGATCGAGAACTTCATCTCCGTTCCCTACACCGAGGGACCCCAGTTCGGGTCGGCGCTCGAGAATCACGTCCGTCAGTACGGCGTCGACATCATGAACACGCAGCGGGCCGCGAAGCTCGTCCCTGCCCCCACCGAGAACGGCCTCGTCGAGATCGAACTGGAAAGCGGTGCTTCTCTTCTCGCGCGCACCGTGATCCTGTCGACGGGTGCGCGGTGGCGCTCGATGAACGTGCCCGGCGAGGACGCGTACCGGAACAAGGGTGTGACCTACTGCCCGCACTGCGACGGACCGCTGTTCAAGGGCAAGCGCGTCGCAGTGATCGGTGGCGGTAACTCCGGCGTCGAGGCCGCAATCGATCTCGCGGGACTCGTCGAGCACGTCACGCTCGTCGAGTTCGACTCGGTGCTCCGCGCCGACGAGGTGCTGCAGCGCAAGCTGCGCAGCCTCCCGAACGCCGACATCCTCCTGAGCACGCTCACGACGGAGGTCCTCGGGGACGGCAACAAGGTCACCGGCCTGACCTACCAGGACCGCACGACCGACACCTCGCACACGCTCGACATCGAGGGTGTCTTCGTCCAGATCGGCCTCCTGCCCAACACCGAGTGGCTGGCCGGGTCGGTCGAGTTGTCCGACCGCGGCGAGATCGCGATCGACGACCGCGGCCAGACGTCGGTGCCCGGCGTGTTCGCTGCCGGCGACTGCACCACCGTGCCGTACAAGCAGATCGTGATCGCCGCCGGTGCCGGAGCAACGGCAGCGCTGAGCGCATTCGATCGGCTCATCCGGACGGGTGTACCCGCCGAGGAGTCCACCGCCGCAACGATCGCGTAGTTCGGCCGAGGTCGACGAGCCGTGCCTGCATCCGTGCAGGCACGGCTTTCGGCTTTCGGATCGACCCGGGTGCCCGGTACGCACACCACCGCCCGGGTGGGTAGGGAATGCTGGGACGGTGCCGACTCACCCGTGTCACCCACCGACCGCGATCGTCCGGATGGCCGACGCCGGCGATCTGTACACGTCGTGGCGGTGGACCCACGACTCGCACCCCGGCGGTGTCGGCGTCGCACCCGCCGCGCAGGTGGATGCGGCCCTCGCCGCGCTGGCCCGGGCTCTGCCCGACCTCACCGATCCGGAGGGACTGCACCACGCGCTGACGGCGGGCGGCTTCTCCGCCTACGAGTCGGAGCATGATCTGGCTCAGCTCCTTTCACGCACATTTCTTCCATTCGGCCTTGCGCAGCAACTGCACGAGCTGCTCACCCGCGGTGTGCGGCCGCACCTCCGGCTCCAACCGTCGCCCCGCGTCGCGCAGGTGCCGTGGGAACTGATCGCACCCGACGCCGGGCTGCGTCTCGTCGACATCGCGGATGTCAGCCTGCTGGCTCCGCTCAGCATCGTCCACTCGCCCGGCCGGCCGGTTCGAACGTGGACGCACACCCGGCAACTCCCCGTCGTCGCGGTGCTCGACCCGCGGGTGCCGGGCTTCCGTGCGGATTCGGAACTCGGCTCGGTCCTGGGGCGGATGGCCGCGGACAGTCCGCTGTCGCAGCGGGTCGCGACGTACGCCGGCGAGGGCCGGCTGCTCCCCGAGGTGGACGGACCGACGGACTGCTTCCGCCGTGAAGACGTGGACCGGGAGTGGCTCGGCGCAGCGTTGCGCGAGGGTGCGGGCCGGCTGATGTATGTCGGTCACGTCACCGCGGCGGCACCCGAATCCGGTCAGAGCGAGCACGCCGAGCTGCACCTCGCCTGCGCCGCGGACTCCGTCGGGTTCGCGGAGCCGACCCGTGCTCACCGGCCGTTGTCCGCGAAGGACCTCCTGCTGGGCACGCACACGCTCACGGCCGAGCCGATCCGCGGCGCGGAGTTGTGGCCGATCCCGAGCAGGGTTGCGCTGATCGCCTGCGAGAGCGGTGGCGACCTGCGGTTCAGCGAGGCGCTCGGGCTGGTCTCCGCGATGATCGCCGGCGGGGCGGAACTCGTCACGGCCAGCCGCTGGGCCCTGCCCACGGACCTCGCGTTCCAGCGCATCGCCGGCACCGCAGCACACGCGCGTCCGCTGCAGGACGCCATCTGCTCGATCGACGCGGCGCACGAACTGCCCGACGCGGTCGGCGCGCTCTGCGACTGGCAACGCGAGCGGGTGGCCGCCTGGCGGGACGAGCGGACGATCGAGCACTCACCGGTGCTGTGGGCGGCGTTCGCGACGGTCTCCACCCACTGATCCGCCTCGGCCGTCCGTTCCCCACATCGTGTCGGCCGGTCGTTGTACCGTCGTTGCTGTCGGTTCCGGCACGAAGAAGGAGCATGTCCCATGACCTCTCGGCTCAACCCCTACATCAGCTTCGACGGCAACGCGCGGCAGGCAATGGAGTTCTACAAGGACGTCTTCGGAGGCACCCTTGCGTTGAACACGTTCGGTGAATACGGTGCGCCGGAAGGCGAAGGCGCCGACAAGATCATGCACGCCATGCTCGAGTCGGACACCGGCTACACGCTCATAGGTGCAGACACCCCGCCCGGTATGGAACACAACCCGGGAACCAACATCGCGGTGAGCCTGAGCGGAGACGACGGCGACGAACTCCGCGGCTACTGGGCCAAACTCGCCGACGGCGGATCCGTGTCCGTGCCCCTGGAGAAGCAGATGTGGGGAGACGAATTCGGCGCCTGTACCGACAAGTTCGGCATTTCATGGATGGTCAACATCGCCGGCACACCGGGCTGATCGCAGCGCCGGGTAGTCCTGCAGATCGATGTCGGTAGCGAAGGAGTCGGTCAGCTTCATCATCAGGCCGAACAGGAACGTGGACTTGAACGTCCAGTTGCGCAGCCTGATTCGAGTAGCCGATTTCGGCGCGAGAAACGGTCCGGCACTTCCCTTGCGGGCGATCTTCGCGTACCCGAGCATCTTTTCGTTGTAGCGTCCGAACGCCACGCGGTGGTCGCCGTCGGCGGCGGCGAGCTCACCCGCCAGGACGTACGCACCCACGAGGGCGAGGCCGGTCCCGAAGCCGCCCAGCGTATTTCCGTACGCGGCATCACCGACCAGGGCCACGCGGCCGGCGGTGTAGGTATCGGCCTCGACCCTCGCGATCGAGTCGAGGTAGAAGTCGGGCGCGTCGTCCAGGTGCGCGAGTAGCCGGGGCACGCGCCACCCCGCATCGGCATACGCGGCGGTCAGCATTCGTTTCTGCTGGGTGACGTCGGCGCGGTCGTACTCGATCCGATCGGAGGCGAAGACGAACAATTCCGGAGCCTTCGGTCCGCCGACGACGGCCATCCGTCCGGGCTCGTTGTACATCAGTCCCGTCCCGCGTTCCCGGTCCGGCGAGGCGTCACTCGCCGAGCCGGTGGTCCCGACGACGGCGTAGTAGTAGCCGAGGTATCGGACGAACTCGTCCTCCGGCCCGAACCGGTGGCGGCGGACGGCCGAGTGGATGCCGTCGGCGCCGAACACCAGGTCGAACCGGCGTGCGTCCGACTTCTCGAAGGTGACCTCGACACCCGAGTCCGTGTCGACCAGTGCGGTGACGGAATCGCCGAAGAGGTACTCGCACGAATCCGCGGTGCGCCGGTAGAGGATCTCGGTGAGGTCGCCCCGCGCGATCTCGATGTCGCCGCCGACGAATTCCCCGGGGATGGTCGCCAGGTGCCTGTCGCGTTCGTCGACGATCAGGAGGTCGGTTTTCCCGGTCTGCCGACGGAGTACGTCGTCGAGGATTCCCATCCTCTCCAACACTTTTCGGTGAACCTCCCCCTTGAAGTCGACGGCCTGGCCGCCGAGCCGAAGGTCGGGTGCCCGCTCGACGATGGTGACGGTGTATCCGCAGCGGCTGAGCCAGAACGCCAGTGCAGGACCGGCGATGCTTGCCCCCGAGATCAGGACGGTTCTGTTCGACATGGGAGCCTCCACGGATTAATTGTGTCTGACGGACACAAATCAGTGTATGGTAGACACTATTCCGGATCAAGAGTCGTCCGGAGGAGCGCAGATGGTCACCCAGCCCCGTACCGCCGAGCTGCTGTGGGGATCGCCGGAGAGACCGAAGCGGGGACCGAAACCTGCGCTGAGCCTCGAGCAGATCGTCGCCACCGCGATCTCGATGGCGGATGCCGAGGGCCTCGCCACCCTGTCGATGCAGCGCCTCGCCGAAGACCTCGGGTTCACCAAGATGTCCCTCTACCGCTACACCCCCGGCAAGGCAGAGTTGACCGCCCTCATGCTCGATGCCGCTCTCGGACCCGCGCCCGACCTGTCCGAGATCGACGGCGGCTGGCGCGCTGTGCTCCACGAGTGGGCTCTCCGGATGTGGGCGGGCCTGCGGCGGCATCCGTGGGTGGTGGACGTCGCGGTCGGTCCGCGAGTGATGGGCCCGAACGAACTGGACTGGCTGGAAACAGGCCTCGACGCCCTGCGCGACACGGGACTCACCGGCGGGGAACGCCTGGACGCGGTGGCCCTGATCACCGGTCACGTGCGCAGCCTCGCTCAGCAGACGACGGCCCCCGGCGCCGAAACCGACACACCCGAGAAGTCCCTGAACGCGATCATGACGGGAATCGTCGCCGACCACGCCGACCGCTACCCCCAGGTGACGGCCGCGTTCGCGTCGGCCAGTGCCACCTCCGGGCAGGACGACGCGCTGGAATTCGGCCTGGCCCGCATCTTCGACGGGCTCGCCGCCCTCGTCGCGGCCCGCGCCGGATGACACCCATTCCGCTTGCGGCTCGGCGCTCCTAACGTCATGGGTAGACCACGTCGGAACCCTATCGAGGAGACGTCATGACGATCGACCGAGGACTACTGGTACTGCTCGAGGCCAAGCCGGGCAAGGGCGAAGAACTCGCCGCGTTCCTGGAGCAGGGACGCGCCCTGGCGGCGGAAGAACGGGGCACCGTCACCTGGTACGCGTTCAAGGTCAGCGACACGACGTACGGCATCTTCGACACGTTCGAGAACGAGGAAGGCCGGCAGGCGCACCTGACCGGAGCGATCCCCCAGGCACTGGGCGAGGTCGGCCCCGAACTGCTCGCCACCGACCCCGATATTAGTCCCGTCGACGTCATCGCCGTCAAGTAGGCACACCCCCTCGAGCACGGTTTACCTCCATCTCCCGTCGGGCACCCGACTACGGACATCGACCGACGAGAGGTGTGGTTCCCAGTGCGAGCAGTCACGTGGCAAGGCAAACGAAAGGTCAGCGTCGACACCGTCGCCGATCCGAAGATCGAACACCCGACCGACGCCATCATCAAGGTCACGACAACGAACATCTGCGGCTCCGATCTGCACCTGTACGAAACTCTCGGCCCGTTCATGGGAGAAGGGGACATCCTCGGCCACGAACCGATGGGGATCGTCGAGGAGGTCGGCTCGGCGGCGGGCGACCTGAAGGTCGGCGACCGCGTCGTGATTCCGTTCCAGATCTCGTGCGGCGACTGTTTCATGTGCAACTTGCAGCTGTACACCCAGTGCGAGACGACGCAGGTCCGCGAGCAGGGCATGGGAGCGGCGTTGTTCGGTTTCTCCAAGCTCTACGGCGAGGTGCCGGGAGGACAAGCCGAGTACCTGCGCGTCCCCCAAGCCCAGTTCACCCACGTGAAAGTCCCCGAGGGCCCACCGGATTCCCGATTCGTCTACCTGTCCGATGTGCTGCCCACGGCGTGGCAGTCGGTCGAGTACGCCGCGATCCCCGAGGGCGGGTCGGTCACCGTGCTCGGCCTCGGACCGATCGGAGACATGGCGGCGCGCATCGCCCACCACAAGGGTGCACGGGTCATCGCGGTCGACAACGTCCCCGAACGCCTTGCTCGCGCCAAGGCCCGGGGCATCGAAACCCTGGACCTGGACGAGCACGGCGGCGATCTCGCCGACGTCATCCGCGACGCGACCGACGGTCGCGGCACCGACTCGGTGATCGACGCGGTCGGCATGGAGGCGCACGGTTCACCGATCGGCAAGCTCGCCCAGCAGATCGTCGGGTACCTGCCCGATGCGGTGGCGGCGCCGCTCATGCAGAAGGCCGGTGTCGACCGACTCGGCGCGCTGTATTCGGCGATCGACATCGTCCGCCGCGGGGGAACCATTTCCATCATCGGCGTCTACGGCGGCATGGCCGACCCGATTCCCATGCTCACGTTGTTCGACAAGCAGATTCAGCTGCGCATGGGTCAGGCCAACATCAAGAAGTGGGTGGACGACATCATGCCGCTCCTCGGCGACGACGACCCACTCGGCGTCGACACCTTCGCCACCCACGAACTCCCCCTCGAACAGGCACCCCACGCCTACGAGATCTTCCAGAAGAAGCAGGACGGTGCGGTGAAGATCCAGCTCAAACCCTGAACGACGCAGACGCAAGCGGCGGTGGCCGGGATCCCGTGACGGGTGGCCCGGTCACCGCCGCCGTTTTGCGCAAACCGGATAGGCCGTCGCCCGAGCATCCCCCTGACCAGCACGGATACGGCGAAGTCCGCGTCCCACCTCTCGGCGTGTAGCGGATTGCCCAGCGCAGTGACGCCCCTCACACTTGTAAGCAAGGAAACCTGATATTCAGCGAACAGCTGTCGCAGGTCTTGCGTACGACCCGGCCGCATCGAGGCGGCCGCCGAACGAGGAGCAGTCAAGAATGACGCGAACCCTTCCCCCTGGCGTTTCCGACGAGCGATTCGACGCGGCGCTCCAGCGCTTCCGCGACGTCGTGGGTGACAAGTGGGTCCTGTCGACCGCAGACGAACTCGAAGCGTTCCGCGACCCGTACCCGGTCGGCGCCGCCGAGGCCAACATGCCGTCGGCCGTCGTCTCACCGGAGTCGACCGAGCAGGTCCAGGACATCGTCCGGATCGCCAACGAGTACGGCATCCCCCTCTCCCCGGTCTCGACCGGAAAGAACAACGGTTACGGCGGCGCCGCCCCGAGGCTGTCGGGTTCGGTGATCGTCAAGACCGGCGAGCGGATGAACCGAATCCTCGAAGTCAACGAGAAGTACGGTTACGCACTGCTCGAACCCGGGGTCACCTACTTCGACCTGTACGAATACCTCCAGAGCCATGATTCCGGACTGATGCTCGACTGCCCCGACCTGGGATGGGGCAGCGTGGTGGGAAACACCTTGGACCGCGGCGTCGGGTACACCCCGTACGGCGATCACTTCATGTGGCAGACGGGACTGGAAGTGGTTCTGCCGCAGGGCGATGTGATGCGCACCGGCATGGGCGCACTGCCCGGCAGCGACGCGTGGCAGTTGTTCCCCTACGGGTTCGGCCCCTTCCCGGACGGCATGTTCACCCAGTCGAATCTCGGGATCGTCACCAAGATGGGGATCGCCCTGATGCAGCGGCCGCCCGCGTCGCAGTCGTTCCTGATCACCTTCGACAAGGAGGAGGATCTGGAGCAGATCGTCGACATCATGCTGCCGCTGCGCATCAATATGGCTCCGCTGCAGAATGTTCCGGTGCTACGCAATATCTTCATGGACGCGGCGGCGGTGTCGAAGCGCACCGAGTGGTTCGACGGGGACGGGCCGATGCCGGCCGAGGCGATCGAGAGGATGAAGAAGGATCTCGATCTCGGCTTCTGGAACTTCTACGGCACCCTGTACGGACCTCCGCCGCTGATCGAGATGTACTACGGGATGATCAAGGAGGCGTTCGGGAAGATTCCCGGTGCCCGCTTCTTCACACACGAGGAACGCGACGACCGCGGTGGACATGTGTTGCAGGACAGGCACAAGATCAACAACGGCATCCCCAGCCTGGACGAACTGCAGCTCCTGGACTGGGTACCCAACGGCGGGCACATCGGATTCTCCCCGGTGTCGGCGCCGGACGGGCGCGAGGCGATGAAGCAGTTCGAGATGGTGCGCGCTCGCGCCGACGAATACGCCAAGGACTACGCGGCGCAATTCATCATCGGGCTCCGCGAGATGCACCACGTGTGCCTGTTCATCTACGACACGGCGATCCCCGATGCTCGTGAGGAAATCCTGCAGATGACGAAGGTCCTCGTCCGCGAGGCCGCCGAAGCCGGTTACGGCGAATACCGCACCCACAACGCCCTGATGGACGACGTGATGGCGACGTTCGACTGGGGCGACGGTGCGCTGCTGAAGTTCCACGAGAAGATCAAGGACGCCCTCGACCCCAACGGCATCATCGCGCCCGGCAAGTCCGGTGTGTGGCCGCAGCGGTTCCGTGGCCAGAACCTCTGACACGCCACGCGCCTCAGTGCGCGGGCGTCTCGGCCAGGGCGGTCCGGCAGCGGCCGAGGTATCCGCGGAACGCCTCGCGCTGACGAACACTCATGTCGGCGAGCATCTGTTCCTCCAGCCCGCAGATGCTCGCGTCATACTCGGCGAGAAGGTCCAGGGCCTCCGGGGTGAGGCTGGTGAGCATGCGGCGACGATTGGCGGGGTCGACGCGCCTGGTCACCAGTCCGCGGCGCTCCAGCGCGGAGAGCATCTCGCCCATCGTCTGCGCGGTGACGAAGGAGTTTCGTGCCAGTTCGGCGGACGACAACCCGTCGCGCCGGCGCAGGACGGTCAGCGCCGTGTACTGCAGCGCGGTGATGCCCATCGGCCGCAGCAGGGCATCCATGTGGGATCGGATCGCCAGTTCGACCTGCTTGATCGCGTACAGCAGGGTCGGCGAGGAGTCGTGCGCGTACTCCCCGTCGAACGGTGTCTCATCGATCTCGTCCGGAAGATCCGCCGTCATCGCCCACTTCTCCCCGCGCCTCGAGCTCGAGGCCCACGAACTCGGACCTCAGGTTTCCTGACCATCTTAGGTCGCCCGAGCCGGGTTCGACCGCAACGACGAACACAAGGAACCCTGCCGAATACGGTCGGCAGCTCACACGAAGCGAAGGCAGCGACATGACAGTCACCGACGACACCGCCGTCATCACCCGCCCGCAGATCGGGCCACGCCAGCTGTTCATCGACGGGCAGTGGCGCGAGGCCGGTGCCGGGGAACGATTCGAGATCGTCGACCCCTCCACCGGGAAGCCTGTCACCACCGTCGCCGAGGCGGACGCGGACGATCTCGACTCCGCCGTACGCGCCGCACGTGCCGCGTTCGACGACGGCCGCTGGTCGGGACTGCCGGGCCGCGAACGGGCCCGGATCCTGCTCCGCGTCGCTGCGCTCGTCCGCGAACGGGCCGACGAGATCGTCGCCGTCGAGAGCGTCGACGTCGGCAAACCCGTCTCCCTGTGCCGACCGGTCGACGTGATGACCACCGCCGAGCAGTACGAGTACTGCGCCGCGCTCGCGCAGACCGCGGGCGGCTCGAAGCGGGAGACTCCACTCGACGCCCACGCCTACACTCGCCGCGAACCGCTCGGGGTCGTCGGCGCCATCACCCCGTTCAACTTCCCCCTGATCCTCAGTACGTCGAAGATCGCACCCGCCCTCGCGGCCGGGAACACCGTGGTCCACAAGCCCGCAGAGGACACTCCGCTCAGCGCGCTGCTGATGGCGGAGATCCTCACCGAGGCAGGGGTTCCCGCGGGCGTGGTCAACGTCGTCACAGGGAAGGGGTCGACCGTCGGCGAGGCCCTGTTGCAGCACAGGGGGATCGACAAGATCGCGTTCACCGGATCGACGGCCGTCGGCCGGCACGCCGCGAGCGTCGCGGGAGAGAACCTCACGCCCGTCACCATGGAACTCGGCGGCAACGCCGCGCACATCGTCTTCGAGGACGCTGAAGTGGACAAGGCGATCGGCGCGATCATCAAGGGCTTCGTGTTCAACACCGGACAGTTCTGCATGGGCGGGCCGCGACTGCTGGTCGCCCGTCCGCTCTACGAGACGGTGCTCGGGATCCTCGGTCAGGCCGTTCCCGGTGTGCCGGTTGGTGACCCGTTCGACCCGGCCACCGTCGTCGGACCGATGGCCGGGGACAAGCACGTGCGGAAGGTCGAGGAGTACGTGCAGATCGCCCGCGCCGACGGTGGCCGCATCGTCGCCGGCGGCGAACGACTCGACCTGGGCGGTGGCTACTACTACAAGCCGACCGTCATCGCCGACCTGCCCAACACCTCCCGCGTCGTGCAGGAGGAGATCTTCGGACCGGTGCTCACCGTGCAACCGTTCGGCACCGAGGACGAGGCGATCGCGCTGGCCAACAGCACCGAATACGGACTCGCCTCGGGGCTGCAGACGTCGAACGTCGCACGGGCCCATCGGGTCGCAGCCCGGTTGCAGGCCGGCATCGTGTGGGTCAACGACTGGGCGATGCTCGACCCGGCGGTCCCGTTCGGCGGCGTGAAGAACTCCGGATTCGGCCGCGAATACGGCCCGGAGGCCCTCGAGTCGTATTCCAAGGTCAAGTCCGTCGTCATCTCCCTCGCCTAGAGCGCACCCACCTTTCAGGAGCATCCATGACCACCAGCACCACTGCCGCCGTCGTCGAAACCGGCGGAGCGAAGTTCACCGTGTCCACCGTCGACCTCGACGAACCACGCCCCGACGAGATCCTCGTTCGTCTCGTCGCCGCGGGCCTGTGCCACACCGACCTCGGCGTCGCCTCGGGCGCGTTGCCGTTCCCGCTGCCCGGCGTGCTCGGGCACGAGGGAGCCGGGATCGTCGAGAAGGTCGGCGCCGGCGTGACGACGGTCGACGTCGGTGATCACGTCCTCCTGTCGTTCAGCTCGTGCGGCTCGTGCGGGAACTGCCGCGACGGGCATCCGGCCTACTGCGCAACGTGGTTGCCGCTCAACCTGATCGGGGGCGGGCGCGCCGACGGCACCAGCCCCGTCAGTCGCGGCGGCGAGGCGATCGGTGGGCACTTCTTCGGGCAGTCCTCCTTCGCGCACCATGCCGTCGTCGACGCGCGCAGTGCGGTCAAGGTCGACCCGGACGCCCCACTGGACGTACTGGCGCCGCTGGGGTGCGGTGTGCAGACCGGTGTCGGAGCAGTGTGGAACGTACTGAAGCCCCGCCCGGGGCAGACCGTGCTCGTCACGGGGGCGGGCGCCGTCGGGTTGTCGGCGGTGATGGCCGCGGCTCTGACCCCGGCGTCGAAGGTGATCGTCGTCGACCGGGTTCCGGCGCGGCTCGATCTCGCCCGCGAACTCGGCGCGACCCAGGTGATCAACGCTGCCGAGGTCGACACCGCCGAGGAACTGGCGAAGATCGTTCCCGGCGGCGTCGACGGCGCGGTCGAGACCACCGGCAACGTCGGGGTGCTGCGGACCGCGATCGACGCGCTCGCACCTCGCGGCACCGCCGTCATCGTCGGCGCACCGGCATTCGGCACCGAGGTGCCGGTCGACGTCAACGCCATGATCCCGGGCCGCACCCTCGTGGGTCTGACGCTGGGCGACAGCGAAACCCAGACGCTCATCCCTGTTCTCGTCGACCTCGTGAAGTCGGGCCGGCTGCCGATCGACCGCCTCATCACGCACTACACGTTCGACGACATCAACACCGCCGTCGCGGACATGACCAGCGGTGCCTCGATCAAACCGGTCCTCCGGTTCTGATCATCGAGAGGTGATCGCCCGCAGTGCCGCAGAAGGGCTTTCACCGAACATCTCGCGGTACTGCCCGGCGAAGCGACCCAGGTGGTTGAAACCCCACCGGTACGCGATCTCGGCGACGCCTGCCGACTCGGGGTCGGCCGCCAGCAGGTCGCCACGGACCTTCCGCAGTCGGAGGTCCCGCAGATAGCGCATCGGGGTGGTCTGCAACGACGTCTGGAAGCCGTGCTGCAGCGCCCGCAGACTCACCCCGACCGCGCCGGCGATCTCGAGGGCGGTCAACGGCTCGTCCGCGTGCGCCTCGATGAACTGCTTGGCGTGCTCGACGGCCGCCGGGCAGGCGGGGGCGACGGTTGCCGCCAACTGCTCGCTGTAGTCGTGGCGCGATGCCAGGAGCAGCGACACGATCACGCTCTGCGTCAGCGGCGCCAGCAGTAGTGGGTGGCGGAAGAGGGCGTCGGTGTCACGCAGTTGCACCGACAGGGCCTGCATCACGGACCACCACTGCTGCCCGTGGCCGGTGGTGATGTCCAACGCGAGGTCGAAGGCGATCGGATTGCGGATCGGGCGTCCGAGGAGCAGCGCGAGTTGCTCCTCGACGGCGCGGCGTTCGATCTTCATTCCCAGGATCCGCCGGGTCTCCTGCCCCCAGCCCTGGAGCACCGATCCGCGATCCGCGCGGTACACGGCGGCACACGACGGGGTCGCGATGATCCGGTCGGCGCCCGAACTCGTCTTCAACCGGCCGCTCACCGGCACATTGACCTGGTACCAGTCCTGGAGTTTGCCGGTTTCGATCTCGACCTCGGTGTCGTAAGAGAGCCAGCCCATCGTGACGGGGCCCAACTCGGCGGCATCGAGGTGTATGCCGAAGCTCTGCTGATCACCGAGAACTTCCACGGAGTGCGGGTAGAACAGTCGCCCACCCACGTGACGCGCCTCTTCGACGTCTCGGCTGACGAGAGAGACAGACGCTGGGCCGCCGACAGAGGTGGACATCCCACAATGAGACCAGAGTCACACCCCAATTGCAAGGTTTCCTTAGCTTGAGGTCTGTCAAGGACAGTCTTCGAACCGTCCGGTTGGGTAGTACCCGGACCGGCGGGCCGGGGGCATACTTGGCCGGCTCGGGGGTTTCCGCAGACGATACGGAGAAACTGATGCTCGACCGGCTGTACGCCGCTGTCCTCGCCGTCGCCGGCCTCGGCTACGGGGGATACATCCTCCTCGACGAGCTGACCGGCAGCTCGGACACACCCGGCGAGGACGACCATCACCTCCGCCGAGAATTCGCCGAACCGGTCTCAACGGCATAACCGCTGCGTGGGACGGCGGGAAACAGTCCCCGCGTCTCGTGCGCCTCCACTGCCGACCGTATCCGGCTTCGCCGCGCATCCTCGGGGCGCCCCACCGGCGAAATTCAACCTCAACGACCCGCCGCAGCACCGGTCAGGTCCACGCCAGCCAGCCCCGTCTTGCGTGGAGAACTAGGTATGACCTCACCGCCGGTCCGAGCGCCGGAGAACGCAACCGAGAGACCGCCGTCACCTACGACAGGCAGGAGAACCATGTCGATCCCCCGACCCCGACCCACGGGTCATCAGCTTGGATGCAGTGCGCCGGAAGCGGACCGATGATCTGCTCTCGGGTGACCTCCCGATCGCTGCGCTGTTCGACCGCCCCGGTGACCCGATAGCATGCGATCTTCTCGTCGAGGACGCGCTCACCGCACATATGCGCGGCTCGGGCAGCCTCGGGTGCGGTGAGATGTTGCTCGCCGACCGGGTGAGCAGCGGTCACACGATTCTGGTTTGACCATGTCGCGTTCGACCACCGTGTGACTGTCTGCGATATCGCTGCCGTCCCGCTCGACGACGCATCCGCCGACATCGCGATCCTGTCGTTGGCACTGATGGGCAAGAACCACGCCGACTACGTCCGCGAAACGCACCGGATTCTCCCGGTCGAGGGGCATCTGTGGCTCTGTGAGCCGACCTCCAGCATCGGTTCGGATGAGGCGCGACTCCGAGATGTCCTGTCCGGATTTGGCTTCGACCTGTATCGCGTGCAGGTCGAGGGCCAGTTCACGTTTGCGCGTGCCGTCAAGTCGGACAGTGCTCCCCGCGACGTCACCGCGCCGATCAAGCTACGCGCCCAATGAATTCGCCGCGAGGGTCGACCAATGGGCCTGCCAGGCCCCCTGCGCCACCTACTTGGTATTTCCGGATAGGGATCGACAACCGGTGACAACGAATCGTCTATCGATCTGTCTGATTCATCAGACGGTGTTTCAGCTGATTACGGGGCCGGGCCCGTCCGACTTGGGGCGGTGGGGGTGCTGGAGTTCAGCATTGATACGTCGGGCCTCGGCGAGTTGGTCTTCGAGGATGATGATGCGGCACGCGGAATCGAGCGCGGTGCCCTGGTCGATCAGTTCGCGGGCTCGGGCGGCGAGACGCAGCTGGTATCGGGAGTAGCGGCGGTGGCCGCCGTCTGATCGTCCGGGGGTGAGCAGCTTCGCGGCGTCGAGGCTGCGCAGGAATGCCTGGGTCACGCCGAGGATCTCGGCGGCGTGACCCATGCTGTAGGCCGGGTAGTCCTCGTCGTCGAGCTTCCCGGCCGCGCTTCGGTCGGGCGAATCTTCCGGAATGGGGTGACACCTTTCCAACGGACAGGGCCCCCGGCGCCGTGAGGCACCGGGGGCCGGAGCGGGTTTCACTTCCTTATTCACTGCACTTCTTCCGGCTGTCGGGCCTTAGTGCTGCCCGGCCGCCGATCGGAAAGTGCCGGGGCCTTACACACTCACATCAACCCTTGCCCGGCACATCCTGGTCTTGCGGTACTTCTCTGCGGGCAGTTCATTCTCTCCCGCACCTCGTGAACTCTTTCCTTGCGACGAGAGGAACTCTACAACAGCGTCCCCTCAATGTCTACAGTTACCACTATAGAAATTCTGGAGTTGGTTGACCAGGGATTTCACACGCTCCGGGAGGCACGCTGGTTCCACCCGTCAACGTCGACGGGCACCACTTTCGACGTCCGCACGGATCACGACCAACGGCGACTCCCCGACTGCCACCGGGGTGACACCGTGTGCGGGTGCCTTGGCCGCGTGGTGGTCGTAGGTGACGTGGTCGGCAAGCCGCCGGCCGACCGAGAGGAACGACCGCGTCAAGGTGACCGCCACCCTGGTCGATCACGGCGCCGTCTACCCGGCCTTCGCGTTCCGCTTCGACACCGACGACGGATCCATCGTCTTCTCCGGCGACACCGCACCCACCCCCAACCTGATCACCCTGGCCACCGGTGCCGACATCCTCGTCCACGAGGTGATCGACGCCGACTGGGTCAAAGCCCTCTACGGCGAACCGCCGTACAGCCCGGAAGAGGAAGGGTTCATCGAACACCTCCTGCACTCACACACCACCATCGAGCAGGTCGGCCCGGTCGCCGAGGAAGCCGGCGTAAAAACACTGGTCCTCTCCCACCTCGCGCCGGGAAACAACCCGACCGAACGGTGGCAGGCCGCGGCCGCCGGCTTCTCCGGCGACCTGATCGTCGGCGAAGACCTGATGGAGATCGGCGTCGGAGAACGCACCAGTTGATCGACACCGCACTCCTGCTCGGGGCGGCGGTCGCCGCAGCGGTGATGATCGGCGCCGTCCTGCAGCGGCTCAGCGGTACCGGTCTCGCGCTCGTGTCCGCCCCGCTGCTCACGCTGCTCCTCGGCCCCGCAGCGGGGGTGCTGCTGGTCAACATCTGCAGCATCTGTTCGGCCGCGCTGATCTTCGGTGTCGTGCGCCGCGACGTGGACTGGCGCCGATACCGGATGCTGACCGCGGCGGCGATCCTCGGCGTCCTACCCGGCGCCGTGCTGGTCGCTGCGGTCCCGGCGTCGTGGCTGGTCGCTGCGGTCCCGGCGTCGTGGCTTGCCCTCGTCGTCGGGGTCAGGTTCGCCGGGTCGATCAGGGGCGCGAAAGGCGAAATTGCTTAGCAAAAAGAACTAGCACTCACCTGACGTGAGTGCTAATTTTAGTGGGTCTACGTCACAAGCTGAAGACCCTCGACCGAGTCGCGACCATCGACTCGCCGAAGCGGCCTCGACAACACTGACTACGTTCTCGGACCGAACAGTCAGTCCCGAAGACGCTTCCAGCCCTGTGCAGCCGACATGTGTCCGGCGACCCGAATCGTCAACCGTTAGAAGGAGGATCATGACCGCCGCCATCCCCCGCAGGCCGCTTGCCGACCACAGCATGTGCTCCTCCGTCGACGGCAACGAGAAACGTAAGCAGCGTGGTTCGCGGTTGCCCGCCGTGTCGATCACTCTGGCGGCGCTGTCCGTTGCGTCGTTCTGGGTGGTCGGACTCGGCTTCCTTCTGGGAGTGGGCGCGGTGGTCTGCGGTGCCGTCGCTACGTCGCGGTCCACAGTCGCGGACGACGAGGCGGCATCTCTGCGTGCCCTACTGGGCGTCGTCGCCGGCGTCGCGGGGATCACCGTCTCCGCGATCGCCCTGTTCCCCATGCTGGCCCAACTTTGATCCGCGGACGTAGCCGCTGCATTTCCGGTCGCCACCCGGACCGACCCGCACCACCCGCTTCATCGAAGGGATGCGCGATCGCACCTGTAACCCGGGCGACGTGTCCCAGCGCAGCCACCGCGCACGCTCGCTGTCGTCGACCGTCGCGTCTGTAAACGCCTGACGCGTCCACGTCGCGTGCCCCCGCCGCGTATGTCGGGAGGGTTCCACCCGCCGCGACCCACGCCTCGAGTTTCGGAATGTCGAGCCCGCCCGCCCGGTTGCATCCTCCGCTGGTGTCGGACGCCGCCACCACGCGGCAGCCCTCCTCCGTGGCTGTGCCGCATCGCATCGAGTGCGACGAGCACGACCCCGCGGATGGTGGCGCCGGCGCGGCCGTGAGGAACTCCTATGGACATCTCCGGCAGGGAGTGGCCGGCTCACTGGTCAACGGTGAGGCCCTTCGCCTCGAGCACCTGGGCGAGATTGCTGACCTGGATCGGGGTTTCACCCTTCTTGTAGCGCTCGATGTAGGCGGCTTCGGCGGCGTCGCGGTCACGGGAGGCGTCGATGGCGAACTGGACCTCGTCGCGTCGGACCACGACCACTCCGTCGCAGTCACCCTTGATCACGTCGCCGGGATAGATGATCTGGCCGCCGAACACCAACGGCTGGTTGACGGGACCGAGGGATTCCTTCACCGTTCCCTCGATGCACACGTGCTTGGAGAAGACGGGAAACCCGAGTTCGCGGATCTCCCGGCTGTCCCGCACCCCGCCGTCCGTGACCAGTGCGCTGATGCCCCGGGCCACGCACGCATTGGCCAGCACGTCGCCGAACTGTCCTGCGGGCTGGTCGCCGGAGGACACGACGAGCACGTCGCCGGGTTGCGCGTAGCTGATGGCGACCTGGAGCATGATGTTGTCGCGCGGATGGCAGACGACCGTGAAGGCCGTTCCGCAGAACGACATGTCGCGGTCGATGGGCTTGATCCCCGAATCCAGTGCACCCTTGCGGCCCTGGGCTTCGTGGATGGTGGCGGCCGAGAAGGCGCCTAGTCGGTCGATCGCGGCCTTGTCGGCGCGGTCGATCTTGGTAGTGACGTGAACCATGATGTCTCCGTTGGTCGGGTAAGAGCGGGTGGGGTCAGCTGAGCGACGCGACGGCCTTCTGGACCGCGGCGGCCGCGTTCCGCAGAACGTCCTCGGACGTGGCGAACGAGACGCGGAAATACGCCTGGGCGCCGTACGCGGAGCCCTGGATGGTGGCCACCGACGCGTGGTCGAGGAGGAAGAGCACCACGTCCTGATCGTTCTCGAGCAGCGTGCCGTCGGGAGTCCGCTTGCCCACGAGGCCCGCGCATCCGACGAACAGATAGAACGCACCCTGCGGCAGAACGGGTTCCAAACCCTCGATACGGGAGAACAATTCGAAGATGACGTCCCGCCGCGCGCGATAGCTCGCAACGGACGTGGTGACGAAACTCTGATCGCCGGTGAGCGCCTCGGCCGCGGCGGCCTGACTGATCGACGACGGGCAGGAGGAACTCTGCGACTGCAGCTTGTTGATCGCTGCGATCAGGCCCTTGTTCCCGACGCCGTACCCCAGACGCCAGCCGGTCATCGCGTAGGCCTTCGACACACCGTTGGTCACCAGGATCCGATCGCGGAGGTGCGGCGCGGCCGACAACAGGTTCGGAACGGGTGAGTCGGTGAAGACGATCTCGTCGTAGATCTCGTCACAGAGGACGTTCACGTGCGGGTTCCGGTCGAGTACCGCTGCCAGTTCCGCCAGTTCCTGCTCGCCGTACACCGCACCGGTCGGATTCGACGGTGCGTTGAGGATCACCCATTTCGTCGCGGGAGTGATGGCGGCGGCGAGCTTCTCGGCGGTGAGCAGGAACCGGTCGGACTCCGGGCAGTCGACGACGACGGGTGTTCCGCCGTGGACGGTCACCATGTCGGGGTACGACACCCAGTACGGCGCGGGCACGATCACCTCGGTGCCCTCCTCCACCGTCGCCATCAGCGCCAGGAAAATGACCTGCTTGGCGCCTCCGCCGACGGTGATCTCGGTGTCCGCGAACTCGACTCCGGTCCGGGCGAGCATCCGCTTCGCGATCGCGTCCCGCAGTGCGGGGATACCGTTGACGGGGGTGTACTTGGTGAGACCGGATTTCATCGCCGCGACGGCTGCCGCCTTGATGTGGTCCGGTGTGTCGAAATCGGGTTCTCCGACCGTCAGGTCGAGGATCTCCCGCCCCGACGCCCGGAGCTCGCGAACCCGTTGCGCAGCTGCCACACTCGGTGACTCACGCATCTGGTCGACTCGCGCTGCAGGGACGAAGGTGGACATTATTCCTCCTGGTAGAGGGCGTGGGAACGAAAGAAGCCGGGAACTCGGGCGGTACCTTCACACCCAGGTTATCGGGAGCACATCACGCCTGTACAAGACCGATTACTTGTCGGGTGATAGCCGTTGGGCATGACTGGAATCAGAACGCCAGCAACACCTTCGCGGACGTGGACGCGTCCTTCGCGACGGCGAAGGCCTCGAGGCCGTCCTCGATGCCGAACTCGTGACTGATCACCGGTTCGACGTTCAGGCTGCCGTCCGCCAGAGCGGCGAGCACCGAATCGATCTCGTCGTTGAATCGGAAGGAACCGACGAGTTCGAGCTCCCGCGTGATGACGAGCGAGAGCGGCGCGGGCTGAAGACCGGTGGGGAGCAGTCCGAGCATGACGACTCGGCCGCCGCGCGTCGCGCCGCGAATGGCCGATTCGAGCCCGAAGCGGTTACCGGAGCATTCGACGACGACATCGGCGTCGACGGCCGCGATGCTCTCGGAGTCGGTGGCGTCGAGGGTCCGGTCGGCGCCGAGCGCCCGTGCAACAGTGAGGGGATACTCGTGCACGTCGACTGCGGTGATCTCGCGCGCACCGGCCCGGCGCAGGACCGCCACCACGAGGGCGCCGATGGGTCCGCATCCCACGACGAGTGCGCTCCTACCCGACACGTCGCCGGCGCGGGCCACGGCATGCCACGCGACGGCGGCGGGTTCTGCGACGGCAGCGGTGCGCAGTGGAAGGTCCGGCGGCAGCGGCCGCAGCATGCGCGAGGGCAGAACTACGTACTTCGCGAATGCCCCTTCGGTGTGGGGGAATTGCGCCGCACTGCCGAGGTACGTGCATCCCGGTGAGAGGTTCGGGCGATCGGCGGGGAACCTGGCGCCGCGACCGCCGGGGGTGGCGGGGTGCACGGCGACTCGTTCACGCGCTGCGGGGCCGCTGCCGTCCGCCGCGGCCTGCACCACCGTTCCCACCACTTCGTGGCCCAGCAGCATCGGTGCCTTCAGAATCGACTCACCCGCCGCCCCGTGCGTCCAGTAGTGCAGGTCGGATCCGCAGATCCCGCCGTAGGCGATCTCGACGACGGTCTCGGACGGCTCGGGCCGGCGCAGCGGCACCGATTCGATGCGCAGGTCTCCCGCGGCGTGCGCCACCACCCCGAGGGTCTCGGTCGGAAGCGGGGCGCCGGACTCGCGCTGCGCAGTATTCACCGCGGGTCTCGATCGTTGCGCCGGATGAAGTCAAGTCCACCCGGTACCTGGAATGTGGGCATGATTTCGATCAGGCCGAGATTGACGTGGCCCGGGGCGTCGATCGCGAACTCGATCGTGTCGGCGATGTCCTTGGTCGTGATGGATTCGAAGCCTTCGTAGTACGTCTCCCACGCCTCCTTCATCGCCTCCGGCGACCCGCCCAGGTTGCGTCCGAAGATCTCGGTTTCGACTCTGCCCGGGCAGATCTCGGTGACGCGGATGCGCTTGCCGATGGTGTCGTTGCGCAGCTGCCGCGAGATCTGGTGCACCGCGGCCTTCGTGGCGTGGTAGGCGGTGTGGCCGTAGAAATTGTACAGACCGGCGATGGAGCTGATGTTGACGATGTGGCCGAGGTCCCGCTCGACCATTCCCGGCATCAGCAGGCGGCACAGGTGCAGCACCGCACGGAGATTGACGTCCACCATGGCGTCGACCGAATCCGCGGAGGCGTCCAGGATGTTGCCGGTGGCCGACACTCCCGCGTTGTTGACCAGCACATCGATCTCGAGTCCCTCGAGGGCCGCGCTCAGTGCGTCGATGTCCGTGATGTCGACGGCGAGCGGGATCATTCCCGTCTTGTCCGCGACCTCGTCGAGCCGTTCCTTGTTGCGGGCCACACCGTAGACGGTCAGTCCGCGCTTGGTCAGGATCTCGGTGACCGCGGCACCCATTCCGGTGTTGGCACCGGTGACCAGTGCCGTCCGGTAGTCGTTGAATGGCATAACGCTCCCTTGCCTTGCTGGTGGTGAAAGTTGGTACAGCCCGGTGGTCTTCGAGTGGTCAGGAGACCACCGGGCCGAGTCTGGTTCCGTCAGAGCGTGTCGCGGAGAGGCACGTGCGCCCGATCGGTGATGGTGCTGACGGCGATGAGGGTTCCCACCGCGGTGACAACGGCATAGACCGCGGGAACGTAAATTCCGAACTGAGGAATCAGCCAGGTCATGAGCAGAGGTGCCGTGCCGCCGAAGACCGCCGAGGAGATGTTGTAGCCCAGCCCGTACGCCGAGTACCGCACCCGGGTGGGGAAGAGCTCCACGATGAGGATATGGATGACGGCGGTGTGACCGGCGAAGATCACCGCCATGATGCACGCGCCGACCACCGCGAGCACGAAGTTGCCGGTCGCGATCAGGGCGTAACAGGGGATGGCGCCGATGGCCATCGCGATGGCCGCGCCGGCGATGACCTTCTTGCGGCCGACACGGTCGGAGAGAGCACCCATGAACGGGATGGCGATGCAGATCGCCACGAGGCTCGCCGCGGTCACGAGCAGGGCGGTGCCGGTCGAGAAGCCGATGTTGTCGCCCTTCAGGAACGTCGGCATGTAGGAGAAGAGCACGTAGTAGCCGGAGCCGTTCATCAGCGGGATGAACAGCGCGAGCAGCATCGCCTTGCGGTGCTCGGGGGTCGCGAACGCTTCCTTCAGCGGGTTGCGGGACAGTCCGCCTTCCGCCTTGAGCTTCTCGAAGTTCGGGGTGTCGCTGATGGCCCGGCGGATGTACCAGCCGATGATGCCCATCGGGATCGCGACGAGGAACGGCACACGCCACGCCCAGCTGGCCGGTCCGCCGCCGTTGATGGCGGCCTCGTTGAGCCACGGTGACATCGCGAACGCCACGAGCGTGCCCGTGAGCAGGGCCAGGAAAGACGCGATCTGTGCGTAGCTGGTGATGAGTCCGCGCTTGCCCTCCGGTGAGTGCTCGGCGAGGAAGGTCATGGCGCCCGCCGCCTCACCGCCCACGGAGAATCCCTGCAGGATGCGCAGGAGGATCAACAGGGCGGGTGCGGCGACGCCGATCGCGGCGTAGGTCGGGAGAATGCCGATTCCCGCGGTGGCGACGCTGATCAGCATGATGACGAAGACGAGCATCTTCTGCCTGCCGATCCTGTCGCCCAGGATGCCGCAGACGACCGCACCGAGAGGTCGGACGAAGAACGAGATCGCGTAACCGGCGAAGACGAGCATCAGCGCGTCACTCGACTTGGAGACGTCGAAGAAGACGATGGCCAGGGCGGTTGCCATGAAGGCGAAGATGCCGTTGTCGTAGAGCTCGACGAAGATGCCCACGCAGCCTGCGAGAACGACTTTGCGTAGCTGGCGGGGTTGCACCTCGTGTTCGGCCGTGTGCCCGGCCGTGTCGGGTGAGATCGCGTTGGTCATGCTGACTCCATCTGGGGTACCGAGCTGTGCTGGGCGGATGTCGTTTCTGTGTGAAGGGGGATCCGAAGACTGGCGAACGCGTTGGCCACGCGGGAGCGGAGGAGATCGATCGAGCGTCGTTGCGTGCGGTACGCGTCCACAGCGTCGGGGACGGTCACCTTCCTGAACCGGACCTCCTGGCCGGGGCGTGCCTGGCCGAGCTGGGACAGAGCGGTGGCGGTCACGACCGCGAGCACCGGGTATCCGGCGGTCACCCCTCGCCCACGATGCAGAACGAGGATCTCGTCGCCGGCGGGAACCTCGACCGCACCGATCGGCACGCCGCGGGAGAGCACCTCCGTCGACCGGTCCCGCTTGGGGACGGGGCTGCCCGGATCGGTCGGCGTGAGGCGGAGACCGATGTGGTTCGAGTTGTCGCCGATGACGAACGGGGTGTCGAACAATCGGGCGGAGGTCGAGCCGAATTCGTGGACGTCGGGCCCATCGGTCACGTCGATGGTCCAGCATCCGGTGAAGGCCGCGGGCCGGGCGCCGAGCCGGAACAGCGGCATCCGGAAGTGTGGGTGGTCGATCGGCGCTCCGTCGACGTCGATGGCGACGGACTCGCCGACCGTCAGTTGCCGGCCGAAACCGAGAACCGAGTCGGGGGCGCAACTACCGAGCAGGCAGGGCGCGTCGATCGTTCCGTGCACGGCGAGGTAGACCCTGAGCCCGTCGCGGATTCCGCGGACGGTGAGTTCTTCGCCCGCGGTCCACACGAACGGCTCCCACTGCGGGCGGGCGACACCCCCGACCTGCACCTCCGCCGGCGCTCCGGTCACCGCGACGAGCAGGTCGATGCTCGCGACGGCGCCGAAGTCCATGGCGACCATCTCGAGCAGGGGCGCCGTACGCGGGCTCCCGACCAGTGCGTTCGCCACGTCGGCGCTGTACTGGTCCGAGGCTCCGCCGGTCATCTGGCCGAACCGGGAGGCTCGGAGCCGGCCGAGGTCCTGGATCGAGGTCAGCCCGGGTGTCGTGACGGTGATCGATTCAGCCATGACGGACCCCCTCGTACGTCGACCACTCGGCGGCGGTGATCGGAACGAAGAGGAACGTGTCGCCGGGCCGGAAGTCGGACAGTGGGTCTGTCGCCGGATCGACGATGGTCAGCGGGGTTCGACCGATCACCGGCCAGCCTCCCGGCGCGGGACGCGCGGAGACGACGGCCTGCCTGCCCGCGACAGCGACCGCGCCGGCCGGTACGTGTGGCCGCGGAATCGTGCGGCGTGGGACGGGCCGCGGGAACGCGGGACCGTCCAGCATCGGGGCGCCGCCCGGGGAACCGAAGCAGCGCATGGTCAGTGGGCCTGCGCCGTGCAGTCGGATCACCTCGGCGGGTGAGAGTTCGAGGTGTTCTGCCACCTCGTCGAGGTCGGGGCCGAATTCTCCCCCGTAGACGACCGGGATCTCGAACTGCCGCGGGCCGCGCTCCGCGGCATTCGCGGGGCGCTCGATCAGCCGTTGGACGTGTGCACGGATGGCGTCGTGGGTGGTTGCACCACAATCGAATTCGACCAGCAATGCGTCGTAGGTGGGAATGATGCCGGTGACCGCGACCTCGTCGCCGCGTGCGTCGAGCGCGGCGGCGACCGTGTGGACCACCCGCCAGCGCTCCTCGGCGTCCGGGGACAGCGACGTCAGACGTACCGCGGAGTCTCCGCAATCCGAGAGGACGAAATCCCGGTGCGGCCGGATGCACGTCACGCCGGACACGACGCGGACTCCTGTTCTTCCTTGGCCGCGAGGACCTCGGTCACCGGGGCGATGACGACGCCCGCCCTCAGGAGCGCCTCCCGGATCGCTCGCGCGTTGCGTACGGCGTCGGCGCCGTCACCGTGCAGCAGCACCGTGTCGGCCTCGATCGGGACGCGTGTGCCGTCGACGGCCTCGACGACACCCTCGGTCACCATCTGCACCGTGCGCGCCACCAGAGTGTCCTGGTCATGAATCACGGCGCCGGGCTCGGACCGCGGCACCAGGGTGCCGTCCGAGCGGTACGCGCGGTCCACGATGGCGACGATCGCCACGCGAATCCCCCGCTCACGGGCGTGGTCGGCGAGTTCACCGTCCTGGGCGAGCACGATCAGCCGCGGGTCGAACGCCTCCACCGCGTCGACGACGGCGCGTGCGTAGTCCGCACGCGTGGCGACGAGATTTCCCAACCGACCGTGCGGTGCGATGTGCGAGAGCGTCGTGCCGTGCGAGGTCGCGAAGGCGTGCAGCGCGCCGAGTTGGTACAGAACGTCCGTGCGGACCTCGTCTGCGGTGAGGTCCATCGCGCGCCGTCCGAACCCTGCCAAGTCGGGAAAGCTGGGGTGCGCGCCGATGCCGATTCCGCGGGCGACGCATCCTCGGACCGTGGCGTCCATGGTCCTGGGGTCACCGGCATGGAATCCGCACGCGACGTTGGCGGACGTCAGCACGTCGAGCAGCGCGTCGTCGTCGCCCGTCGTCCATGCGCCGAAGCTCTCGCCGAGGTCGGCGACGAGATCGATCTTGACAGTCACGGTGCCTCCCATGGGGACCTGCAGTGGAACCGCTGGTGCAGTTCCTGTGAACTTTCGATGTAAACGGACGCTACGCAGGATCCGGTTCGGGCGGTTAATACCTGTTTTACGTGAGGCGATAACGAACGTCTATGGTGTTTGAACAGCGGCGATGCAAAGAGGGAAGAACAGCGCCTCGCATTTGGCTACGGCGGTGTTTCCGCCCGGCAACCTTGTCGAAACCGCGGCGTGCTTGCGTCGCCGCATCGTCAGAAAGGCAGATCGCTCGTGGATACCCGACGCTTGTTCTCATTCGTCCGCATCGTCGACGCCGGAAGCATCACGCGGGCGGCCGACATTCTGCACATCGCCCAGCCGGCACTGAGCCAGCAGATGACGGCGCTGGAGACCCACTTCGGTCAGCAGCTGCTGATCCGCAGCAAGCAGGGCGTGGAACCCACCGATGCGGGGCGCGCGCTGTACCGGCACGCGCAGGTGATCCTGCGGCAGGTCGAGAGTGCTCAAGCCGAGGTGAGCGTCGTCGGTCGAGAACTGGCGGGCGGCGTCTCCGTCGGGCTCGCGCCGTACAGCACCGTGAGCTCCATCGCGTTGCCGCTGCTCACCGCGGTGCGGTCGCGGTACCCGAGCATCCTTCTGCACATCAACGAGAACTTCGGCGGCGTGCTGAGCGAGGCCATGATGACCGGCCGCATGGACATGGCGCTGCTCTACGACACCGGGCCGATCAAGGGCGTCAACTTCGAGCGTCTCCTCACCGAGGAACTGATGGTCGTCGCGCCGGCAGGCACCGGTCTGCCCGGTGACACCGGGACCGCCGTCGCCATCAAGGATCTCGTCGACCTGCCGCTGCTGCTGCCGGGCCCGATGCACACCATCCGTAAGGTGGTTGAGCAGGCCTACGAACACGCCTTCGAGCACGCGCGGGTGGTCGGGGAGGTGGAATCGGTGACCCTGATGGCCCAGGCGGTACGAAATGGTTTGGGCGCGACGGTATTACCGTTCTCCGTGGCCCGCCGCATCATGAATGTGGAGAACCTGGAACTCCGCCGCATCGAACCGACCATCGAAGTCCAGGTCTCCCTCGGAACACCCGCCAACCAGCCGCTCTCGGGACCTGCCGAGGCCGTGCGCGAGGTGTTGCGCAGTGTCGTCGCCAACTACATCCGGACCAGTTCGGAAGCCGACCGAGGCATTCAGTAGCCCCGGCTCGCGTCGATCGGTGCCATCAAAGGCGCTCCGGCAGCGAAACGTTCGACGTTGGACGCGACGTGATCGGCAAGCAGCCGCGTCAGCCCCGTCGCCGGATTCGCGACGTGCGGCGTGATGATGGCATTCGGCAGGGCCCAGAGCGGATGTCCGTCGGGAAGTGGTTCGGGATCGGTGACGTCGAGGGCGGCCCCGCCGATCGATCCGGATTTCAGCGCGTCGACGAGCCCCGCGGTGTCGATGAGGGAGCCGCGCGCCACGTTGACGATCCACGCCGTCGATTTCATCTGCGCGAGCGCGTCCTTGTCGACGATCTGTGCGGTCGCCGCCGTCGCCGGTGCGGCGATGACGAAATGGTCTGCTCTGGACCAGATTTCCGACGTCCGATCGGACGTCAGCGTCTCGACAGCACCCGGGACCGGGGTTCCCGAACGGGTCACGGCGAGCACCCGCGCCCCGAACGCGTCGAGCAGCGGGATCATCGCGCGACCGATGCCGCCGCACCCGACGATGGCGACCGTCGCCCCGCGCAGCGTGCCCACCTGCGGGTCGAATTCGGCCTTGCGCCACGAGGTCGCGCGCACCTGCTCGGTGAGGGCGCGGACACCGGCCAAAAGCAGCAGAACTCCGTGTTCCGCGACGTTACCGGCGTAGGCGCCGGCCGCGGACGTCCACGTCCGCTCGGTGTCGACGATCCCCGCGGAGATCCACGGCTCCACACCCGCCGAGGGGAGTTGCACCCAGCGCACCGAGTCCGGCAACTTCGCCGGGAACGTGTCGGGACCCTGCGCCCACACCACGGCTTCGGCATCGTCGAGCGGGGCGAGGACGCCTCCGCCCCGCTCGATCCCGCGCATCAGGGCGGCGTCCGGGTACGGTCCGAGGTGGATACGAGGCGTTGCGGTGTTCGGCATCATGGTCTTTCGAGTCGGTCGGGTGGGGATCACACTACGGCGGTGAGGCCGCCGTCGACGTACAGGATCTGGCCGTTCACGAAGTCCGACGCCGGTGACGAGAGAAAGAGCAGTGCACCCACGAGTTCCTCGGGACGCCCCCACCGCCCGGCGGGCGTGCGTTTGGTCAGCCACGCACTGAACTCGGCATCGTTCACGAGCGCCTCGGTGAGCTGGGTGTCGAAGTACCCGGGTGCGATGGCGTTGGCCTGCAGTCCCAGCGGTGCCCAGTCGGCGCACATTCCGCGTGTGAGCATCTTCAGCCCGCCCTTGCTCGCGGCGTACGGGGCGATGCCCGCCCGGCCGAGTTCACTCTGGACGGAACAGATGTTGATGATCTTCCCGTGCCCGCGCCGGACCATCGCCCGCGCGAACTCGCGGCCGACGAAGAAGGCGCTGCTCAGGTTGGTGTCGAGTACGCGACGGAAGTCGTCGTCACCGAACTCGAGCAGTGGGCTGCGGTGCTGGACGCCGGTGTTGTTCACCACGATCTCGACGGGTCCGATCTCGTCCTCGACCCGCTGCGCCGCGGCCGCAACCTCCTCGGGAGCGGTCACGTCGAACGCGCAGGTGTGGACTGTCGCACCGGTGGCGTCGACGATCTCGTCGCGGCTGCGTGCGAGGGCGTCGGCGTCGCGGCCGTTGAGCACGACCTCCGCACCCGCCTCGGCGAGTCCGTTGGCGAGTGCGAAGCCGATTCCCCGACTCGACCCCGTGACGAGCGCGATCTTGCCCGCCACATCGAAACTCCCGTGCGAACTCACTGTGTGACGACCTTTCGTTCTTCGTGCAGGTATTCGACGGCGGCCCGGGCGATCGCGTCCGGCGCCGGAGCGACGTCCAGGACCACTCCGAATTCGTCGGCGTCGAGCGGCTCGAGGAGCGCGAACTGGGAATCGAGCAGGGCAGGCGGCATGAAGTGCCCGCTCCGCGCGTGCATCCGGCCGTGGATGACCTCCCGCTCTCCTGTGAGGTGGACGAACAACACCGGGTCGGAGACGTCGCGGAGGATGTCCCGGTAGCTCCGCCGTAGCGCCGAGCACGCCACCACGCCACGGCGTCCCTGATCGGACAGCTCCTGCAGCCGGTCACGGACGACTGCGAGCCACGGTGCCCGGTCGTCGTCGGTCAGCGGGATACCGGCGGCCATCTTCTCGACTTTCGACGGCGGATGCAGATCGTCGGCGTCCAGGAACCGGTGGCCGGTCAGTTCGGAAAGTTGCTGCGCGACTGTCGTCTTCCCGCAGCCGGTCACCCCCATCACCACGATGTGGGGTCGCTGATCGCCACTCATGAAATGTTCCTGTCCGCCGGTGTGGAGAGATGCAGTTCGAACATGCCCGACCGGACAACGGCTTGGCAATGGCGGAGGGGATACCGGTTGACGTTGCCGTCATAGCGAAGCGCGAGGGATGCGGATGTTATCGGCCCACGAGTTTGACTGCCGCGGCCTCGATGGTCTCCTCGGAGAGCAGGACCTCGAGGGCGGCATCGCCGAGCGGGATGAAACTGTCGTCGCTCGTGACGCGTGCGAGCGGCCCGGTGAAGCCGTCGTCGATCAACGCCGTCACCACACCTTCCGACACTCCCCCCGACTTGCGGGTCTCGTCGACGATCAGCACCCGGCCGGTGGCGTTCGCCTCCCGGACGATGTCGTGGACGGGCAGCGGTGCGAGCCACCGCATGTCCACCACGCGCGCGGCGATGTTCGCCCGTTCGAGACGCCGCGCGACGCGCAGGCTCATGTGCACCCCGTTGCCGAACGTGACGATCGTCAGGTCGGTGCCGTCACCGTACGTGCGGGCCGAGCCGATCGGCACATGGTTCTCGGTCCGCTTCGCCGGATCCGGATACGGTGCCAGCCACTGCTCGTCACCGTCCTCGTGCAAATCTCTGGTGTGGTACAGCGCAATCGGTTCCAGGTACACACACAAAGCGCCTGCGGTCCGCGCGGCCGCCGCGCACGTGTGCATCATGGCCGCGGCGTCGTCGGGGCGCGCCGGGGACGCCACCACGATGCCCGGGATGTCGCGCAGTGCGGCGACGGCGTTGTCGTTGTGGAAATGCCCACCGAACCCCTTCTGATACCCGTATCCCGCGACCCGCACCACCATCGGGTTGCGGTACTGGCGGTCGGAGAAGAACTGCAACGTCGCGCCTTCCCCCCGGATCTGGTCGGCCGCATTGTGCAGGTAGGCCAGGTACTGGATTTCCGGGATCGGCAGCAGTCCAGACACCCCCGCGCCCAGCGCGAGACCCAGGATCGCCTGTTCGTCGAGGAGCGTGTCGAACACGCGCGCCGACCCGGCCTTCTTCATCAGACCCCGGGTCACCCCGTAGACCCCGCCCTTTCGGGCGACGTCCTCACCGAACACCAGTGCCTCGGGGTAGCGGGCCAGCACGTCGAGCAGCGCACGGTTGATCGCAAGAGCGGTGGTCAGCGGACCTTCATCCTCGGGAAGCGGGGACCCGACGAACTGCGCGCGACGGTCCGGGTCGACGCGCTCCGGCGCGGCCGCGGCGGCCTGCTCGGCACTGTCGGTGAGTGGCTTCATCACCGCCGCGGGACTGTCCAGTTGAGGTAGTTCGCCGACCTGCTCGGCCAGTTCGAGGACCTCGGCGCGCTTGTTCTCGTAGCGGTCGAGGATGTCGGTGGGGCTCAGGTGTCCGCGTTCGATCAGCAGTTTCGCGGTGCACAGCACCGGATCCCGGTCGAAGTCTGCGGTGATCTCCGCAGATGTCCGGTACGCGGCCTCGACATCGGAGCCGGCATGACCCATCAACCGGACGGTGCGCAGGTGCAGGAACGCGGGCTTCCGGTGCCTGCGAACCCAGTCGGCGGCATCTCTCGCCGTCGCGTATGCCGCCGGCAGGTCGGAGCCGTCCGCCTCGAAGTACTCGAGGCCCGCCCGGTCACCGAAGTTCGCGGCGATCCACCCCTTCGGCGTCTTGGTGCTGATCCCGATGCCGTTGTCCTCGCACACCAACAGCAGCGGCAACGGCAACCCCTGGTAGGCGGCGTGCACCGCGGTATTGACGGCACCGACGGCGGTGGAATGGTTCGCGGACGCATCCCCGAAGCTACAGACGGCGACCGCGTCGGCCGGCCACGGCGAGGGCACATGCAACTTCTCCGACCGGGCGATGGAGAAGGCAACACCGACAGCGCGTGGGAGATGCGAAGCGATGGTGGAGGTTTGGGGAATGATGTTGAGGTCGTGGCGGCCGAATACCTTGTGCCTGCCGCCAGAGATCGGTTCCTCCGTCGCCGCCATGAGTCCGAGGAGGACGTCGCGCAGCGGATCACTGCCGTCCACCTGCTGCGCCCGTGCCAGGAAGAAACCACCGGAACGGTAGTGCAGCAGAGCGGGATCGGAAGGTCGCAGGGCGGCCGCGACTGCGGCGTTGCCCTCATGCCCGGACGAGCCGATCGTGTAGAAACCCTTGCCCCGCGACCGCAACCAGCGGGCCGCCAGATCGAGATGCCTGCTGCCGACCTGGGCGTCGAAGAGGTCCAGAGCGCCCTGCACCGACAACGGGGACGGCGGCTGGATCGGATCCTCCGGACCGACGCCGGGGCGGCTCTCCCCGGGAACCAGCCCCGACACGACAGAGGTGAAGTAGTCGTCGATCTGTTCGGCCATTCCTAGATCATCCTGTGGCGCCGACCAGCGGGCAAGAGTCGCAGGATCAGAGTCTCGATCCCTCACCGTAAGGTCGACTGTTCCTCGCGCCGGACCGTGACCGTCACCATGACGAATACTGGGGTCACGGGTGCCCCGGCGGCCCCCGAACGTGGCAGGCAAGCCCCGGACCTGCTCTTTTTCATCATTAAGCAGAACTTGCCCTGAGGGTCACCAGGTCGGTCGCTCCAGCACTTCCAGTCGTCCGCCACCTCGTGCATGGTTGATGCATCGGTGACCACGCGCAGGCTTCGGGAAGGGATCACGGTGGATAGTTCGAGACGTTCAGAGCGCCGCCACGGTGACGTACCGACCCCAATCGTGCGTGGTCACCGTTTCCACGAAGGAGTCGACGACCACGGGTATCAGCGGGTTGCTGGGGTTGCGACGGTGAACCAACGCGACCGTGCGGCGCGCCCAGGGAGAGTGCAGCGGCACGATGGACACAGTCGGATGGTCGAGGATTCCCAGTGCGGGGACGATCGCCACTCCGAGTCCGGCGCCGACGAATTCCGTGACGAGATCGTAGTATTCGGTTCTGAGGTTCAACTCGGGGACGAATCCCATATCCGCACAGATGCGGTACATCGTCAGCTCACCGGCGGTGCCGGCGCCGCTCGAGATCCACTGCAACGAGCGGGCGCGCTCGATGTCCACTGCCTCACGAATCCCCTCATCGGAGGGGCTCAGGAATACCAGATCCTCTACGATCAACGGCTTTTCGACTACCGCATCGGACCATCGCTGCTGCAGCGCCGCGTACTCGTAGGTGAACGCGATGTCGAGTTCGCCGGATTCGATCATGGGCACGGTGTCCTTCGGCTCCCCGATCCGAAGGGACACCTCCACTGCCGGATGGGTCTCCCGCAGGTTCGACAACGCCGACGGCAGTATGCGTGCACCCGCGGTCGGGAAGCATCCGACGCGGAGCCGACCGGTACGCCCGGTGGCGATCCCCCGCACGTCGGCGTCGAGTTCGTAGAGCTCGGCCAGAACTCCCCGAGCGCGTTCGGTCAGCATTCTCGCCATCTCGGTGATCTTGACCCCACGCGCCTCACGATCGAAAAGACGCATACCGGAAGCTCTTTCGAGCGCCTCCATTTGCTGCGACACCGCCGAGGCCGTGTATCCGAGCTCGCGAGCCGCCGCCGCGAACGATCCGGTCTCGGTCACCACTTCGAGTGTCCGCAGATGAACTGGGTTGAGCATGTCACGTCATCCTTCGAGTCGAGAACAGACGTCCACGATATCGCCGTCGGCCGGAACCGGTCGACGGTCAAACACTACGCAGCACAGGGGCACACCGACCATGACCGACCTACTCTCGCAGATCGACGACTGGGGTCCCGAGAAGGTGGTGGTCGTTTCCGACCGCCGCTCGGGCATGAAAGGCGTGCTCGTCATCGACAACACGGCCCGGGGAATCGGTAAGGGCGGAACGCGGATGAGCCCTACCGTCACCGTCGGCGAGATCGCACGCCTCGCACGAGTGATGACGTGGAAATGGGCAGGTGTCGACATGTTCCACGGCGGAGCGAAAGCGGGAATCGCCGGTGATCCGAATGCAGCGAACAAGGAAGAGATCCTCCGGGCCTTTGCCCGCAAGCTGTCCAACGAAGTACCACGCGAGTACGTCCTCGGACTCGACATGGGACTCACCGAGAACGATGCAGCCATCTTCCAGGACGAACTCGGCGACCGCGGCGCGGCGGTCGGCAGCCCGCACGAACTCGGCGGCGTTCCCTACGATCAGCTGGGTGTGACCGGCTTCGGTGTAGCCGAGTCCGCTCAGGTCGCCGCGGAACGCCGGGGCATCGACCTCGGCAACGCACGGATCTCCATCCAGGGTTTCGGCGCTGTAGGTTCCGCCGCGGCCGAACGCTTCGCCGCGTTCGGATCCACGATCGTGGCCGTGTCGACGTCAGTGGGCGCGCTTCACGACCCGAATGGCCTCGATGTTGCTCTGCTGCTGAAACTGAAAGCTGATTTCGGTGATCACCTGGTCGAGCACTACCCGGGCGCGACCGTCCTGCCCGCAGGGCGTGAGATCTTCGTCGACTGCGACGTCCTGGTCCCTGCCGCCTTGCAGGACGTCATCGACGAACAATCCGCCCGCGAGGTCAAGGCCACGCTGGTCGTCGAAGGCGCCAACCTGCCTGCCAGCCCGCAGGCGCTGAAGGTGTTTGCGCGCAACGACGTACTGGTCGTTCCGGATTTCGTCGCCAACGCCGGAGGAATCGTGGCGGCCGGTGTCGCCATGGAGGCCCGCTACTCCCCGTTCCGCCCGGAAGGAAAGGCCGTACTCGACCTCGTCTCGCAGCGTCTCCGGGCCAATACCAGCGAGGTCCTCGACGAGGTCGCGGCGCACGGCGCCCTGCCACACGATGCCGCTCGTCGTATCGCCCAGTCGCGGGTGCGTGCCGCGATGGTGGCGCGAGGTCAGATCCGCGCGAACGCATAACAGGGACACCGATCGGAGCATGAGAAGTATGACCGTAATCCCCACATGGCAGCTGCGGGCGCGATTCGCGGCCGCTCTGTCCTCGATGTACGGCCGTGAGGTACCGGCCTACGCCACACTCGTCGACGTGTGCGAGGACATCAACTCCGCCGTCGTCGCCGGACGCGACGACGCGGAGCGGCTCGGCGACATCGGCAGGGTGACGGCCGAGAGACACGGCGCGATCCGCGTGGGCACTCCCCGGGAACTCCGTGACGTCGGCACGATCTTCGCCGGTTTCGGTATGCACCCCGTCGGGTTCTACGACCTGCGCGACGCAGCGCGGAGCGCAGTTCCGGTCGTGTCGACGGCCTTCCGGCCGATCGACGCCCACGAACTCGCACGCAACCCGTTTCGCGTGTTCACGTCGATGCTCGCGGTCGACGATCGCCGCTTCTTCTCCGAAGACCTGCAGAGCCGGCTCGAGACGTTCCTCGGTCGACGCACACTGTTCGGCGAGGAACTACTCACTCTGGCCGAGCGAGCCATCACCGAACACGGCCTTCCCTCCGCCGAGGCCGATACGTTCGTCCACTTGGCGACCTCCGCATTCGAGTTGTCGTCCGAGCCGACCGATCGTGCGTGGTACGCCGAACTGGAGCAGGTCTCGGCCGTGGCCGCCGACATCGGCGGAGTCACCCGAACCCACATCAATCACCTGACCCCGCGCGTCCTGGACATCGACGAGCTCTACACCCGGATGCAGCGACGCGGCCTGAAGATGATCGACCAGATCCAGGGCCCGCCGAGATGGAACGGCCCCGACGTTCTGCTCCGGCAAACCTCGTTCCGGGCCCTCGCGGAGCCCCGGAAGTTCCGTGAATCGAACGGTGAGGTCGTCGACGGCACGCTGCGGGTGCGGTTCGGTGAGGTCGAGTCGCGCGGAATCGCGCTCACTCCCCGCGGCCGGGAACGGTACGACGCGCTGATGGCGGAGACGGATGCCGCCGCGCGCAACGGTTCGTCGTGGCAGGACGCCGGGAGGTTGGTGTGGGAGGCCTCCGACTTCCCCACCACGGAAGCAGGTCTCGAGGAGGAGGCTCTCGCGTATTTCACGTACCGCGTGGGCGACGTGCACTCCCCCTCCGGTGTGGCGGATCGCGATCCGGCCGCATTGGTTCGGTCGGGAACGCTGGTGGCCACACCGATCGTGTACGAGGACTTCCTTCCGCGCAGCGCGGCCGGAATCTTCCAGTCGAACCTGTCCGGCAACGGCACGAAGGACACCACGAGCACCGGCGCCGACTACACCATCGACTGGTTCGCGGGCGCTCTCGAACGGGAAGTGCACACCCCCGAGGCGCTGTATCGCGCGCAGCAGGACGCATCGCTGCGAGAAAGCCTGACGCAGCTCGGAATTGAGCAGGGCGTCAACTTCGGCTAGTGGCGAGGCGACTCGTTCACGTGTGGCCGAATGTTCGAGCACACGACGTTCGGCGACTCAGGTGCGGATCACGGGATGGCAACATATCTGGTCGGCAGGTAGTGGATGCGCTCGACGGCACCACTATCTGCCGGGACAGACGTACTGCACATTCGAGAGGGCTTGTGATCATGACCGATTCCCCCGCCGGCGAATACATGCTGGTGCGTGCTCGATGACCACGACGAGGACCGGTGTCGCCGTGATAGGTACCGGCACGATGGGCTCCGCAATCATGTGGAGACTGTCGGAGCGGGGTGTTCCTGCCGTCGGTCTGGAGCAGTTCACTCCCGGGCACGATCGTGGCTCCGGGCACGGCGAGTCGCGCATCTTCAGAACCGCATATCATGAGGATCCGGCGTATGTCCCGATGCTCCGGGCCGCACTCCGAGGATGGCGGGAACTCGGCGAGCAAACCGGCGAACCCGTCTTGACGATGACCGGGGGCCTCAGCATCGGCCCCTCGACCGGCGTGATCGTGGGTGGCTCCCTCGAAGCAGCCAAGGTGCATGCACTCACCCAGGAGATTCTCGACCCGGCCGAATTCGGTACCCGGTTTCCTACTCAGCGATTGCGTGAGGGGGATACGGCCATCTGGGAGAAGGACGCCGGCGTGATCAGGCCGGAGTTGGCGATCACCGGTGCCGCGCGCCGTGCGTGCGAACTGGGTGCCTCTGTGCGTCCCGAGAGCCGCGTCCTGGGTATCGAGGACGGTCCCGGTGACACGGTGCTCGTGCGGCTCGACGACGAGGTCATTCGAGCCGACCACGTCGTGGTCGCGGCCGGCGCTTGGATTCCCGGCCTTCTCCCTGCCGCCCAGCTCCCCTTGACTGTGGAGCGCAAGATCCTGGCATGGTTCCCGGCCGAGGATCCGGCACAGTTCGGTCCGGACCGGTTCCCGGTCTTTCTGAGGGACAGTCCGGAGGGTAGGTGGTACGGCTTCCCCACCATGGACGGCAAGACGGTCAAGATCGCGCTCCATCTCGGCGGGCGCGAGACCGACCCTGACGACTTGGATCGTGTGGTCCACGACGAGGACACCGCTCCGTTGCGGGACCTCGTCCGTCGTTACCTGCCTGGATTGGGTTCGCGCCCCGTGCGGGCCGCGGTGTGCATGTACACGAACACACCCGACGGGCACTTCGTCATCGGAAATCCACCCGCCTACAGGAACGTGACGGTCATCTCCGCGTGCTCTGGTCACGGTTTCAAATTTGCACCGGTGATCGGAGAGATCGCCGCCGATCTCAGTTGCGGATCGACCCCCGAATTCCCCTTGGAGTTGTTCGACGTCAACCGATTCGCGGATTGACACACCGGAATACGGCGTTCGCGCGGTTGCGATCGAGGGGGAGGGCCGTCAGCCCTCCCCCTCGCCTTAGTCGGAGAAGTACTCCGGGGGTGTCGTCGAATCGAGGGCCAGTGCCACAGCCGCACGCGCAGCGACGGGACCCACCAGGTTTCCCGTCCCGTTGTACGCACCGATGGCGATGACACCGGGAAGAACCTCGGAGCAGAGGGGACGTCCGTCGGTGGTGTAACTCACGGACGCACCCCATCTCCGAACGACGTCGACGGGCTTGCCCGCCATACGTTCCGCTACTCGTTCGATGTAGCCCTGGACGCCCGGAGTAGGTGACGTGTCGAAGGTCCACTCGGTGTCGACGAAACGGTCTCGCCCGCCCCCGACGAACAGGCGCCCATCCTTCGCTTGCTGGGCGTAGTCGTATCCCCAGCGTCCGTACACAGGGCACGGCAGGCGTTCAGGCAGCCCCGGCGCCGTCCCGAGCATTTGCAGGCGTGCCGTCCGGACCCGCCCCTGCAAATCCGGGAGGACCTGTTCGAGTTTGCCGTCCACCGCGACAATGACGACGGGCGCACTGACCGAACCGTGTTCTGTTGTCACCCTTCCACTCTCCACTGCGGTGACAGGCGAGTGCTCGTACAGGCCGGCCCGTCCCCGAAGGAGTGACGCCAGCCTCAGAGCTCGGCGGGAGGGGTTCATGGCCGCGTCGTCGGGCAGAAACAGGCCGCGCCCGAGCTCGCCGTCGTATTCTTCGACAGCGATGTTGTGCTCACGCAGCACTGTTGCCAGTGCTGCGCAATCCGCGAGTTCCGCCGCGCGATCGGCGGCCTCGGCGTCGTCGACAGGTTCGCCGGGCAATCCCGCGAGGCGAATGGAGCCCGTCCGTGCGATGACCTCCGGACCCAGCATCTCGGCAAGCCGGTCCAACTCGAGCAGGGTTGCGCGATAGAGATCGACCGACGACGTCCCCCAGGTCGAGAGGGACGAGTGGAGGAACGTCGCCGGGCCGCCCAGGAGGAAGCCGCCGTTGCGCCCCGCCGCGCCGGCCGCGACCCGCCCGGCGTCGACGCCGACAACCTGCAGCCCACGTTCGACCAGGGCGCCGATCGCCGCGAGACCCGACCCGCCGAGGCCGACGACACACACGTCGGCCGTGACGTTCTGTTCCAACACCGGAAGACCGTTCCACGACGCGACCACCGGATCGTCGTCCCAGGCGCTCACCGAATTCCACTGGGTGTCGGATCGAAGATTTGTCATCGCATTTCCCTCTCGTTCAGCTCGATACGTTCCGGTGTCAGAGAAAGTTGACGCCTTGGGCGAGTGGGAGTTCGGTGGAGTAGTTGACGGTGTTGGTGGATCGTCGCATGTAGGTTTTCCAGGCGTCGGAGCCGGATTCGCGCCCGCCGCCGGTTTCCTTCTCGCCGCCGAATGCTCCGCCGATCTCGGCGCCGGAGGTGCCGAGGTTGACGTTGGCGATGCCGCAGTCGGAGCCGTCGGCAGACAGGAACCGTTCCGCTTCGCGTTGGTTGGTGGTGAAGATCGCCGACGACAGTCCTTGCGGTACTTCGTTGTGCAACGCGATCGCGTCCTCGAAGTCGTCGTAGGTCAGGACGTAGAGGATGGGGGCGAACGTTTCCTCGTGCACGACCGAGGTTTGCGCGGGCATCCGGACGAGGGCCGGTTCGACGTAGTAGGCGTCGTCGAGTTGGTCGGCGAAGCGGGTTCCGCCGCCGGTGACGATCTCGCCGCCGCCGGCTTTCGCTTTCGCGAGGGCGTCTGCGAAGGCGGTGAACGCCGCCCGGTGGACGAGGGGTCCGACGAGGGTGGTCTCGTCGAGGGGGCTGCCGATGGGAAGCTGCTCGTAGGCTTTGCTGATGCGGTCGACGAGTTCGTCGGCGACGGAGGAGTGCACGATGAGCCGGCGCAGGCTGGTGCACCGCTGCCCGGCGGTGCCGGCGGCGGAGAACACGATGCCACGTACCGCGAGGTCGAGGTCGGCGTGTTCGGTGACGACGGCCCCGTTGTTGCCGCCGAGTTCGAGCAGGCTCCGCCCGAAGCGGGCGGCGACGCGGGGGCCGATCTCGCGGCCCATCCGCACCGATCCGGTGGCGCTGAGCAGGGCGACACGGGGATCGTCGACGAGTCGTTCCCCGACCTCGCGTGGGCCCTGGATCAGGTGATGGATGCCGGCGGGGGCGCCGACGTCGGCGGCGGCCCGGCGCAGCAGCGCGTCGCAAGCGAGCGCGGTGAGCGGGGTGATCTCCGAGGGCTTCCACACCACGGTGTCTCCGGCGACGAGGGCGATCGCGGTGTTCCACGACCAGACCGCGACGGGGAAGTTGAATGCCGAGATCACCCCGACCACCCCGAGCGGATGCCAGGTCTCCGACAGCCGGTGTCCCGGCCGTTCGGAGGCCATCGTCTTGCCGTACAACTGGCGGGAGAGTCCGACCGCGAACTGGCAGATGTCGATCATTTCCTGCACTTCACCGAGCGCCTCGGAGGTGACCTTGCCGGCCTCGACGGTCACCAGGTATGCGAGGTCGTCCTTGTGTTCGGTCAGCAGCTGCCCGAGGCGGGCGACGACCGCCCCGCGTTGCGGTGCGGGCACCAGCCGCCAGTCGGCGAACGTGCGCGCCGCCGACGAAATCGCGTCGTCGACCTCGCGTGCGGTACTCGCCTCCAGCCGGCCGATCACCTCACCAGTGATCGGACTCCGCGACACCACCGGACCATCGGGACTGGACGGGGCGTCGGCCCCGAGCCGCGCCAGGACCTCGGCAGCGCGAACAGCGAGCTCACCGGAAACAGGAAAAGAAGACATCAAACACTCCAACGGGAAGGGGTAATCGATCGGGACGGTCGAGAGTTGTCGGCTGGGATCACGCGAGGTCCCGGCGGACGGTGTGGTGCCAAGGCTTCTGCGCGAACGGTTCTCCGTCGTCGAAGGCCTCGACCGAAACGTCGAGGTCGAAATGGGTGGGCGACGTCGTCACGGTCATCGTCGACTGTGTCGCCGTCCTGCCCTCGGGATAGTCGACCTCGAACCGGGCGAACGCCTCGATGCGCTGATCGAACGTACGGAGATCGAGCGTGACCTCTCCGCTGTACTCCTCGCTGCAGGCGAAGCCCTTGGTGCTCGTCCACCGCGAACCGTGTGCCGTGCGGCAGGTGGTCGTGCGCGCCAGCACGTCACGCTCCACTCTCCAGGTCACCCCGTCGCCGGTCTGCAACGACTCGGGATGCACATGGGGCAGGGTCGACTCGGGAAGGTCGTCGATCGACTCCATCACCGACAACAGCAGGTTCGACGCCTCGCGGTCGATCTCGAGAGTCACGGGCCGCGGCGGCGCCGTCACGTTCGGCCAGTCGTTTCCAGTGACGGCGAGACGGAGTTGCCTGCCTTCGTCGAGACTCCATGCGGTGGCTTCGAGTTCGATCTCGACATCCACCCACTCGCCGGGCTCCAGCGCCACGGGGTCGCTGTCGTACCCGCCGCGGTGGGTGAGGTTCAGCAAGCCGCGCGTGATCAGTGTCGACGTTCCGTCCGGGGCCACGTCACACAGCTTGGCGGAGACGAACGCGACCGGTTGGTCGGCGCGCACTCGCAGCTGCAGGCGTGGGTGACCGTAGAGATGAAGGTCGTCCGCGGGCCAATCCCACGTCATCGACGCGGCATTGTCGTACCTCTGGTCCGTCGGCTGGCCCCAGGGAAGCGATCCCGCGCAGCTGTTCCACGCAGCGGTTCCGACGTCGCCGATCACCGCATGGGTGACGCAACCGGTGCCGAGATCGAAGTCGAGTGTCTTCGTGTCCGCCAGCGGTAGTCCGATGTGATCCCGCCACGTCCCGTTGACCTCACGGAGATCCGGTTCCGGCGCGGTCGAGCGCCGGTGGAAGATCGTGACCTGCGGTTCGGCGTCGATCCCGTTCTGCTCGTCACGAAGCCAGCGATCGAACCACCTGGCCATCTCTGCGGTCAGATCGATCCAGGGACCGGGAAGGGACAGCTCCGCGCCCATGTGACTCCACGGACCGATCAGCAGCTTCCACGGGGTCCCCGCATTCTCCAGAGCCTCTACCGTGCGAAACGTATTGTTGCGGTAGCCATCTGCCCATCCGGCCACGATCATCGTGGGGCACGTGACGCTGGCGTAGTCGGGTCGAACCGATCCGTCCTGCCAGTACGGCTGCCGGCGCTGCTCGCTTCGCCACGTGAAGACCCACGGCTCATTGCTCTCGATCCGGTGTCGCCACTCCTCGCGCCAGTCACCGTCCCACAGAGACGGGACCGGTGGCATGGCGTTCATCGCGATCATGAACGACGGGTAGTCGACGAGGTCGAGGGCACGCATCGCGCCGCCCATGTAGTGCACGTCGTCGTTGAAGCGGTCGTCGGAGGAGTAGATCGGCACGATCGCCTTCAGCGCTGCCGGGCGTGCGGCGGCCACTTGCAGGGAATTGAAGCCACTGTACGACCAGCCGAACATACCGACCGATCCGTTCGACCACTCCTGTCCGGCGAGCCACTCGATCAGGGACGCCATGTCGTCGAGTTCGCTGAGCGGGTACTCGTCCGTGGCCAGTCCGCCCGACGAACCGGTGCCGCGCACGTCCACCCGGCAGACGGCGAACCCGAACTCTGTGCAGAATCGCTCGTAGTGCACCCGTTCGAGCAGATCGTCCTTGCGGTAGGGCAACGCCTCGAGCAGCACGGGAACCGATTCGTCGGTGACCGGCAGGTACAACGTGAACGCAAGCGGGACCCCGTCGCTCATCGCGAGCGAGGAATCGATTGCGGTGAATTCGAACATGTCCGTCCTAGGAGGTGTGTGACGAGTACGGATACGAGAGCTTTCGTGTGTGCGGTGAGGAGCCCAGGACCGCGGACAGTAGTCGCTGCGTATAGGCGTCCTGCGGATTCTGCGTGACGTCGTGCGCGGACCCGCTCTCGACGATTCTGCCCCGGTGCATCACCGCGACACGGTCACTGATCCGCCGGACCACGTCGATGTCGTGCGTGATGAAGAGGTAGGCGAGACCGCGTTCGCGCTGCAACCGCAGAAGTAGATTCAGGATCTGGGCTTGCACGGACACATCGAGAGCCGACGTCGGTTCGTCGCACACGATGAAGTCGGGATCTGTCGCCAGCGCACGGGCGATGCAGATTCGCTGTCGCTGTCCGCCGGACAGCCGATGAACGTGAGCGTCCGTTCCGACCTCCGACATTCCGCATTGGTCCAGTAGTTCGCGGACCCGTTCTTTTCCGCCTGCGCGATAACGCTTCTGAGCGCGTAGCGGCTCTGCGACGACTTCACCGACCGTGAATCTCGGATCGATCGAGTCGTACGGGTCCTGGAGGACGACCCCCACGGTGCGCCGGAATTCGCGTGCCGCCTTCCCCCGGCGCGGACGGGGCGCGCCACTGAAGAGCAGCTCTCCCGAATCGAATGTCCCCAGACCGGTGACGATCCGCGCCAAGGTGGATTTCCCCGAACCGGATTCGCCGACCAGGCTGGTGGTCTTGCCACGCTCGACGAGCAAGGACACCCCGTCCAGCACCTTGGCCGAGCCGAAACTCTTGGACACCGAACGGACTTCGACCAGGGGCGTATCGACGCTACTCACGATTGTCCACCTCTGCTAGCGGCGAGTGCCGGCGTCTTGACGTCGTCTTCGGTCTCGATGTCGAGTGGGTGGTGACAGGCCACCCAGTGGTCGGGGGCGAGTTCGACCGACCGGGGTGTCTCCGAGACGCAGACGTCATCTGCTCGGTCGCACCGTGAGGCGAATGGGCACCCGGTCGTGGTCGAATGCGCGGAAGGGCTTCCGGGAATCGCGCTGAACGCTTCTTTCGGCTTCGCGGAGCGTCCGCTGGCGAAACAGTCGAGCAGTTTGCGCGTGTACGGCTGCCGCGGAGTGTCGAACATCGAGTACACGTCGCTCGATTCGAGCATCCGGCCGCCGTAGAGCACGGTGACCGAGTCGGCCATCTCGGCAACCACCGACATGTCATGGGTGATCCAGAGGCAGGTCAGCCCATTTCGCGCCTGGAGATCGACGATGAGTTGCAGGATCTCGGCCTGCACCGTGACATCGAGCGCCGTGGTCGGTTCGTCGGCGATCAGCAGTGCGGGCTCGAACGCCAGCGCCATGGCGATCATGACCCGCTGGCGCATACCCCCGGACAGTTGGTGCGGATACATCCGCACTACTCTCTCCGGATCGTTGATGTTGACCTGGGCCAGGGCGGCGATCGCCTTCGCTTCCGCAACGGCCTTCCTGTCACCCCCGCGAACGCTGTAGATCTCGCTCACCTGCCGCCCGATGCGAACCACGGGATTGAGGGCCGCCAGGGCATCCTGGGCGAGGTAGGCCACTGTATCGCCACGCATCTCGCGCAGCTCGTTCCCCTGCATCCGCACGACGTCCCTGCCGTCCACGCAGATCGAACCGGAATCGATCGTCGTCCCGCGTGGCAGAAGCCTGCTCGCGGCGAGCGCAATCGTCGACTTCCCGGAGCCCGACTCGCCGACGAGGGCCATCGTGGTACCCGCCTTGATCTCGAAACCGACGTCGCGGACCGCGCAGTAGCTGCCGTAGGAGATCGACAGATCGCTGACGACGACATCACTGCCGATGACACGCGGTGCGGCCGGGGCCGGGCCGCCCGCGGTTGCGCTCGGAGCGCCCGACGGTGCATTCACAGTGCGCCCACTTTCGCTCGGGGATCGATCAACGCTCGGATGACGTCGGCAGCAAGATTTCCGAGAACGACGAGGACAGCGGCCACGATCACCGTGCCGGTCAGCACCGGTCGGTCGACGTCGGCGAATGCCTCGGTCTGCAGGGCGCCGATTCCCGGCCAGCCGAAGATGGCCTCGACGAAGACGACGCCGGAGAACATGATCGCGACGTCCATCCCGAGCATCGTGATCGACGGGGGCAGTGCGTTGCGGACGACGTGCCGGGACACGACGTAGCGCCTCGACAGTCCCTTGGCGACAGCCGTTCGCGTGAACGACGACGCGAGGGCATCTTTCATGCCGTCTCGAACGACGTTCGCGTAGTACGGGGCGCCGAGCACCCCGAGCGTCAGCGCAGGGAGCACCAGGTGTGAGAACCCGGTACCACCGTCCACCGGGAAGATCGGGACGAGGTAGCCGAAGGCGAGCAGAAGCAGGAATCCCAGCGCGAACGGCGGAATCGACAGCAGGGCGACATTGGTGGCCGCCAGGGCCCAGCTCCGAGTGGGACGCAGCGCCTCCCAGAGCCCGAGGGACGCACCGAGAATCATCTCTACGGCCAGTGCCGTGACCGCGAGTAGTGCGGTGGCCGGCAGTCTCTCCAGGATCAGGTCGAGCACGGGGCGGTGTCGTGTGTAGGACTCGCCCAGATCTCCGGTGAACACCGACGAGTAGTACTGCCAGAGCTGCACGACGAGTGGATCGTTGAGATGCAGCCGTTCCCGGACAGCCGCGAGTACCTCCTCGCTTGCCCGTGGCCCGGCAATCGTGCGGGCGGGATCGCCGGGAAGCATGTACTGGATCATGAAGGTCAGGAGAATCACCAGCGCTATGGTCAGCACACCATAGAGCACCCGTGTGATCAGATATCGAGCCATGATTGCCGCTCCGAGAGAGAGTTGCGACGGTTGATGCCCTCGGCGATGAGCACGAACGACAGAACCGTGGCGATGGTCAGGACAAGCGGTACCAGCAACAGATGCGGCGCGTAGTCGATCGCGGTGGACCCACTGGCCAGAAGATTGCCCAGTTCCGGCTGCGGCGGCTGGATGCCGGCGCCGAGGTAGGACAGTCCGGCGCCGATCACCACGACAGCTGCGCCGTTGAGTGCTGCGATGTTGAGGAGAACGGTGGAGATGTGCGGGAGGATGTGCCGCCGCAGGATCGTCAGCTTGCCGACGCCGTGGACCGCGGCGGCCTCGACGAATCCTCTACCGCGCAAACGCAGTACCTCGCCGTAGACGAGTCTCGCAGTCCACGCCCAGTAGAGGGCCGTCACCACGACGACGATGCCCCACATTCCGCGGCCGACGATACTGGCCAGAGCCAGGCCGGACAGCACGATGGGAATCGAGAGGAATACGTCGACCACCCGCATGAGTCCCTGTTGCACAACGGGTCCGAACGACCCGGCGATCAGGCCCACCACCGTGCCGACGAGCATCGACGTGACGTTGGCCGCGATCGCGATCACGAGCGTCGCCCGCAGTCCCGACGCGCTCCGGGCGAGGAGGTCCCTGCCGAGCGAGTCCGTGCCCGCGAGGTGGCCGGGTGACAGGATGCCCAGGGGGCTTCCCAGATCCGTCAGGCCGTCCCGGTGGAGCACATAGGGAGATCCGAACAGCGGCGCGACGGCTGCGAAGAGAATGAGGAGGCCGAGGAGGGAAAGGCCGATGTAGAGCAACTTGCTTCGCCGAGCCGTCCTCGCCCGTTTGGCAGGCACTTCGACGTGTTCGTCCCGGACGGCTGCCGCAACAATGGTACTCACATCACACCCAGATTCGGTCGTAGTAGGTGCCGGTCTCGGCCCGCATTTGGTAGTTCTGGACCCGCGGCGACCGCATCGCATAGAACTGGAGACTGCCGATGAATACACCCGGCGCGTCCTCGGCCACGAGCGCTTCGGCGCGCGCGAGGTGCGCGTTGCTCTCTTCGCGGGTCAGGCTCGCCAGTGAACGGCCCGCCAGGTCGTCGACTCGGGGGTTGGAATATCCCTGGAAATTCGACGACGCTCCTGTCACAAAATTGCTTGCGAGAATATCCAGTCCCGTCGGCTGAACCTGGTAGAACTGCCTGCCGAAAACATCGGCCTCGCCGTTGTCCAAAGCCGTCCAGAATGCGGCGTTACTGAGCGACGTGATGTTGAGGTTTACATTGATCTCTGCCCATTGCTGCTGCAATACGAGGCTGGCGGATTTCCAATAGTCGTCATCATTGCAGAAGAATTCGAGTTCGAGGGAATCGACACCGGCGTCTTTCATGAGCGCCTTTGCGCGCGTGAGATCGTACGAGTACGGCGGAACAATTCGTTGGTATTCGGGTTCGTCCTCGGGAATTATCGCTCCCCAGGATTTCTGCAGTCCGCGCGAGTATTTGGCCAACTGGTCTTTGTCGGTGGCCCAATTGAGCGCCTGCCGGACACGCGGATCCGCGAGCTTGTCGGTCGCGACGTTGAGAGCCGCCCAGCCCGCCCCCAGAACGGGGATGAACTTCGTGTACGTCTCTCGCAGTTCCGGATTACCCTGCACCCGCTCGGCGATGGTCGGCGTGAGCCCCTCGCCGAGGATGTCGACATCGCCGTTCTGGAGTTGCAGGAACTGCATCGAGGGATCGATGCCCCATCGGTAGACGACCTCGTCCAGAAACGGCAGTCCCGGCCACGGATAGTAGGGGCTGCGGACGAACACCGACCGTCGGTTCTTGGTGTCGTACGACGTGATCATGAAGGGTCCGTTGCCCACGGGCGTCCGGCTGAATTCCTCACCGAGGCGTTCGACCTCCTCTCTCGGCAGGGCCGCCGCGTAGGGCTGGGCCATCAAACTTGTGAACGTCACGTCCGGCGCCGACAGCTCCACGATCAGGGTGAGATCATCCTGCGCGTAGACGCCGGGAAGCGCGGTCGAGATGCCGGCGAGATAGTCCTCACTTCCCACGATCGAGCCGAAATAGCCTGAGGCCCAAGACTCTGTCGCCGGATCGAGGAGTCGCCGCCACGCGTACACGTAGTCGTCGGCGACGACGGGCCGTCCGTTGTGGAACTTGACGTCGGGACGAAGTCGAATGACGTACCGAGTGCCGTCCTCGGAAATCTCCGGAAGCGCGGCTGCCGCTGCGGGCGCGGCCCCTCCCGCCTGTCCTTCGAACCGGAACAGCGGGAGATAGAGCAGGCTCGTCACCGCCTCCCACGAATGCAGGTCGTAGCCGAGTTGCGCGTCGTAGGAGTTGCCCTCCGCGCTCCACGCGGTGACGACACTTCCACCGCTGCGGCCGTGCACGACATCGCCGGGTCCCGGCGGCGCCGCCGGGACACCGGACGGGGGTCCGACCATTTGAGCGCCGGGGACTGTAGTGCGTCCACAGGACGCCAGTGCGAGCGCTACTGCGCCCACGCCGCCGAGCGCGAGAAATTTTCGGCGACTGACTGCATCGAAACTCACGGATCCGCTCCTTCTAGGGCCTCGAGTCGGTAGGTTCTCACCACCCCGGCCTGCAGACTTTCAATCTATGAAAGCCGCTTTCGTTATTCATAGTAGCGCTGAAGTGACCGGCGCCACAAGGCTTCACACGGAATCGACACCGAGATTTTCGTCTGAAATCCGGAGTCAGCGCTGAATGTTTTTAACCTCGAGAAACTCACGGAGACCGTGAATTCCGAGTTCTCGACCGTTACCCGATTGCTTGTACCCGCCGGTCGGCGCAAGCACGTTGAACGGTCCACCGTTGACGACTACGCGACCCGTCTCGAGACGGCGCGCGAGCGCCAGTGCGCGATCGTTGTCTTCGGACCACACCGCACCGCTCAATCCGTATATCGAACTGTTGGCGATCCGCACGGCGGCGTCGTCGTCTTCATAGGAAATCAGGAGGGCGACCGGCCCGAAAATCTCTTCGGTCGCAATTGTCATTTCCGGATCGACGTCGGCGAAGACCGTCGGAAGAATCCAGAATCCGTTCTCCATCCCGGCAGGAATCCGGTCCGGCGGGCACACTCCGCCGACCACGAGACGTGCGCCCTCAGCGAGGCCGGCGTCGAGATGGCCGATCACGGATTCGTATTGCGCGCGCGTCGCGACGGGCCCGATGTGATCGCCCCCGAGTCGTGGATCGCCGATCGTCCAACGGGACGCGATAGCGGCCGCCAACTCCACGGCTTCGTCGTACCGGCAGGCAGGGACGAGAATGCGGGCACAGGACGTACACGTCTGACCCGAGTTGAAGAACACGTCGGCCAGGGCACCGGACAGCACCCCGGCGAGGTCCGTGACATCGTCGACGATGATCGCCGCGGACTTACCGCCGAGTTCGAGCCCCACTCGTTTGATCGAGTGCGCGGCGGCGATCGACACCTGCCTGCCTGCGTTGGTGGACCCGGTCAGCGAGACCGCGGCCACGTCCGGATGCGCGACGAGCGCCGCGCCCACCACGGACCCGTGACCGGGGACGAGATTGACCAGACCGGCCGGCGCTCCGCATTCGCGTGCGACTTCCTCGATCGTGGAGACAAGCAGGTACCCGTCGAGCGGTGCGTCGATGCTCGGTTTGAAGACCACCGTGCACCCGCTCGCGAGGGCCGCGGCGATCTTGACCGACGCGAGGTAGAGCGGGTAGTTCCAGGGGGTGATGGCCGCCACGACCCCGATCGGCTCATGGACGATCAGCGAGTTCCCCAGCACCTCCTCCCACTCGAACTCGTTCACGAGTTTCGCGTAGGACTCGAACACGGCGATCGCGAGATCGGTCTGCGTGTCGCGCGCGTTGTCTGCCGGCGCGCCCATCTCCAGGCTGATCAATTCTGCGAACTCGTTATGTTGCAGTCGAATGCGCTCCGCAACAGCTTCGAGGAGCCGGGCTCTGGCCTGAGGGGATGTGCGCGACCATCGGAGCCCCGCGGTTCGGGCGGCGTCGACGGCGAGGTCGACATCAGCTGCGCCGCCGATGGCGATCTCGCCGCAGACCCGCGCGGTTGCCGGGTTCACCACCTCGGCGACCGCCGGGTCCACCGGCGGACGCCATTGTCCGCCGATGGACAGGCAGTCGTACCGAACCGCAGTCGAACCGGGCGCGAGTTCGAAGGTCACGCGCCTCGGGTCCCTTCCGCGTACCTCTCGAGCACCCACTTCTGGAACCCGCCGATGAGCGCCTCGGACTGGAGCATGATCCGCCCTTCGGTCAGCGACCCCGAACGGATGCCTTGCTGTACCGACTCCACCAGTACTCGATCCTCGACGCCGACCTGATCGTCGAAGACCAGCATGTCGTCGATCCACTGCTGGGTGACGTCCGCGCTGAAGAAGTAGTCGAGGATCCCGTGGCAGTCGTCGGGACCGGTCGGCACCATCGGGCCGATCGACAGGTTCGGCAACCCCGGATTGATGTTGATCTTCAGGTTGGGGAAGATGGCGAAGTATCGACCTTCCGGAACCGCTCCGTCTCGTCCCGTGTACCCCTCGGAGCGAGGGACCGCGTTGCCGGGCAGCGGACGCAGCGGTCCGTTCTGCCATGCGAAGGTGTGCTCCAGCTCGAGCTGATAAGCATCCATCTGGGTGTCCAGCACGTCGCTGAATCCGGGGTGCGCGGTCGGGCAGTGATAGCACTCCAGGTAGTTCTCCATCGCGACCTTCCAGTTGCAGGCGATGTCGTACTCCGACCGGAAGTGAAAGTTCAGCCCGTCGACGTCGATCCCGGCAGCCGCGATCAGGTCCGGCACCTCACCCAGCTGGTCGAACAGATCGGCCGGGGAGTCGTCGAGATGCGCGAACAGGAAGGGTCCCCACGTCTGCGCGGACGCCTTGCGCAGTCCCAACTGCTGTTGTGGAAAGCACTCCTCGGACGCCGAACGCGGTGCACCCTTGAGGCTTCCGTCCAGACCGTACGTCCAGGCGTGGTAGTGGCACTGCAGGGTTCGGCGCTGGCCCTTCTCGTCCAGTACGACCTTGGCCGCGCGGTGCCGGCACACGTTGTGGAACGCATTCAGCGATCCGTCCCGATCGCGAACGATCACGATGGGGACGTCGCCGATATCTGCGGTGACGAACATCCCGGTCTCTTCGACATCTGCGGCGCGACCGACATAGTGCCAGCTGGAAGCGAAGATCGCCTTCTTCTCCGCCTCGGCGACCTCGGGAGAGGTGTACCACTCGAGGGGAAGTGTCTTCCCTTCCACCAGGTGTTCTGCAACTCGCGCCGTCTCGTCCGTACTCACGGAGAAGCTCTCCGGTGCAACCGTATCGGTCATGATTCAACCCCTTCCCGCGGTTAGTACCGCTTGGTCTGTGTCGGCGGATCTGTCGCCGCCGTCGTGCATGGAGACTCCGACCGATCGGCCACCGTCGGCCGCGAAAACCGCCCCGGTGACGTATCGCGATTCGTCGCCGAGCAGGAATGCCGCGACGTCGCCGATGTCCTCCGGCGTGCCGAACCGGCCCATCGGGATCAGTTCCAGCATTCGCTCCTTCGCCCCGGGTGTCGAGAGAATGCCGGCCACCGCGTTGTCGGTCGGGACGAAGCCGGGTGCGAGTGCGTTCACGCGGATGTTGTTCGGCCCCCACTCGCGTGCCACGGACTTCGTGAAGGCGATCATCCCGGCCTTCGCCGCGGCGGAGTGGGCCACCAGCGGTGCTCCGGTCCACGCGTAACTCGCGACGATGTTGAGAATTACCCCCGGGCGCGACTCCCGGATCTGACGCTTCGCGAAGGCTTGCGAAGCATTGAAGGTGCCGTAGAGGGAGATCTCGACGACTGCTCGGAAACCACCGAACGACAGATCTACGGTCGGCGCGGTGAAGTTGCCTGCCGCGTTGTTGACCAGCGCATCCACGCTGGGGAGCGACTCGAACAGAGCGGCGACGCCGTCGTGATCCCGCACATCGACGGCATGGACCGCACAGGTGCCCGGCGCGTCCGCGAGCCGATCGGCAGCGCTGCGGAGTTTGTCGATGTCACGAGAGACGAGGACGACGTGGTGACCGTCGTCGACCAACCGCCGAGCGATACCGAACCCGATACCACTCGCTCCGCCGGTGATGACGACGGTGCGCGGATCGTGCCGGGTCATCGGTCACCCTCGCGTGCTGCTTCCAGCGCCACCACGATCTGGGGCGTCCAGGAACGCAGCGCCTTGATTCGCCGCGAGTATCGCTGCAGGGGGAATTCGAGGGTGAATCCCAGTGCGCCGAGGATCTGGTGGCAGTCCTTGGCGACACCCGCAGCCGTGCCGACCGCACGGCGCACGACGAACTCACTCGGCAGGTCCTCCGCCGCCATCTGGAGCCCCTCGGTCGCGGTCACCACATCCGCAAGCTTCTTCGCCACCGAATCCAGGGCGGACAGCGACTTTCCGAAGGCGATGCGGTTCTCCGCATGGTTCAGTGCCAGCTCGAGCGCGCCCGCAGCCAGACCAGCGGTGTAGCCCGCCATCGCGGCGTACCAGGCGTCGACACTCGCGGACGGGACGCCCTGCGGCGTGACCGGAGTGGTCGACACGATCGAGACGCCCTGTGCGTCGATGTAGTTCACCGGAGTGGCTTCCACCACCTCGACGAGCTGGGCCGCGCCGCGACCACAGAGCCACACGGTGTCACCCGGCTGTGAGTACCTCGCCAGGGTGACGTCGCCGTTCCCAAACGATGCCACGGCCACGCCGTGACCGAGAAGCGCATCGATACAGTCGACGGAGACCAGTGCCCGGCCGAGTTCAACTGCGCCGGCGCCGAGGAACTCGCTTCCCTGCGGTTCCGACGCGAGATCGAACCAGCCCGCGCGCGAAAGGTTCTCGCGCACCGCAGCGTCGCGATCGTCCGAGGGACGATCGGGCGCCCAGGATCCCGTCGTCGGGAAAGAACTGCAGATACTCTTCACCGAAGACGCGAACTCTCGAACGTCGTCTTTCGTCATCGTTACGTTTTCAGTCATCGCGCTGTCGCGATCCCTTCCGAAGTATGTGTTGCGCTGACGAGCTCGGCCAGCTGCTGAGTGTGTTCGCCGAGACGCGGTGCAGAACCGGCGTCGGGCCGGGCCTGTCCGTCGATCTTGAAGATCGATCCCAGTACGCTGACGGGACCTATCTCGGGTTGTTCGATCGTCTGCACGAGTCCGTTGGCGCGCACCTGCGGTAGAGAATGCGCTTGCGTGATCTCGCGAACGGGCCCGGCGGGAACGCCGAGTTCCTCGAACGCCGCGACCCAGTGGGAGACGGTGTCGGTCTTGATCACCTCGGCGAATCGGTGTTTCAGCGAACTCCGCATCACCCGTTCCGCCTGGTCGGCGGGCTCGGCCTGTGGGTTGACCGCCCACGGGTCGTCGATACCGAGTAGCGCCTGGACTTTCCGGCGCTGCGCCAGATTGAGACAGGCCAGCGCAATGAATCCGTCCGAGGCGCCGTAGCAACGGTAGTACGGCTCCAGTTCGTCCGACTCCGTCACCGTTTCGGCCAGTTGCTCGAGTCTCGTCTCGTCGCAGACGGCGGGCGCGTCGTCGAACTCGCTGCCTCCGACCGACACGAACCGCTGTACCTGCACGGCCAACGACGCTCCGAGCAGCGACACCTCGAAACCTTTGGACACGCCGGTCTCGCCGTGTCGCCGGAAGCGGTCGGTGAGACCGGCGAGCGCCGCCGCGAAGGTGAGCAGGCCGGCCGTCAGATCGGCCATGGCGATGCCACCGGATCGACGTGGTACGGGATCACCACTGCGCGCGTCGGCGAGCAGGAGTCCGGACGCCGCCTGCGCGATCAAGTCGTAGCCGAGGGTCTGCGATTCGGGCCCGTCGGTGCCGAATGCCGACACGCAGCACCACACCGCGTCGGGGTTGACGGATTTGACGGTGTCGCGATCCAAACCGAACCGCACGGCCCGTTCCGGGGGCATGTTGTGGATCACGACATCCGCCGTGCGGATCAACGCACGACTGAAATCTTGTCCCCGTTCAGTTTTCAGGTCCGCGACCACTGACTTCTTGTTGCGATTCAGCGAGATGAACCATCGTCCGCCATCCGGGGTCAACGGCTCGTAGTGCCGCCAGGCGTCACCGTTCGGGGGTTCCACCTTGATGACTTCCGCGCCGAGATCGGCCAGCATCATCGCCGCGAACGGGCCCGCGACGTACTGCGCGTAGTCGAGCACACGCAACCCGGCGAGCGGCTTGGCGGTCGGTACGGTCATGACGCTGCGCCTACCCTTCGCCTGGAGATGTTCTTGCGTTGAATGTCCGAAACACCGCCCGCGATGGTGGTCGCCGCCGCTGCGCGGGAAAGTGCCGCGAGTTTACCGTCGAGCACTGCGCCCGGGCCGCTTTCGATCAACGCACGCGGACCGAGCACTTCTACCGCCGCGTCAGCCAGTTCCTGCAGCAGCAGCGCGATCGACAGTTTGGCCATCGAGGATTCGGCGCTCGCGTCCTGTCGTGCATCGAGTCGCTCCGTGGCGCGGCGTCCGTGCAGGCGCGCGATCTGCGCGTCCCCGCGGAGCCCCGCGAGAATCTCGCGATCCCTCGGCGATGCGACCAGAGGCGCCATGTCGTCGAGAAGACGCAGGACGATGCCGACTTTCTCACTGGTAACCCGCTCGAAATCGAGTGTGCCCATGAGAATTTCCCAACCGGCATTTTCCTCGCCGACGATCTGATCGGCCGGGATGGACACGTCCGTCAACGTCAGTTCGCCGAGAGTTCCGCCTCCCAGCGTCTTGTGTACGTCCACGACGATGCCCGGCGTGGTGATGTCCACGAGGAAGACGGAAAGTCCACGGTGACGTGCCTCGGTGGAACCGGTACGGACTGCGAGGTACACCCAGTCGGCGTGTTCGGCGCTCGATGTCCAGATCTTGCGGCCGTTCACGATGAACCGGTCACCGTCGCGGCGCGCCGTGGTGCGAAGCGACGCGAGGTCGGTGCCCGCTTCGGGTTCGGAGAACCCCTGGCAGAAGATCATGTCGCCGGAGGCGATCTGCGGGAGGAAGATCTGGCACATTTCCTCACTGGCGAACTGAAGTAGGGCATTCCCAATCGTTTTCACCGACAGGAGGTAGCTCGAGAGTGGCAGCCAGTTGTATCCGAGCTGTTCCTCGACGGCGAATGTGAACAGTGCGTCCAGCCCGCGTCCGCCGTAACGCTGCGGCCAGTGCATCCCGATGAGCCCGGCCTTCCCGTATGCGGCATATGCCGCGCGGGAGTCGGCGTCGGAAGGTGAACCCTGATTGCTCGGCACTCCGCAGCCGCTGACTGCAAACTCCTGCGCCAAGCGGGCTGCCGTTGCAGCCGTGTCCTCGAGCGTGAGAGCGGGGTTTGCGATCTCAAAGCCTGCCGTAGTCATAGGCTTGCCTCAACTCCATTTTGTTTCACTGTATGGAAGTAACTTTTGCTCAATGAGAATAGCTCTGCGGATTGGCGAGTGTCAATGAAAATTGGGCGCCCGTGCGAAGGTCAGATGTCGAGGACCAGGCGCGGCGAGCAGGAACGCCCGACGCAGATCATCATGACCGCGTTGGAAGCTCGTTCCTCGTCCGTGAGCACGTCGTCCCGATGCTCCGGCTCGCCGTCGACCACACGGGCTTCGCAACTGCCGCAATATCCTTCGCGACAAGCCCACGGCCAGTCGGGGACGACCTCGAGCACCCGATCGAGAATCGAGTCCCCCTCGTCCACCACGACCGTCGTCCCGGTCGAGGCCAGCTCGACCTCGAACCGCGCCAGTCCGGACGTGGCGCCGGCATCGTCGGCTCGGGGCGTCGAGTCGCCGGGAAGACGAGCACTTCCGAAGCGCTCGAAATGCAAGGCCCCCACATTCGCGTGGTTCGCGCAGCACTCCTCGACTGCCCGCAGCAGCGGTTCCGGACCACAGCAGTAGACCTGCGTACCAGCCGGAGCGGCAGCGAGCGCCCCCGCCAGATCGATCCGGCCGCGCGAGGATTCCGGCACGAAGTCCGTGTCACCCTGCAGCTGTCGAAGTTCCTCGAGGAAGGCCATCGACTCGGTCGTCCTGCCGCCGTAGACAACTCGCCAGCGTTTCCCTGCCGCCGCCACGGCACGGGCCATGGGGAGGATCGGCGTGATGCCTATGCCGCCGGCGATGAACAGGTACGACTCGGCGTCGACGAGGGGGAAATGATTCCTCGGTCCGCGGACCTCGATCGTCACCCCGGGTGCGAGCGAGGAGTGAAACTCGCGGGAACCACCACGCCCCTCGGGCTGGTCGAGCACCGCGACCAGGTAACTGCGGTCATCCGAGGGATCGCCGCACAAAGAGTACTGGCGAGTGAGACCCGACGGGAGGGTGAAGTCCAGATGGGCGCCGGGTTCCCACGCCTCCAAGGTGCCGCCATCAGCGCGTTCGAAGCGAAACGAACAGATACCGTCGGCTTCGCGCCGCACTTCACGGGTCACCAGGAAGGTCGACTCCACCCTCCCCGTTGCGCCGTTACTTTCAGGGAGAGAAATTGACTTTCGCATAGCGAGAACAGTACGGACGGCACGAACTGGCCGTCAACAGTCAGTTGCGGCCTGAAACGACTCGAGGTCGAAGGGTCTAGCGTGCCGAGACCGCTGCCGCCACGTCGCGCAACATGGCAATCGCCGTGACCCGGAATTCCTCGGTCGCGCGACTGAGCGGCAACGAGATGTTGATCCCGCGCAAGGTCCCGTCCGACTGAGGCGGCAACGCGATCGCGATAGAGGTCAGGCCGATTTCGTACTCTTCGTCCGAGATCGAGATCCCGGTCCTGCGAACCTCGTCCAGCCGCTTCTTCAGCTCGGGCCAATCAGCTGCGGTTCGCTTCGTCGTCCGATGATACGGACCTTCACCGATGCGCTCCCTGACCTCCGCGTCGTCCAACTGGGCGAGCAACGCCTTCCCCAGCGCCGTGTTGTGCGCGGAGATCCGCGCACCGATCGTCGCCTGCGGTGTGAGCATGCGCGATCCGGTCACCCCATCCAAGTACACCACCCACGGTCCGAGCAGCATGGCCAAGTTCGTGGTTTCACCCGACTGCTTCGACAACTCGTGCAGCTTCGGACGTATCACCACGGTCGGATCGCTCCGAGCGATCAACGGTCCCGCGAGCTGCAGCAGCGTGCTGCCCAATCGAAGATTTCGACCGCCCGCGACCGGCTCGAGAAACCCGTGACCGACCAGCGTCCCCACCAATCGGTGGACGGTCGGCATCGGCAGGCCACACCGTGACGCGATGTCGCTCTGACTCAACTCCGGATCGTCCTCCGAGAAGAGCTGCAGAATCTCCAGACCGCGAGCGAGGGTCTTGACCGAGCTCGGCGAGGCTTCCGATTGCGCGCGCACGTCTGAAGTGGACATGCACGCAAAGCTACTAGCACGCGGGCCGGGCCGGGACGGCATCCCCGCCGAGCGGGACACAACCTCCTCGGCTCCACCCACGGCCGCGGCCCTGTCCACTCGACCGGAAAACCGGTGCCCGTCTCGCGGGAATTCGGGCCTTGACGCCATATCCCCCGGTAGATACAGTTCTCGTCATTCGGAAGTTGATTTCATTCCTCGAAACTTCTCGCTCCTCGGGCGAGACGCGGATGACATCCGGCTGACAGTACTCATCTCCGACCTGCGCTGTTCCGCGCCGACCCGACAGGGCGGCGATTCGGCGCCGGTCACCGAAATCGGCAGGTGAGCAGCGCCGCCGGCATTCGTGCAGCTTCTCCCCGCACTCCTGGCCTCACAGTCGCGCCCTGCCCTCACACATCATGAGCCACACTGTGGTTCGAACATCACGGAGCGGAGAAACAATTCTGGACGTGGTAGTCCTCGGGGCCGGGCTCGCCGGCCTCTCAGCCGCGCGGGACCTCGTGCATGGAGGTCTCGATGTCCGGGTCCTCGAGGCCCGGGATCGCGTCGGGGGCCGGGTCAAACAGACCCGACTCGACGATGGCCGGATCGTTCAGCTCGGCGGCGAGTTGGTCGGGAGTTCCCACACGTCGTACATCGGTCTGGTGAACGAACTCGGATTGTCGCTGCGTGACAGCTACATCTCCGAACCCGGCCAGACGGTGTGGGATATCGACGGAACCGTCATCCGTGGTGACCAGGCAGCCTGGATGACCGAGGAAGATGTTGCGGACTACGAGCGTGTGACTCAGTTGATGGTCGCTCTCGCGAAGCAGGTTCAGCCCGACAATCCGTGGGCACATCCCGACGCGAAGGTGCTGGACTCCCTGTCCTTCGCCACGTGGCTCGACGAGGTTGCGGCTCGACCCGCGGTGAGTCGCATGTTCGAGCTGGCGAAGGCGGGACTGGCTGCGGACGGCACGGCCCGGACTTCGCTCCTGGCCGAGCTGCGCAAGATGTCTTCGGTCGGCGCGACCGCCCTCGAGAGGTACTACGACATCGACCAGTGGACTCGGTCGACGGTTGCGGAGGGTAGCGCAACGGTCGCCCATCGGATGGCTGACGAGCTCGGAGACCGAATCGAACTGTCGAGTGCCGTCACCGCTCTCCACGTCGAGCCCCACCGAGTCACCGTGGAGCTCCGTGGGGGTCGCACGGTCGCCGCGGCGAATGTCGTGTGTGCGATTCCTGTTGCTCCTCTCAGGCAGGTCGCCATCACCGGGCTGTCGTCCGAGCGCCTCGAATCCCTTCACCGGATTCGCAACTCGCTCACCGCGAAAGTGGTCGCCGCGTACGAGACTTCATTCTGGCGCGGCCAGGGTGAGAGCGGATCCGCCTACGGCGATGGACTTCTCGGTTCCACCTGGGTGCAAGGGCCGGGTCTGTTGTCCGCGCTCGTGCCGCCGGCGCAGTTGTCGTTTCACCTCGCCGGAGATCAGTCTGCGCGTGACGTGGACGCCCGCACGGCATTGTCACGGATGTACGGAGAGGCTGCCGCCCACCCGACGGCACTGTTCACCGAGGAATGGTCCATCAAGCCATACTCATTGGGATACATGGCGCATTACGCTCCCGGTGATCTCTCCGCGATCGGCCCACTACATGCGGCGCACGAGCCGCCGTTCTTCGTCGCCGGATCGGACTACTGGGTCTCCGGCTACATGGAGGGCGCAGTCCAGACCGGGCGTTCGGCAGCCCAGGCGGTACTGCGGCGATAGTCCGCTCGGTCCGCCAACAACCCACCCGAATCACACAAATTCACCTGTTCGACACCATGTTCCGTCATTGCACGAGATCGCCACCGATCCCGTGCGATGACGTGCTGTCGGTTCGCTGCCACAATCACGAATGAGGGAATGAATGAGCACAATCCGTAAGTCAGTGCTGCGCCGTGGAGCCCGCATTGCCGGCCTTGGTGCCGCTGCGGCTGTAGTCCTCGGCCTGATGTCCACGGGTGCGGCCAACGCCGACACCTTCGTGCCGCTGCCGGGTGGCGAAAAGGTCGTCAACGCGGGAAGCGTCACGGCCAAGATCGCCCGCAACGCGGAGAG